>NZ_JBFTJT010000016.1:0-118497 GCF_056395565.1 Paenarthrobacter sp. 10L412 | reverse complement strand
GTGAAGTTCCACTTGTCGATGTGGTTCACGTAGTCGGCCGGGGTCAGGACCTCGGACTCGTCGATGTAGTCCACACCGAGGGACTGCAGGACCTGGGCTTCGACGAAGTGGCCGATGCGGGCCTTGGCCATGACCGGGATGGACACGGCGGCAATGATCTGATCGATCATGTCGGGATCGGACATGCGGGACACGCCACCCTGGGCGCGGATATCGGCCGGTACGCGCTCGAGCGCCATGACGGCGACGGCACCGGCGTCCTCGGCGATGCGGGCCTGCTCGACGTTAACGACGTCCATGATGACGCCGCCCTTGAGCATCTCCGCCATGCCCCGCTTAACGCGGCTGCTGCCCGTGACGCTGTTCGCGGACGAACCGGCTTCGTTGCTTACATCTGGTGTAGACACAAAAACCCCTATGGGTAGATAAACGACCTTTTCGCCGGTGGCTCGCGCAGCCACACGACCGCAATCAGCGCACACCGGATTTTCAGGTCAAGGTGACCAAGTACTAGTAATACTAGTCGCACGTTGCCCGGTGGCTGTACATTCATTACCGCATTCGGGGGCCAAGAAGAGGGCGACCATAGGACACCTGCACAACTGCCGCTGCCGGGCTCTGGTCACATGACAGTTTCCTAGGCTTCGGCCATCGCTTGCTTGCGGACAGTCGCCATTCTTTGCACGATAGTGACCACACTGGCGAGGGCGAGAAGGATCAGGGTGGCGAAGAGCACCACTGCTGGAAGTCCCAGCCCTGTGAGCCCAGTGATGAGAAGCACCGAAGCTAAACGCTCTGCACGCTCGGCAATGCCAACGCTGGCTTGATAGCCCAGTGATTCAGCCTTTGCCCGCGCATAGGAAACCACCATGCCCAGTACCAGGCAAACTACGGCGGCAGTACCAATGGCTGGGTCCTCACCGTTGGTGAAGAACCAGATGGTCAGCCCTGCAAAGATGGCGCCGTCCGCCAAACGGTCCAAGGTGGAATCGAGGAAATTTCCCCAGCCGCCGCTTCGGCCTTGCAAGCGGGCCATAATGCCATCCACGACGTCCGAGAACGCGAAGAATGCCACCACCACTGAACCCCACCACAGATATCCCAGCGGATACAGAACCAGTCCGCCGAGAATGACTCCTGCTGTACCAGCCACGGTCACTGCGTCAGGAGACACGCCAATCTTGAGGAGCCAACGCGCCAAGGGTGTGAAAAGGGAAGTAAAGAAACCGCGGGCATGCCTATTGAGCATTCGACTCCCCCGGCCAGGCTTCGGCCACCAGTTTGCGGACCTCGTCGAGTGTCTGCGTTATGGCCTTGGTCTGGGCGATGATGGGGAAAAAGTTTCCGTCCCCACCCCAGCGCGGCACAACGTGCTGGTGAAGGTGCGCTGCGATTCCTGCTCCACCGGTGACACCCTGGTTCATGCCCAGGTTGAAGCCGCTGGGGTTGGAAACCTTCCGCAGCACTCGCATGGCTGTCTGGGTGAGCTCGGAGAATTCCGCCGTTTCTTCCACCGTGATGTCCGTGTAGTCCGGAACATGGCGGTAGGGGCAGATCAGCAAGTGGCCTGGGTTGTACGGGAAAAGGTTGAGCACCACGTAGCAGGTCCTCCCCCGATAGACGATGAGGGACTCCTCATCGCTACGGGTGGGTCCCACACAGAACGGGCAGTCGTCCTTGTTCTTGAACTGGTCCTGTCCGCCTTTGATGTAGGCCATGCGGTGGGGAGTCCACAGGCGCTGAAAAGCGTCCGGAACACCTGCCAAGCCGAAGTCATCGGTTACTTCGGCGTCGCCCGGAAGGTCAGCTGCCGCGCCTGTGTTCTCCTGCACCGTCTATTGTCCGTTCCGTCAGCTTTCGCGGTTCTTGACGGCGTCCACGATTCTGCGGACCGCCTCTGCCACGGGCACGCCGTTATCCTGGCTGCCATCACGGAAGCGGAACGAGACAGCACCTGCCTCGGCGTCCTCACCGCCGGCGATCAGGACGAACGGGACCTTGTCCTTGCTGGCCGTGCGGATCTTCTTCGGGAAACGGTCTGAAGAAATGTCCACCTCGGCACGGATTCCCGCGGCTTTCAACTGGCCGACGACGTCGAACATGTAGTCGTTGAATGCCTCGGCCACAGGGATGCCCACCACTTGGACGGGAGACAGCCATGCGGGGAAGGCGCCGGCGTAGTGCTCGGTGAGAACGCCCATGAACCGCTCCACCGAACCGAAGAGTGCGCGGTGAATCATGACGGGACGCTGGCGTGTTCCATCGGCTGCCTGGTACTCCAGCTCGAAGCGTTCAGGCAGGTTGAAGTCCAACTGAATCGTGGACATCTGCCAGGTCCTGCCGAGGGCGTCCTTTGCCTGAACGGAGATCTTCGGCCCATAGAATGCTGCTCCACCCGGGTCCGGTACCAGATCCAGCCCGGAGGCCTCCGCAACCTCGGCGAGTGTGCGGGTGGCTTCCTCCCAGGCGGCGTCGTCACCTACGAACTTTTCCTCGTTCTTGGTGGAGAGCTCGAGGTAGAAATCATCCAGGCCGTAGTCCTTGAGAAGGCCAAGAACGAAGTTCAGTGTTGTAGTGAGTTCGTCCTTCATCTGCTCGCGGGTGCAGTAGATGTGGGCGTCGTCCTGTGTCATTCCACGGACACGGGTCAGTCCGTGCACAACACCGGATTTCTCGTACCGGTACACCGAGCCGAATTCGAACAGGCGCAAGGGCAGTTCGCGGTAGGACCGGCCACGTGAGCGGAAGATCAGGTTGTGCATGGGGCAGTTCATCGGCTTCAGGTAATAATCCTGCGCGGGCTTGCGCACAGTGCCGTCTTCGTTGAGCTCGGCATCCACCTGCATCGCGGGGAACATGCCGTCCTTGTACCAGTCAAGGTGGCCGGAGACCTCGTAAAGGTGTCCCTTGGTGATGTGCGGGGTGTAAACAAACTCATAGCCAGCGTCCACGTGGCGCTGACGGGAGTAGTCCTCCATGGCCTTGCGGATGATGCCGCCCTTGGGGTGGAACACAGGAAGGCCCGATCCGAGTTCGTCCGGGAACGAGAACAGATCCAGCTCCACACCCAGCTTCCGGTGATCGCGGCGTTCTGCCTCAGCGATGCGTTCCTGGTAAGCCTTGAGGGCTTCCTTGGTGGGCCATGCGGTGCCGTAGATTCGCTGAAGCTGCTGGTTGTTCTGGTTGCCCAGCCAGTATGCGGAGGATGAGCGCGTCAGCGCGAACGCGTTGGAGATGATCTTCGTGTTGGGCAGGTGCGGTCCGCGGCAGAGGTCGCACCAGACGCTTTCGCCGCTCTTGCGGTCCACATTGTCGTAAATAGTGATGTCGCCCGCACCGACTTCAACGTTCACGCCTTCTCCGGCGTCGGCGGCGTCGTTCTTCTTGCCCAACAGCTCCAGCTTGTAGGGTTCGCCAGCCATGGCTTCGCGGGCTTCTTCTTCAGTGACAACGCGGCGAACGAACTTCTGGTTCTGGTTGATGATCTTCTGCATCATCTTTTCCAGCTGGCGCAGGTCTTCCGGGGTGAACGGCTCGGCGACGTCGAAGTCGAAGTAGAAGCCGTCAGTTATGTAAGGACCGATGCCAAGCTTGGCATCAGGCCGCAGCTGCTGGACGGCCTGGGCCATAACGTGCGCGGTGGAGTGACGGAGAACGTTGAGTCCGTCAGGAGATTCAATGGTGACACCTTCGACGTCTGCACCCTCGGTGAGAACCTGGTCAAGGTCCTTCAGCACACCATTGACACGGGCAACTACGACGTCGCGGCGCTCGAAGAAGAGTTCCGCGCCGGTAGTCCCTTCCGTCACCTTGGTCTCTTCGCCATCGACGATGAGGGTGATCTGTTGGGCATCTGACACGGGTGTCTCCTATTCATAGTGAAGGCTTCATAGCTTGTGGCGTACGGGGACCACAGCCAGCCATCGTCAATCGTATCTGTTTCGACGAAGGCGGCCAAAGCAGCGCGCCGACGCCGCGATTCAGCTCCCGAGGCCCGTGATGGCCAGGTTCCTGGAGATACCATCAAGGGGCCCTGAATGAGTGAATTCAGGCGGAAGCCCGACGCCGGGTGGCAGGACTTCGGCAAACGGCAAAGTTTCGGGGCGGCTAAGGTCCCAGGCTTTGCTGGCACTGAGGCTGATTCCCTTGGGACCTGTTCTTCGCGTAGTTCCGCGGATCAGCAAAAGTCGGGTACCGAACAGGAGCGGACCCGATTCTTCCTGCGCTTCATGGAAGAAGACAGTATCCACGCAGCCTGTACCGTCGTCGATGCTGATGAACACCACCCGGCGCCCACCACGCATGGGAGGTGTCTGAGTTGCGATCCGGACACCGGCAACCAGTACCTCGGTGCCGTTGCGAAGACCCAGGAGCTTATCCGCCGTAGTTACGCCAAGCTTGTCCAGCAATGGCCTATGGCTTTCCATAAGATGCTCGCTCACATCCACTGCCATGAGATCAAGCTCTGCCCGCACGTTCTCCACCATGCTGGGCTCAGGTAATCCAGCAGCAAGGTTCCGCAGCTCCACATCACCAAGGGGTAGGGATAATTGCCCTTCGATGACGTCCTTGGCCTTCTTGGAGGGACTGCCCTGGAGGGCCTGCAAGTGCTGCACCAGATCGGCACGGTTTGCAGTTCCGCCGGCATCCCGGTGCAGGGCATCGAAGGCTCCGAGTTGGGCAAGCCTCTTGATATTCGGTTTGCTCACCCTGGCCCTGGCTCGGAGGTCCGCGAGGGAATCATAGGGTTGACCAGCCACGATCCGCTTCAGTTCCGCTCCCGACAGTCCATATATTCCGTTCAGGCTCAAGCGAATGCCGAGCTTGCCGGAATCCTGGCCTTCCTGGATTCTTTCCACCCTGTACTCAGCCTGGCTGCGATTGATATCCAAGGGCAGGATGGGAATACCCAAGCGACGGGCCTCAGCAACCAGCAGCCGTTTGGGGTACATCCCTGGATCGTGTTCCCACAGCCCTGCAAGAAACGCTTCAGGGTGATGTGCCTTCAGCCACGCCGATTGATAGGTGGGCACAGCAAAAGCAGCACCATGGGCTTTGCAGAAACCAAAGCTGCCGAAGGCTTTGAGGGTTCCCCACACTTTGTCCACGACGTCCGGGGAGTATCCCTTGATCGCTTCCCGACGGAAATACCTCTCTACTTCAGGTTCGTGGAGCTCGTCACCCAAGGCCCGACGAAACTCGTCCGCCCGGTCCAAACCACACCCTGTCATGACATGGAAGGTCTTCAGGATCTGCTCATGGAAAACCGTGACGCCATGGGTTTCCTGCAAAACGGGCTTCAGGTCCGGGTGCGGGTAGACCTCGGGTGCGAACCCATGCCGGTGTTCAAGGAACGGGCGGACCATGTCCGACTTCATGGGGCCAGGGCGGAACAAGGAAATATCGATGATGAGGTCATTGAATTCCCGCGGTGCCATCTTCCCAATCAGCTCACGCTGGCCAGGGGATTCAATCTGGAAGCAGCCCAAGGTGTGGGTACTGCGGATCAACTCATAGGTGGGCTCGTCGTCGAAAGGCACCGCATTGAGATCAATCCTGCCGTCCTGGGCAATATAGTCCGGACCAGCGCCTCCCGCCTCCACCGGATGGTGTCCAGCAGCCACTACCTCCGCTTTGGACGGATGAAGGCGGATAACCTCCCGCACCGCAAACGCCATGGCACTTTGCATCCGCACACCCAGGACATCCAGTTTGAGCATGCCCATGGGATCCATGTCGTGTTTGTCGAACTGGCTCATGGGCAGACCCAACCCGCTGGGCTGTACCGGGGTTCTGTCCAGGAGCGTGGCATCGCCAAGGATCACACCGCACGGGTGCATGGAAATGTGCCGGGGAAGGCGGTCCAACCTTTCAGTGAGATCCACCAGCAGGTCCAACTGCTGGTTTTCCTCCATGCCCCCAGGCCCTTCACGGCCAGCCTCCACCCGTCCGGCAAATTCACGAAGTTCAGGTTTTTCAACCAATGCCTCCCTGAATTTACGTGCGGAGAAGCGCCACAACTGCTTGGCAATTTCGCCGATTTCACCGTCGTCCATGCCAAGGGCCATGCCGGCATCGCGGACAGCACCACGGGCCCGGTAACCGTTTTGCATGCTCATCAGGGTCACCCGTTCGGCTCCGAAGCGCTCGAAGATCTTCCGGTAGACGTTGTGCCTTTCGGCGCTTTCGACGTCGATGTCAATATCGGGAAGGGTGGATCGGCGACCCGAGAGGAACCGTTCAAAAATAAGGTCATGGCGGATGGGATCCACTTGGCTGATGTCGATCAGATAGTTGACCAAGCTGGAAGCCCCGGAACCTCTGGCAGCTACCCGGACGCCCATCTCGATGATCATTCTGGATACTTCCGCAACAGTGAGGAAGTAGGAGGCAAAGCCGAGTTTGTCGATGATCCCCAGCTCATGCTGCAACCGCGAGCGCATCTGCATTTCCGCATCGCCGTTGATGCCGGGGAAGCGCCGGGTGATTCCTGCCTCGCATCGTTGGGTGAGTTCCACCATGGGGTCACGGTCGATGCCGATGATGGAAGCTTCGGGAACAACGGGCTTTTTCCATCCCATGTCCAGGACGGGATCGATGCGGCATTTGTCGGCGAGCGCTTCTGTGTTGGAGAGCAGCTTGTTCAGCCCTGCTGCTCCTTGACCTGCGGCGCCCATGATTTCCTTGCCGAGTTGGAGCATTTGTTGGGCGTTTTTCAACCAACCCTGCCCGGTTGGTTGGAGCAGGCCCGTTGGTTGCAGCAGTGGGGCCGATGAGAGTTCGGGGAGGGATTTTAGTGTGCGTGCAGAGTCCAGGACGTCTGCGGTGGGGGCGCCATCCTGGGCGCAGTAGCGGACGGCGTTGCTGAGGATGGCGGGGATGTTGTATTCAAGGGCGAGTTTGAGCATGCGTACAGCGTGGGATGTGCTGAGGGGTTCTCCAGGGGCGCTGAGGTGGGATACGGCTTCGGCGACGATTGTTCCGGGAGGCATGGCGTCGATCCATTGTTTGAAGAGTGTCCGGGGGCGAAGATATTTCCGCCCTCCCATGGCGTGGCCTACATCGGAGTCCGGTCCTATGAGGACGGTTAGCACGGGTTTGAGGGTTTTTGGGTCCAGTGTGCGTGATGCGAGTTCTGCCCGTGTTACGGCAACGGGCACTACTCCCCCGGCTTTACCGGAGGTGCGGGCATGGGCGTCTGAGACGAGTCGGCAGAGGGCGCGGTAGCCGGCGCCGTTGTTGTTGCCGTGGGCGAGTACGACGACGCGGCCCGCTACTTGGGTGCGGTGGTCGCCGTCGTCGTCGAATATGGCGAGGTCCACGCCGATGATGGGGTCTATACCGGCGTCCATGCATGCTTTGAGGTGTTTGATGGTGCCGTACAAGCCGTCCCGGTCAGTACAGGCGAGCGCTGTTGCGCCGTCTGCTGCGGCTGATTGGGCAAGTTCGTCTGGCCAGGAGACGCCGTAGTGGGCGCTGAAGGCTGTGGAGACGTGCAGGTGTGTGAAGCTCAAGGTTCAGGCGGCTTCGTCTGGTTCGACTGCCTGGGCCGGTGCGGCATCGTGGATACGCAGGAGCCGCCAGCGGCCGCTGGCGAGGTGGCGGACGAGGTCAAGGGTGATGGTTTTGGTTTTGCCGGTTTGCCCTTCGTCCTGCGGGCGCTGGAGTTGGACCCGCCAGATCTCGTGATCCACCAGGCCTGCGCCGCTTCCCAGTGGTGCCCGGCTTTCTTCTACCCACCATTGGCGTCGTTCATACCATCTGAGGGGTTCGTTGGTGACGAGGTAGTGGGTTCCTTTCCACTGGATTTCCTGCGGCTGGCCTGTATCCGTGCAGATGACGTCCACGGACTCACTGAAAAGCCCCATATCCACACTCCTTGCCTGTGAGCATCACCCTGGATCAGTGATGATCGTAAGATCATCGTTCGAATGTATGTTCGAATATATCCAGTTTACGTCGCCCCTCCGACAAAACCTACTGGGAAGTTTTGCTCCTTCCGGGCCCTTTGGACTTTCGTTTGGCAGCAAGGTCGAGCAGCTTGTCGCGCAGGGGTTGCGCACCTTCTGCGAGCGCCACGCGCATCATCAGGGATGAACCGATGCGGTATTGCTGGGTCCGTAGCACGCGTTGACGGTTGTAGGCATCGAGGGCCCGATCCAGGGGCAGGGTGTTGACCAGCTTGCCCAAGGTGACGGCGTCTATCAACGACTCACAAGCGCCTCGCCCAAGGTTGGGCGCCATGGCGTGGGCCGCATCGCCGATGAGGACCACATTGCCCCGGGAATAACGCCATAGCGGCGGGGTGGTCCAAATGCGTTGTGCCAATGATGTTTCGGGCACCGCTGCTTGCAGGACATGTTGGATACCCTGCGAGTGCCCGGCGTAGCGGCGGCGCGCCATTGCAAGGGCTTCGCCGACGTCAATTCCCTCGGGCCCCATCCCGGAGCGGAAGGATGCATACCAGTTGGTTCCGCCGCTTGAAGGGCCTATGCCAAAGAGGTCCCCGCGCCCCCAGTACTCACCTATGGTTTCACTTCCCGGCTCTGCGGCAATGACGCCTCGAACGGCGAGGTAGGGCGTCAGCTTGGCCGCACGCGATTGGCCCCACACGGAGCGCCTCACCATGCTGTGCACTCCGTCTGCCGCCACTATCAGGTGGGCGTCGCTTGGAACCGCGTCCAGCTTTTCGATGCGTCGTTGGACTGTTGGGGGTACGGCTGAGTCGAGGAGGCGCAGGAGCGTGTGGCGGGCGACACCCACAAGGTTCTGCCCTTCCACGCTTAACCACGGCACCCCTGTGGCGCTCCGGAGCGCGCCGCCCCTGATGATGGGGCTGTTTTCCCGGACGGCGCCAAGGATCCCCAATGAGGCCAGTGCCTCCTGGGCTTCGGGCCACATGGCCAGGGTTGTTCCTACTGCCGGGAGGCCGGCCCGCTGTTCGTACACGGTGACGTGGAACTGACTGGGATCAAGAGTTCCTGCCAGGGCTAGGCCTGCTATGCCACCACCGACGATATCCACTTTTTTCATGGTGCCAATGTACTACTACATTTGTAGTAATTGGGAGGTTAAAGACTAGACTTTCGCCATGCCGGACAGACGAACCGATCTTGCCGACGCCGCCCTCGCCGTGGTGGCCGCCAAAGGCCTGAAGGGACTCACCCACCGGGCCGTTGACGCCGAAGCCGGCGTGGCCGTCGGAACGACCTCCAATTACTTCCGCAACCGTGCCGCTTTGGTAGCTGCCGCCGTCGACCGCGTTGAAGAACGGGACTCGCTCCTGCTGCAGCAGCAGGGTGGGTCCGAATTCCCGACGTCGGTAGCTGCCTTGGCGGAACAGCTCGCGGGAGCGCTGCTCGGGCTCGTACAAAACCACGCTGAACTGACCCGGGCACGATTCACCTTTGCCCTTGACCAACCCGAGGTGGTGGCCGCCGGGCACCGGAGGATGCTTTCAGCTCTTGAACAGATGCTCGATTCCCTGGGAATTCCTGACCCAAGGGCCCGCGCAGAAGCCGTATCGGACTATGGCGACGGGTTGGCCATGCACCTCCTGACGGCACGCCGCGGCCAGGCGATGGACCAAACCACAGTCGCAGCCAACGTCCGGCGACTCTTGGAGGGATGAAGCAAAGGGGTGGACGCGGGCGGGTCCACAGAGCAGGATTGTGGCATGAGTACCAATGACGCACTCCTGAAGCAGGTCAGTATCTCCGCCGCCGATGACAACCTCGTTGCGAGATTCGAAATCGAAGGCAACATACCGGGCTCCGGCGCTTATGTCGTGGGCCTTGTTGCTGCCAGCGAGGACTATTCCTCCCAACGCAGGCTCGGCATTGAGTTCATGAATGGAGAAGCGATCTCGTTCTACTCCTTCAACCACTCACTCAGTGCCGAGGAAAACTATGACATCAAGGGCGTGGAACACTCCGGGAACGTAATCACCGGAAACTTCCCGATGTCCGCCATCCATGGGCTCAGCAAAGGCCACGTCATGACGGCCTTCAGCGAGGCGGACGGCCGCGAGTTCCAAGCCGGCGTCCCGGTGACGGAATCGCTCTAGCTAGAAAAGGCCCTCCACCGGTTCAATGAGTTCCGGTGAGTTGTTGCGGACATTTCCGACCGCTTGCCCCACAGCGTCGAGCGTCCAGTCAGCAGCGGCATCGTGCGCCCTTGAGCGGACCATGTCCACCAAACCGGCCGCATCGTCCTGGCGTGGATCCAGCCAGGCCTCCATCGTTTCCCTGCTCATGGGCAAGGGAACCCGGTCATGCAAAGCAGTCAGCTCGTCAAAGACAGAGGCACTGCGGCGGGTGCGGGCCGATTCGGACGTCGGGGTGTCGGCGGTGATGATGGACATGGACAACAGCCACCGGTCGGGGTCGTCGTTGGACATCGATTGGTCCCGCCACCACTCATACAGGCCGGCGAAGACCAGCCCCTCGCCATTCGCCGGATGCACGTAGTACGGCTGCTTGGACTTTCCCTCGCCCTTCTTCCACTCGTAATACCCATCTGCGGGAACAGCGCAGCGCCTGGCCGCAGCAGCTTTTCGGAACGACGGCTTCTCCAGGAGAGTCTCACTGCGGGCATTGATCAGGCGAGCGCCGCCTTTGGGATCTTTCGCCCATGAGGGGACCAGCCCCCAACGTGCAACATGCAACTGCCGCTTCAAACCATCGTCCACGAGCCTTTCCAGCACAATCGGAACAGCATCCGTTGGAGCTACATTCCACGATTTTTCGAGGGCGATCTCGTTTTCAAGTTCGGCATCAAAGTCAGCCAGCAGATCGCCCACGGCACGGGCCATTACATAACGTCCACACATGGGAACAGTCTGCCGTGTCGCCCAAGGACACACCAGCCCGGAATGTGACGTAACCCCGATTCCCGGCCTCACGGGAATTATTGGGCTGCGGGTTACGGTTGATACCAACGAATCACCCGTGGAAACGACCAATACTGAGGAGAGCTCTGTGGACTTCACTCCCGACTCCGGCACCATCACCATGTTCTCGACCACCTGGTGCGGCTACTGCAACCGCCTGAAGAAGCAGCTCGACGCCAAGGGCATCGGCTACACCGAGATCAACATCGAAGAAGTAGATGGCACGGCCGAACTCGTCGAGCAGCTCAACGGAGGCAACCGCACCGTCCCCACCGTCCTGTTCCCGGACGGAACCGCAGCAACCAACCCTTCTGCTTCCGAAGTAGAAAACCGCCTCGCAGCCTAAAGAGACCCGGTCGCCTAAAGCACCCCGGTCGCCTAAGGCATTCACTTCCGCTGTCCGGCCGCCGCCTCGAAAATCGGGGCGGCAGCCGGTTCAAGACGAATAATTACAGACTTCGACGCCGGCGTATTGCTGCCTTCCGCTGTCGAATCCAGCGGCACCAACACATTCGCTTCCGGATAGTAGGCAGTCGCACAGCCCCTGGCACTGGGGTACGCCACTAAACGCAACTGTCGAAGCACCCGGTCAACGCCGTCGTCGGCTTCGCTGTGCACATCCACATAGGCGCCATCCTGGAAACCCAACCCCGCCAGATCCTCAGGGTTCACCAACAAGACCATGCGGCCCTTCTTGATGCCACGGTAACGATCGTTCATGGAGTACGTGGTCGTATTGAACTGGTCATGGGACCGCACCGTCTGAAGGAGCAGTCTCCCCGGCGGTACTTCAATGGTTTCCAGCTCATTGACAGAAAACATGGCCTTTCCCGTTGCTGTGGGGAACGTCCGCGAATCCCTCGGGCCATGCGGAAGCACGAAACCGTCGCGCTCGCGGATGCGGGTATTGAAGTCATCAAATCCAAGCACCACATGGGAAATGTGGTCACGGATGCTGTCATAGTTGCGCCTCAGACCCGCCCAATCCACCGGAACCTTGTGATCAAGAACCGCCTCGGCCAGCCGGCTGACGATCGCCACTTCAGAGAGAACGTCCGGGGCGATGGGTTCCAGCGTCCCGGCGGAGCGGTGCACTGCGCACACAGTGTCCTCTACGGTGACAAACTGCTCAATCCCGTCCTGCTTGTCGATTTCGGTCCGGCCAAGGGTCGGAAGGATCAGGGCCTGCTCGCCAACCACAACATGTGAGCGATTCAGTTTGGTGGAAATCTGGACTGAAAGCCTGGTCCGACGCACAGCCTGCTCAGCAACCGCGGTGTCCGAGATCGCATGCACGAGGTTCCCGCCCAGCGCGATGAGGACCTTGATCCTGCCGTCCCGCATTCCACGAATACTGTCCACCGAATCAACACCGGCCTTCCGTGGCGGCTCAAAGCCAAACTCATCCTGCAAGGCGTCAAGGAACCGCGGCGGCATCTTCTCCCAAATGCCCATGGTCCGGTCACCCTGGACATTGCTGTGTCCACGGATTGGCGAAGGGCCAGCGCCCGGTTTTCCAATGTTGCCGCGGAGCAGAAGGAGATTAATGATCTCCTTGATGGTGGGCACTGCCTTCTTATGCTGGGTCAGTCCCATGGCCCACGTGATGATGACCCTGTCCGCGTGGATGTACCTGTCAGCGAGTTCATCGATTTCTGCGCTGGTCAGGCCTGTGGCGGCAAGAACGTCCCGCTCCTGCAAAGTTGCCAGGTGAGCAGCGAATCCAACAAACCCCTGGCAGTGCTCATCGATGAACGTGCGGTCCAACACCGAACCGGGCGCAGCGCTTTCAGCATCCAGGACGCGCTTGGAAACAGCCTGCAACAGCGCCATATCTCCGGCGAGCCGGATCTGCAGGAACTGGTCAGCCAAGTCAGTTCCCTTCCCAACGAGGCCGCGGACACGTTGGGGGTTGCGGAAGTTGATCAGGCCAGCCTCGGGCAACGGATTAACAGCGACAATGGACGCACCCGCGAGCTTGGCTTCCTCCAATGCGGTCAGCATCCGCGGATGGCAGGTTCCCGGGTTCTGTCCCATGATGATGATCAGATCCGACTTTGCGAAATCCGTATACGTGATGGCCGATTTGCCCACCCCGATGGTCTCGCCCATGGCCACACCCGTGGACTCGTGGCACATATTGGAACAGTCAGGAAGGTTGTTGGTTCCAAAAGCCCTGACGAAAAGCTGGTACAGGAACGCTGCTTCATTGCTGGTGCGTCCACTGGTGTAAAACGTGGCCTCGTTTGGATCATCGAGGGCGTTCAACTCGTTCGCAATGATGTCCAAGGCCCGCTCCCAGCTAACGGGTGCGTAGTGGTCCGACCCTGCCGCCTTGTATACGGGCTCCACCAACCGGCCCTGCTGCCCCAGCCAGTACTCGGAACGGGATTCCAGGGAACTCAGCGGGTTTCCGGCCCAAAACTCCGTGGGGATCCTCAGAGGCTCCGCCTCCCACCCGATAGCCTTGGCGCCGTTTTCACAGAATTCGGCAGCCTTGCGTTCCGGCGGATCAGGCCAAGCGCAGCTCATGCAGTCGAAACCGTCTTTTTGGTTGACCGCCGTAAGAGTCTTCCATGCGCGGGAAGGGCCCATGTGAGCCATCGCGTGGGGAAGGGTTTCGCTGAGGCTGGGCAAACCGGCGGCCGACCTCTTGGGTTCGCTGACGCTCAAGTCGACGTCGGTATCCTGAACTGGGTGCTTCTTCCGGCCCATCATTCCACCAGGTTTCGTGTGGTTAGGTTCCTGATCCCCTCAGCGTAAACCCGGCCCCCAGCGTGCTCAACTAACCAGAGAGCGTGCTCAACTAAACCAGAAGACTGCGGAAGTCGCCGTCCACCACGTCTGCGTAGCCGCGGTAAGCGTCAACAACAGCGTCCTCAACAGTCTTGACGTCCAGGTGGGGCAGCAGGTCATTTGCAGCACCGGCGGTGGCAGGATCCCAATCCAGGCCAAGCGCGCCGTAGCTCGCCGTCAGGACGTCACGGATGGGACCGGAGTTCTCCACCACAATCACGGAGCTGAACAGCCAACCGCCGGACACCACCCGCTGGGCTGTACCAATCAGCTTGATGCGATGGGCGGGAAACTCCGCGTCCTCCCCGTGCACGCTGAACTCCCCGGGGCAGTACTCCCCCGGGATCTCTCCGACGGCGGCATGGACGCCGACGCTCCGGAGGGCACCTGCCAGCAGCTCACCGAACTCGGCGAAGCGTGCCTTCGCACGGACGATCGCGTCAGGGTGCGGCTCAATATGATCGATCACCAGGGTGCCCTGGTGGTAAGCCGCCGCACGTCCACCGGCTTTCCTCACGAGGGGCTCGAAGCCGAGCTCCCGGCAGGCATCCTCGGCGGCGCTGAAGCCCGGCAGGTTCGCGTCGCGCTGGCCAAAGGCAACGGTCGGCTGCGGGCGGTACAAGCGCAGGGAGGGACCCAGTTGCCCGCTGCGGGCCCGCTTCAGCAGCTCCAACGCAAAATCAAGATCCTCTGCGGCGCCGAGGGATTCCTCTTGGCGGTAGACGGTGAGCTTGGAGCGCTGAGCGAGGCCGCCGGCGGGGTCATTCCGTGCTTCGCTCATCAGCTTTTCCTCAGCGTCAGGATTTGTTCGGCCCTGCCAAAAGGTCCGTTGATGTCATGGAGCACGCTGGACGTCAGGCCGATGCCATCGGCACCGAAGGAGACTTTGTTGTCCACCCCGAGCCACTCGCCCGAAGGAGCACGGTACATGTGGATCTGCAGATCCACATTGGGGAAGATATAGCTGTTCTCTCCCGGCTGGACCCGTGCGGCGATGCCATTGGCTGTATCGACCAATCCCATGAGCCGGGCAAGATCGCTGCTGTCTTCCTTGTCCGTCAAAGGATGCATGGTCCGGATCCACACCCTGCCTGAACCTGGCCGGTGGCCTTCGGCGATGCGCATTTCGAGGGAACGGATGTAACCCCCGGGCCAGACGCTGGCACCATCCCACAACTTGCATTCGTCCGGCGCGGGCATGGCCTCGTCTTCGAACGCCGCCACAGCACTTGTATCGCTGGTGATCATGCGCCACGCTGCGGCGCGGATGGCCACGCGGCCCCCAGCGGAAAGCTCAGCCTGGATAAGTTCAATGGTTCGTCCAGGCCGCAGGGTTGAGGTGGTCACCTGAAACTCGCCGCCGGGTATCAGTCCGAGGATCTCGTAGCTGATACGCGCCATGCGGACGTCGTCGCGGGGCTCATGCCTCAGGAGGGCGTCAGCCATGATGCCGGAGGCAGGTGCCATGTGTTGTTCGTGCGGATTCCAGGCACCTTGAGCATGAATCGTGGAGCAATAGCGGCCCTCCCCCAACGATTCGTAGTAGAAGTTGCCCTCCGCCAGTTCCGGTAGTGAAGTTGTCAACGCGAGCCTTTCGCCGATCCAGCAGTAGAACTCAGACCACTGTATCTGCTGATTTGGCAGCGGACCGACGCCGTCGGGCAACCACCACCCACACGATCACGGCGACCGCAGCGGTCACCAACAGCCCGGCACCAACCGGCGACGCCGCAGCTACCGCAAGCCACGCCTCAAGTGCAGCGAGTCCGATAGTTGCGTACAGCACCGCCCAGATGATGGAGCCCACCACTGCAGCGGGGAGATAACGGCGCAACGGCATCCGTGCTGCACCGGCGGCCAGATTAACGGCGGTCTGCAGGCCGATGGTCAGGAAGGACAGCACGACGGCGTACGGACCCCAACGCTGAATGAGGGCTTGGGCCCGGGCTGCCTTGGGCTGTTGGAGCGACGCCCCGAAGCGGGTGTGCGCGAAGCCGGCAACTGCCCCACGACCCAGCCAGTACGTGACATTGACGCGGATCATGACAATCGCGAAGAGCGCCGCAAGCGCGACGCCAAAGGGCAAGCTCATGATCTGGTCCACGTGACTTAGGCTACCCTAAGCGCCGCTGGCTTCTGGACCAGATCCCGCGGGCAAGTGCCCGGGGGGCTACCGGCCAGGGGCGGCACAAGCGCACCTAGGATGAAGTCATGGATCTCCGCGATGCCGCCCGACAGTTATACGCCGTGCTTCCGCGTGAATTCACGGCGGAGCGGACAGCCTTGGCACGACAAGCAAAGGAGGCAGGTGAGAAGGACCTCGCGAAGGAGATCGGCAGCTTGCCAAAGCCCGCGGCAGGCGCCTGGGCCATCAACATGCTTGCCGTCCACCAGCCCGAGGTGATTGACGACGTCGTGCGTTTTGGCGCTTCCCTCCGTGCAGCACAAGAGGAGGGAGACGCTGAAGCCTTCCGTGAACTTGGCCAGCAGCGCCAAGGCCAACTCACCTTGGCCGTGCACGCCGCAAAGGACCTGGCGAGCGGGCTGGGAGCGCCGCTCAGTGCGGCTGGTGCTGCCGACGTCGAGCAGACGCTTCGGGCAGCAATGGCCGACGCCAGTGCCGCAGCCGCGGTGACGACCGGACGGCTGGTGCGCGGACTAAGTAGCAGCGGCTTCGAGTCCGTGGACCTGACAGATGCCGTCGCTGCAACAAATCCCGATGAAATCCCGGATGTAGGCGAACTGCCAAAAGTGAAGTTGCCCGCCGAACCCAGACCGGCACGCCAGAGCAAGAAGAAACAAGAGCCGGAGCCGAAAGAGAAAGCACCTGCGGAAACCCCAACATCCCTGGCCGAACGCCGGGCCCAAAAGCGCCAGGCCGCGTTGGAAGAAGCCCGCACCGAGTTTGAGGCAGCCGATCAGGAAGCCAGGGAGGCCGAAGACGCCGCATCCACAGCGTGGAATGTTGTCAAGGAAGTCGCGGGCAGGCGCTCGGATGTCGAGGCCGAGATCGCCGAGGTCAAGAAGCGTTTGGCTTCCCTCGAAGCTGAACTGATCGGCATCACGCGGGACGCGGAAGCCGCTGAGTCGCAGAAGAAGCTGGCAGTCCGCGCCGCCACCCAGGCGCGACGCACCGCGGACCAGGCCCGGCGGCGCGTCAAACGGCTGGCGTAGTCAGTCCTTCTTCTTTAGTGGCGACTTCTGCAGGTTGTGGGTTGCCGGTCCTTCGAGATACTTGCCGTCGGGTGCGTACCTGGAGCCGTGCAGGGGGCAATCCCAGGATTTCTCGGCGTCGTTCCAGCTCAGCAAACCTCCCAAGTGGGCGCAGCTCGCCGAGACCATACAGACGTTGCCATCAACGGTAGACACAGCTGCCGGCTCACCCTTGTAAAGTCCGACGACGCCGCTCCCCTCCGGTGGTCGGGTCTGGTCCGTGATTTCCGGATTGCTCCTGACCCTGGCTTTGTCCTCAACCATGCGTTTGGCGACGCTGGCATTGAGGCGAACGGCTTCCAATGCTCCCTGGGGCGACGTAACGCGGTGGTGAATGACGCTGGCCCAATCAGACTGGCCGCCCAGAATATCCGAAGTAATGGACAACGCGGCAGCGACTCCGTTGCTCATGCCCCACTTGTTGTAGCCAGTGCCGAAAAAGATCCGGCCGTGGCCCCGGGGCATCTTGCCGAAAAAGGGAACGAGGTTGGTTGGCCGATAGTCCTGGGCAGACCACGTATGGGTGACCTCCGCGCGCGGATAATGCTGGTTGGCCCAGGCGAGAAGGTCGTCCAGGTGGGCCTTGGGTGAGGCCGCCCGGCCGCCGGTATGCCCATAGCCACCTACCAGCAACAACTCACCTTCCGGCGTCGGGTGAGTGCGTTGGGAACGTGTGGGTGGATCAATGCTCAGGTACATTCCGCTCGGTGGCGGGGTTTCGCCTGGAAGCCGAAGAGCCGCAGCGTATGACCGGTTGGGTTCGAGCTTGGCGAAATAAAGTCCGCGGTCCAGGATCGGCGTGCCAGTAGCAATGACGACGGTGTCCGCAGTGAAGGCGCCTTTTCGCGTGGATACTTCCACGGGAAGGTCAGAACCTACATTCTGCACCTGGACACCCTCAACAATTATTCCGCCGTGCTCCCGGATATCCCTTGCCAGCGTTTCCAGGACTTCCATGGGATGGATCTGCGCCTGGTCATCGAGTTCCAGTGCCTCAACCACCGGGAATGGCAGCCCGGGATCACGGCTGAAGTGCACGTCCAAGCCGGCGTCCCGTGAAACCGCAGCCTCCTTGCGCAGCCGCTGGCCGCCGTCGTCGCTGGTTGCGAACGTGACTGCCGTCCGGCGCTGAAACGGGACGCCCTGCTCTTCCAAATACCGCATGAGCCACGCCTGACCAGTGCGATTCGCTTCCACATAGGCTTGCACCACTTTCAGCGAGTACTGGCCACGCAGCGCCGAGAGTGCCCCTCCTTGCAGGAGGCTTAGTTTGCCCGTGGTGTTGCCGGTGGTAGCGGCGCCCAAGGTCCGCGCTTCCAAAACTGCCACGCGCTGGCCCGATCGGGACAACAGCAAGGCCGTCACCATTCCTGTGAGCCCTGCGCCCGCCACTATCGTGTCAAAGTGCTTATCATCGGGGATTGCATCGGACGTGAAGCTGGATTCCCTGTCCAACCACAGCGATTTCATCGAACAACCTGCCTCTCAATTCACGGAATTGGTGCCTGGCATGCGTTGATGAAACGGTAAGCCGGTGGCTGCGGCTAATCAAGAGTTCGAGTTGTCGGTGGCGAGTTGCGCGGCCCGGCGGAGCCACGGATCAGTGTCCCGGGACCAGCGTTCCACAACGCGTGCGGCGCGTTCCTTCGCCTGTCCTTCAAGCCTGGCGAGCAGGGGTTTGACCACGTCCACCGCCAGAGGACCGGCCAGTTCCTCCGTGCCGGCCTGCCTGATGAAGCCCTCAATGCGGGTCAGGTCCGTGTTGACCAGGATTCCTACCTTGGTTTGCAGCAGCACAACCGCAGCGAGCCTGCGTTCAAAGACCGGCTCATCCCACAGTTCCGAACTCAGGGCCGTGATGTCGTCATGGCCTAGATTCTTGTGCCGCTTCAGGGCGTCCCGCACCGTTCCCCTCACTGCACCAACCGATGCCCCGTAGACCTTCATTCCACCCAGGCGCCCGTGGGCTTCCATGGCCTTCTCCCAGGACGATTCACGCTGCAGCGTGAAGTCCACAAATTCACCCGCTTCACTCACCAGTCCATTCTGTCAGTGCCTCCCTTTAGCGTGAGGGCAATAGCAATCGACAGGAGAGATTATGCCTTCGCAAGAGCTCGTCACTGCAGCCACAGAAGCATCAGCGTCGTTCCCGGGCGTCCCGGCCGCGACATCCATGCCCGACTGGTATCCCGCGCTGCTCAACACTGTCGCGCAGGAGGTCCGGACAGGCCGCACCCGCGCTCTGGCGGCAGCGAACAGCGAGCTGCTCAATTCCTACTGGAGCATCGGCCGGCAACTTGCCGAGCGCGAATCGCAGGAGGGCTGGGGTGCCAAAGTGGTCACCCGATTGTCCGCTGACATCCGAACGCGCTTCCCCGACGCAAAGGGCTTCTCCCCCAGGAACCTGCGGTACATGAAGAGCTTTGCCCAGGCTTGGCCTGAGTTTCCAATGTTGCAAGCGCCGCTTGCAACATTGCCCTGGTACCACCAGATCGCACTCCTGGAAAAGCTCGACGACGCCGCCACGCGCCTCTGGTACGCAGCGGCAGCTGCCCAACGTGGATGGTCGCGCAACGTCCTGACGCACCAGATCGAGACCCGCCTGCACGAGCGTTCCGGGCAGGCCATCACCAATTTCAAAACCACCATGGTTCCTGCCGATTCAGACCTCGCCCAGCAGGCCACCAAGGATCCGTATGTCTTTGATTTCCTTGCAATGACAGACCGTCGGAGCGAACGGGAACTGGAGCTTCAACTGGTGCAGCACGTGGAGAAATTCCTGTTGGAACTGGGTCAAGGCTTCGCCTTTGTTGGTGAACAGGTGCGATTGGAGATCGCCGGCGACGAGTTCTTCGCGGACCTGCTCTTCTACCATTTGAAATTGCGGTGCTACATGGTCATCGAGCTCAAGGCCGTGAAGTTCGAACCCGGGTTCCTGGGCCAGTTAGGCATGTACATGGCAGCCGTTGACGATCTGATGGCCCATCCCGATGACAAACCGACGATCGGCCTGCTGCTATGTAAGGAAAAGAACAGCGTGGTTGCCGAGTACGCCCTGCGTGGATTCAACGCCCCGGTGGGCATCGCGGAGTGGCGGACCTCCATTGCCGAATCCTTGCCCGACGAATATGTTGCGAGCCTCCCCAGTATCGAGACGTTGGAGGCTGAACTGGCCAGCCAGGCACGTGATCTGCCGGACTGACCTCATACGTTGTCCTTGAACCAGGCCAACGTGTCGTTCCAGGCCGCCGTGGCCTGGGCCTCGTTGTAGCGGTCGCTTGTGTCGTTATGGAAGGCATGGTCCACGCCCGGGTACACCTTGAGCTGATGCTTGACCTGCGTCGCGTCCAACGCATCCTTCAACTGCGGCATGGAACCGGTGATGCGCGCGTCCTTTTCAGCGTAGACACCGAAAACGGCAGGCTTTATGGTGGGGACCTTTGCAAGGTCCGGGGCGGGCCCGTAGAACGCAGAGGTTGCCTTCAGCCCCGGGATCTCTGTCGCTCCCTGCCAGGTGATGCCGCCACCGAAACAGAAGCCGATCATGGCAATGCGGCCCTTTTCCACGAAATCCTGGCCGTTCAGATACTCGAATGCGGCTTGGAAGTCGCCAACGTGCCGCTGGGCGCCGGCCTTCGTGAGGGCACCCGGAACAGCGTCCGGATCCATCGATGCGGTGCCGCCCTCCCGGCTGAGGAGGTCCAGCGCCAGAGCCGCGTAGCCTTCCTTGGCAAAGCGCCGGGCGACGTCCTGGATGTGTGGCGTGAGGCCTCGGTTTTCGTGACAGATCAGGACGGCCGGACCCGGCTTGGCGTTCTCGGACCTGGCCAGGTACGCACTGATTTCAGTCCCTCCGGAATCGAACTTCACCGTGGCGGTTGCCAGGCCCGCCGCCCCTTCCGGCACTGTCAACGGACTCTTGGCATTTGGGACGGCTGTCGTTTTTCCCGATGTTGCTGACGCGGTGGGCGTTGGCATTGGATCGCCGGTCTTTGGCACCTCGTCCGATGTACAGCCCACCAAGGTCATAGCCGCCGCGGCCGCGGTCATGCTTCCCATGATGAACGCCACACGCCTGGTGAACGTCCCGTGGGACATGTCGCCCGAGCGGTAATCGTCGTAGAACTCTTCGATCAAGTACTTTTCAAACTTCTCAAGCTGAACCATGACGTCCTCCCGAAGTTGGGCAGTATCTTCCTCTGATGGAAAGACGCGGGCAAGGGCAGGAGGGTTCACCTACGGATTCGATCTGCTGTGTTCGTTCCCGGCGCTAAAAATGTCGGTGGCTACTGACATGGTAAAAATATGAGCCGGAGTCAGCAGATACAAGCCACCCAAGCGGTCGCTTCGCTGCCTGAACGTGCTCATGCAGGCAACGTCAGCGGTGACCTGATAGATCAGCTGCGTGTTCTTGAGGACATGAAGTCTGCGATCTCAAGTTTGCAAGCGAAAATAGCCGTGGCCTTTGACCTTGCCCAGCGCCAAGAGCGCGCAGAGTCCGGAGTTCCAGCGGCTGAACGAAGCCAAGGTGTGGCAGCACAGATCGCGCTCGCCCGGCGTGAATCACCAAACAAGGGTTCCCGGCTTCTGGGACTGGCCAAGGCGCTGGTGTCGGAGATGCCGCGCACTATGGCCGCCCTGGAGTCGGGAAAGCTCAACGAATGGCGGGCCACGCTGCTCGTGAAGGAAACAGCGTGCCTCAGCGCTGAAGATCGTTGCGCCGTGGATGAGGAACTCGCCCCGGACGCGGGCACGTTCGATGGTGCCGGCGACAAGACCATCGTCGCCGCCGCAAAAGCAGCGGCCTATCGTCGTGATCCTCGCTCCGTGACGCAGCGGGCTGCCCACGCGGCGTCCGAAAGGCACGTGAGCCTGCGCCCGGCGCCGGACACCATGACGATCCTCACGGCGCTACTGCCGGTCGCCCAAGGCGTTGCCGCATACGCCGCGCTCACCCGCCATGCAGACTCAGCACGCTCCGACGGGGACAGCCGGCCCCGGGGACAAGTCATGGCGGACACGCTCGTCGAACGCATCACCGGCACCCCCGGCGGGATCTGCGGGATTGATCTGCAGCTCGTCATAACCGACCGCACCTTGCTACAAGGGGACAGCGAACCCGCAAGACTTACTGGCTACGGCGTCGTGCCCGCAGAATGGGCCAGGGAGCTCCTAACCAGCGGTGAGAGGAAGACAGATCAAGACGTCAGCATTTGGCTGCGACGACTCTTCACGGCACCAAGCACGGGCGAGCTCCTTGCCACTGACTCGAGGGCACGCGTCTTCCCCACGGGCATGAGACGGCTCATCGAAACTCGCGACCACACCTGCCGCACGCCATACTGCGACGCCCCCATCCGCCATTACGACCACATCCTGCCGTGGGCCGAAGGCGGTAAAACCACACTGAATAACGCGGCCGGGCTCTGCGAACAATGCAACCACACCAAGGAAAACCCCGGGTGGAGCGTGAGACCGGAACCCGCAGAGAGACACACGCTGAAGGTGACCACGCCCACAGGGCATAACTACCACTCAACGGTTCCACCACTGCCAGGCTATGAACGAACCCGAGCTGATTGAGAGAGTTTCGGTTCAACTGGCGGGGTCGTACTGGAACTGCCTGAGTTCTTGCGCGCAGCGGGGGGTACCTTGTGCCCTGGACGTAAACGCCCGCAGCCTTGCCAACGACAAAGCCCCTCACGCCGGCACGGCGTGAGGGGCTTTGAAGATACAAGAACTGAATCCGTTTAGAACTCCCAGTCCTCATCCTCCGTGTTGACAGCCTTGCCAATCACGTACGAGGAGCCCGAGCCGGAGAAGAAGTCGTGGTTCTCGTCAGCGTTCGGGGAGAGTGCCGAAAGGATGGCCGGGTTCACGTCGGTGACCGAAGCCGGGAACATGGCTTCGTAGCCCAAGTTCATGAGGGCCTTGTTGGCGTTGTAGTGCAGGAACTTCTTGACGTCCTCGGCCAGGCCGACGCCGTCGTAGAGGTCGTGCGTGTACTGGACTTCGTTTTCATACAGCTCGAACAGAAGCTCGAACGTGTAGTCCTTGATTTCCTGCTTGCGGGCCTCGGAAACCTTCTCCAGGCCCTTCTGGAACTTGTACCCGATGTAGTAACCGTGCACGGCTTCGTCGCGGATGATCAGGCGGATGAGGTCGGCCGTGTTCGTCAGCTTGGCTCGCGAGGACCAGTACATGGGCAGGTAGAAGCCCGAGTAGAACAGGAAGCTCTCCAGCAGCGTTGAAGCCACCTTGCGCTTCAGGGGGTCATCGCCCTGGTAGTAGTCCATCACGATCTGCGCCTTCTTCTGCAGGTTCTCGTTTTCGAGCGACCAGCGGAAAGCGTCGTCAATCTCCTTGGTGGAGCACAGGGTGGAGAAGATGGAGGAGTACGACTTCGCGTGTACCGACTCCATGAAGGCGATGTTGGTGTACACGGCCTCTTCGTGTGGCGTCAGCGCATCCGGGATCAGCGAAACAGCGCCGACGGTGCCCTGGATGGTGTCCAGCAGTGTGAGGCCGGTGAAAACGCGCATGGTGAGCTGCTGCTCATCCGGCGTCAGCGTGTGCCACGACTGGACGTCGTTGGACAGCGGCACTTTCTCGGGCAGCCAGAAGTTGTTGACCAGTCGGTTCCAGACTTCCACGTCCTTGTCGTCCTGGATTTTGTTCCAGTTGATTGCTTCGACGTGGCTAAGCAGCTTGACCTTTTCGGTCATTTCATCCCCTTTAGCGTTGGGTTCTTTAAGGTAAGCCTACGACGGCGGGTGGGAACCCGCCGTCGTAATCTTTAGTTTTCAGCGCGGCAGTCGCCGCCGGAAATCAACCAATCCAAGTTGATTAGAGCGCGCAGCTGACGCAGCCCTCCACCTCGGTCCCTTCGAGAGCCATCTGGCGGAGACGGATGTAGTAAAGGGTCTTGATGCCCTTGCGCCATGCGTAGATCTGCGCCTTGTTGATGTCGCGCGTGGTGGCGGTGTCCTTGAAGAACAGCGTCAGGGACAGGCCCTGGTCCACGTGCTGCGTTGCAGCTGCGTAGGTGTCGATGATCTTCTCGTAGCCGATCTCGTACGCATCCTGGTAGTACTCCAGGTTGTCGTTGGTCAGGTACGGAGCCGGGTAGTAAACGCGGCCAATCTTGCCTTCCTTGCGGATTTCAATCTTGGCGGCCACCGGGTGGATCGATGACGTGGAGTTGTTGATGTAGCTGATGGAACCGGTGGGCGGAACGGCCTGGAGGTTCTGGTTGTAGATACCGTGCTCCATGACAGAAGCCTTCAGCTCGCGCCAGTCATCCTGGGTAGGAATGTGGTGGCCGGCGAAGAGCTCGCGGACGCGTTCCGTCTCCGGAACCCATTCCTGCTCCGTGTACTTGTCGAAGAACTCGCCGGAAGCGTAAGTGGACTTTTCGAAGCCGCCGAACTTCTGGCCGGTCTCGATGGCCAGACGGTTGGAGGCGCGCAGAGCGTGGAACAGCACCGTGTAGAAGTAAATGTTGGTGAAGTCCAGGCCCTCTTCGGAACCGTAGTGGACGTGCTCACGGGCAAGGTAGCCGTGGAGGTTCATCTGGCCGAGGCCGATCGCGTGGCTCTGGGCGTTGCCCTGGGCGATGGACGGCACCGAGTTGATGTAGGACATGTCCGAAACAGCGCTGAGGGCGCGGATGGAGGTCTCGATCGAGAGTCCGAAGTCCGGCGAGTCCATGGTCTTGGCGATGTTCATGGAACCGAGGTTGCAGGAAATATCCTTACCCACGGTCTCGTAGCTGAGGTCTTCGGCGTAGATGGACGGCGAGGAAACCTGCAGGATCTCCGAGCACAGGTTGCTCATGGTGATCTTGCCGTCGATCGGGTTGGCCCGGTTCACGGTGTCTTCGAACATGATGTACGGGTAGCCGGACTCGAACTGGATCTCCGCGAGGGTCTGGAAGAACTCACGGGCGCTGATCTTGGTCTTCTTGATCCGGGAATCGTCAACCATCTCGTAGTACTTCTCCGTGACGGAAATGTCGGAGAAGGGGACACCGTAGACGCGCTCGACGTCGTACGGCGAGAAGAGGTACATGTCCTCGTTCTTCTTGGCGAGCTCGAACGTGATGTCCGGGACCACGACACCCAGGGAGAGCGTCTTGATGCGGATTTTCTCGTCAGCGTTCTCACGCTTGGTGTCCAGGAAGCGGTGGATGTCCGGGTGGTGCGCGTGCAGGTACACGGCACCTGCACCCTGGCGGGCACCAAGCTGGTTGGCGTAGGAGAAGCTGTCTTCGAGGAGCTTCATCACGGGGATGACACCGGAGGACTGGTTTTCGATCTGCTTGATCGGGGCGCCGTGCTCACGGATGTTGGTGAGCGAAAGGGCTACACCGCCACCACGCTTGGAGAGCTGCAGCGCGGAGTTGATGGCGCGGGCAATCGACTCCATGTTGTCTTCGATGCGGAGCAGGAAGCAGGAGACCAGCTCACCGCGCTGGGCCTTGCCTGCATTCAGGAAGGTGGGGGTTGCGGGCTGGAAACGGCCGTCGATGATTTCGTCAACAAGGCGGCTGGCAAGTTCTTCGTTGCCGCGGGCAAGGTGAAGGGCAACCATGCAGACGCGGTCTTCGTAGCGCTCAAGGAAGCGCTTGCCGTCAAACGTCTTCAGTGTGTAGGACGTGTAGAACTTGAAGGCGCCAAGGAAGGTCTCGAAGCGGAACTTCTTCTTGTATGCACGGTTGAAGAGTTCACGGATGAAGTTCATCGTGTACTGGTCGAGGGTTTCGCGCTCGTAGTACTGGTTCTTCACCAGGTAGTCGAGCTTCTCTTCCAGGTCGTGGAAGAACACGGTGTTGTTGTTCACGTGCTGCAGGAAGTACTGGTGCGCGGCTTCACGGTCGGCTTCAAACTGGATCTCGCCGTTGGGGCCATACAGGTTCAGCATGGCGTTGAGCTCGTGATAGCCCAGGCCCTTATAGGCCTCGGGCAGTGGCTTCTTGGCCGTTTCCACAGCGCCCCCGGTTACTTCTGTTTCTGCGACAGTAGTGTCCAAAACTTTTCCAATCCTTGATTGACCCGATCGACGTCTTCCGGCGTCCCCATGAGTTCAAACCTGTAGAGATGCGGCACGTTGCACTTGGCGGAGATGATGTCTCCCGCTGCGCAATAGTTGTCCGCGAAGTTGGTGTTTCCTGCACCGATAACACCACGTATCAGTTGCCTGTTCCGTGGGTTGTTGAGAAACCTGATGACCTGCTTGGGCACTGAACCCTCCCCGTTCGTCCCACCGTAAGTCGGCAGGACGAGGACAAAGGGTTCAAGTGCTTGAAGCGGGGCATCATGCGCATAGAGCGGGATGCGCGCTGCATCCCTGCCCAATTTCTGGACAAAGCGCTTGGTGTTCTCAGATGTCGAGGAAAAGTAGATGAGGTGACTCCTCGTGGTCACAATATCCGTGTCACTGCGCACGGATGCCGTTGCCAGCGGTGCCATGGGAGTCACCTCGACTACATAGGAATTCTTGCTTGCTGTGGTGGCGAAGTCCGAAAGGAAACTTAGGCCACGGAGGAAACGGCCTGGGCCAGTTCCTCGATCTTGTCCGGGCGGAATCCAGACCAATGGTCCTGCTCGGTCACGACGACGGGAGCCTGCATGTAACCCAGCGCCTTGAGGCGTTCGAGCGCCTCGGCATCCTGGGAGATGTCGACACTCTGGTAGGCAATGCCCTTCTTGTCGAGTGCCCGGTAGGTTGCGTTGCACTGAACACAGGCCGGCTTCGTGTAAACCGTAACGGTCATGATCCCTGTCCCCTTAGTTGAAGTCTGTCGCTCTTCGTATCTGGCGGGCTCAACCGGAACTGAATACTGAATCCGATACCGGCCCGCAGGCTGCTGTGGCAGCCAACACGCTTATTTAGTCTTGTGCTGGTTTCCCGCTCAATCCGTAAACCGATACTACATGTAGTGCAAGCGCCTCGCCGGGACCCCAAGATGATGTATTACAAGTATGTCATTCAATCCACCGCTCGTCCACAGGCAAGGGCTCTCAAAATGTCCGTAATTCCGCCATATTGAGAGATGTCATCCACACCCTGTGGACTACTTAGCCACATTTAATCTCCAGCGTGTCGCCGGGTTCCGGCGTGTCGTGACACTTTGAAAATGTGGCGTGGCGAACAGCTAAACTCTCCTGATGGTCAATCTCCTCCACCTCCGGACGCTGATGGAAGTAACCCGCTTGGGTTCTTTCGCTGCGGCTGCCGCGCAGCTTGGCTATACAGCCTCCGCCGTTTCCCAGCAGATGGCCGCACTGGAACGCGACACCGGCGTGGAACTTTTCCAGCGTTCGGCGAGGAGCGTCATTCCCACCGAGGCGGCCATCACCATGACGCGGCACGCCTCAAAGGTGCTGACCGATGTCGAAGCACTGATGGCGGCAGCATCAAGGACCAACGATGCGCCGGCCCAGGAATTGCGGCTGGGCATCTTCCCAAGCCTTGCCACTTACGTGCTCCCGGACATCCTGAAGAATGAGCGGTGGAACGGACTCGGAATCGAGCTGCGGGTATCAGTCGCTGAGCCGGCACAGACCATCCAGGGACTGCGCAGTGGCGGAGAATTGGACGTCGCCCTCGTGTACCAGGTGGGCCAGTCCGGATTGGCCTGGCCACATTCCCTGGAGCGGCAATGGATCGGCGACGACGACTTCCGCGTGGTGCTGCCCGCTTCATGGAAAATCCGTGAGGATGCCGAGATTGAAGCCGCGCACCTCTCGGACATGCCGTGGATCGTCCACCACCCAGGCACCAGCGACGCCCTCGTGATCGAACGCTTGTTTGCCAGCTGCAACCTGCACCCCCGCGTCGTGGCTTACAGTGACGATTTCCACGCCAGCCTGGAGATGACCGCGGCGGGCCTGGGTGCCTCGCTGGTACCGGAACTGGCGCTGCGCAACAGGCCACCCGGCGTCGTGGTCCTTGACGTCCCGGACATCCGGCTGGCGCGTAACGTGTTTGCGCTGCTCATCAATGAAAAGCGCACAGCGCAAGTCCAACTGTTTACGCAGCTCCTGGCTGACACCCTCCGCGGCACCTCCGAAAAGAGCGGTTTGCATCCCCTGAAATCAGCGCCTGTCAAGGGTCCGCAGCGTCGGAGGTGAATTCTTCCCAATTGCTGGAACCGGCCCGATGTTGGGGTTAGATTGATCACATGGGCAAGGTAGCAAGCACACATTTTGGGGAGATCGAGCTCAATCACGGGCGTGAACATTGCTTCGTGACCAAACACGAACTCGGCGGCAATCAGCTTGAGCTGGACCTCAACGTCACGGCGCATGACCATTTCGACGAGGCTGCCATGCACAAGGTGGACTACCGCTTGCGCTTCCTGCCGGAGCTGGTTGACCAGGTCCGGGAGATGATCGCCGAAGAGCTGGACCAGGACGGCACCAATCCGCAGCAGTTCCTGCATTTCCATAGTTCCCAGCTCAAGGAAGAGCAGCTCGAATCCGTTTTCGGGGTCAGGGACAAGTCCCAGCTCACCAACGACGTCTTCCTGAAAGCCCTCAAACTGGGTCATGTGGCCATCTACCCTGGCCAGCCCGAGCGCTATTTCGTCCTGGACTTCACCCTCGGCTCGCACTTCACGGATGAGCTGCTGGTAGTGGCCGCCGATGAAGACGGCGTGGTGGATGACGAAATCCTTTGGGAGTCGTGAGGGACTGAGTCTTTAAACGCCCGACGGCGGCCGGTCACCTTTCGGTGACCGGCCGCCGTCGTTGTGGCTGGCTTACTTAGCGGTTTCGAGCAGCGTGGCGCGAACCGTCTGGGTTGCCTTGACCAGGTTGCGCAGGGACTCTTCGGTCTCGGCGTAGCCACGGGTCTTCAGGCCGCAGTCCGGGTTGACCCAGAGCTGGCGCGAGGGAACGTGCTTGACGGCGGTGGCCAGGAGTTCGGTGACTTCTGCTTCACCCGGAACACGCGGCGAGTGGATGTCGTAAACGCCCGGACCAACGCCGCGGCCGAAGCCGTGGGACTCGAGGTCGTGGACGACCTCCATGCGGGAGCGTGCAGCTTCGATGGAGGTCACGTCTGCGTCGAGGCCGTCGATTGCATCGATGATCACACCGAACTCGGAGTAGCACAGGTGGGTGTGGATCTGGGTGGAGTCGGCAGCACCGGCCGTGGCGAGGCGGAAGGAGTCAACGGACCACTTCAGGTAGTCGGCGTGGTCTGCCTTGCGCAGCGGGAGGAGCTCACGGAGGGCGGGCTCGTCCACCTGGATGACCTTGATGCCGGCTGCCTCGAGGTCAGCAATTTCGTCGCGGAGTGCCAGGCCAACCTGGTTGGCGGTCTCGCCCAGCGGCTGGTCATCGCGAACGAAGGACCAGGCCAGGATGGTGACAGGACCGGTCAACATGCCCTTCATCGGCTTGCTGGTCAGCGACTGCGCGTACTCGGCCCAGGCAACCGTGATCGGGGCGCTGCGGGTGACGTCGCCCCAGAGGATGGACGGACGGGTGCAGCGGGATCCGTAGGACTGGACCCAGCCGTGGACCGTCACGTCAAAACCTTCGAGGTTCTCCGCGAAGTACTGGACCATGTCGTTGCGCTCGGGCTCACCGTGAACCAGGACGTCGTAGCCCAGTTCTTCCTGCAGGTCCACAACGCGCTTGATCTCGTCCTTCATGAGCTTCTCGTACTGCTCGTTGGTGAGATCGCCCTTGTTGTTGCGAGCACGTGCGGAGCGGATCTCGGACGTCTGGGGGAACGAACCGATGGTGGTGGTGGGCAGCGGCGGAAGGTGCAGTGCCTCTTCCTGGGCAGCTTCACGAACCGCGTACTCGGAGCGGTTGAAGTCCGCAGCGGTCAGTGCCTGGGTGCGGGCGCGGACGTCGTCGCGGCGAACGCCTTCGGCGGTTGCGCGGGAAGCGATCACGGCGGATGCTTCGTCGATGGCAGCCTTGGCCGACGCGGGGTCCGCCAGGTAGGAAGCGAGGGTCTTGACCTCCACTGCCTTCTGGTCGGAGAAGGCGAGCCAGCTGCGCAGCTGCTCAGACAACGCGGTTTCCTCTGCGACGTCGTGCGGGACGTGCTGGGTGGACGTGGACGTGCTGACGGCCAGCTTGCCGGCCGCAGCCTTCAGCTCATCCAGCTTCGCGGCTGAAGCGGCGAGGTCGTTGCGCCAGATGTTGTGACCGTCAACCACACCGGCAACCAGGGTCTTGTTGCCCAGGCCTGCGAGGGCAGCTGCAGAGGGAACTCCACCCTTGAAGACGTCGATGTGCAGGGCGTCGATGTTGGTGGCAGCAATCGTACCGAGCTGGCCGTCAAGCGAACCGTACGGGGTGGAGACAAGGATCTGCGGACGCTTCGCGGCAGACGTGAGGACCTCGTAAGCGCGGGCAACGGCTGCTTCGATCTCGGCGGCCGGCGTGTCCTGGTCAACAACCAGGGCCGGCTCATCGAGCTGAACCCAGCTGGCGCCAGCCTCGGCGAGCTTCTCAAGCAGCTGCACGTAAACGGGCAGGATGTCCTCGAGGCGGGACAGCGGGGCGAAACCGGCCGGGGCGTCGTCGGATGCCTTGGAGAGCAGCAGGTAGGTGACCGGGCCAACAATGTACGGACGGGTCTCAATGCCATTGGCAAGTGCGAAGGCGAACTCGTCAACCTTGGCGGTGGAGGCGAGCGTGAACTCGGTTTCCGGGCCGATTTCCGGTACCAGGTAGTGGTAGTTGGTGTCGAACCACTTGGTCATTTCCAGCGGCTGCTGTTCCTTGTTGCCGCGTGCCAGCGTGAAGTAGCCATCGATGTCCAGCTGGCCCTCAGCGTTGAGGAGCTTACCGAAGCGTGCCGGAACTGCGCCCAGGTGCGCAGTGGTGTCCAGCACCTGGTCGTAGAAGGAGAAGGTACCCGGAACAGCGGCAGCTTCAGTAAGGCCCAGGTCCTGCAGGCGCTTGGCGATGGTGAGCTGGATGTCCTTTGCTGCTGCGTCCAGTGCTGCGGCGTCGATCTTGCCGGCCCAGTAAGCTTCGACAGCCTTCTTGAGCTCGCGGCGACGGCCGATGCGAGGGTAGCCGAGCAGCGAGGCTGCCGGGAACGGAGTGGCGGGCGTGTTCTGTTCAGTCATGGGAATTCCTTGATGAAGTGGTTTGAAAAGGTTGGTGTCTTGGGTGGCCGGGAAGAGCCGACGGGTTGGTGGCAGGCTGTTAGCTTGCGTATTCCTGGCGCAGGGCCATGGTGTTTACGCGGCCAGCAGGGCGGGATGGCCGCGGCAGCGCCAGCTTGTCCAGCACGTCCAGGGCGTCGGCGTGCTCATTGAAGGTGTACAAGTGAATGCCTGGCGCACCGGCATCCAGTGCCGCATTGGCCAGATCCACAGTGGCTGCGACGCCGATTCGCCGACGGTCGGCTTCAGTGTCCACGGCAGCCAGGCGCTCCATGAGTTCCACGGAAGGGTCGACGCCGGCCAGCTCGCCGAGGCGCTTCAGGCGCCGGAGGCTGGTGAGCGGCATGACACCGGGGATGATCGGGATAGTGACCCCGGCCCGACGTGCACGGGTCACAAGGTCCGAGTATTCGTTCGCGTGGAAGAAAACCTGCGTGATCGCGAAGTCCGCACCGGAACGCTGCTTGGCCAGGAGAACTTCGACGTCGTGTCCCACACTTGGCGATTCAGGATGCCTGGTGGGGTACGCGGCCACTCCGACAGCGATCTTGCCGGCGCAAAGGAGTGCTGAACGACGCTGCTCCACGCGGCGGATCAGTTCGATCAGATCCTGGGCGTAGCGGAGTGAACCGCTGGCAGGCTGGCTTCCATCTTTGGGAAGATCGCCGCGCAGTGCAAGGATGCCGCGGACGCCGTGGTCCAGGAGCTCACCGATGATCTCCGCGAGTTCAACCGGCGTGTTGCCTACACACGTCAGGTGGGCCAAGGGCCGAAGCGTGGTTTCGAGCAGGAGTCGGTTGATGAGGTCAACGGCGGTGTCCCGGTTGGATCCACTGGCACCGTACGTCACGGAGACGTAGTCCGGCTCGGTGGCTTCGAGTTCACGGATAGTGGTCCACAGGGTTTCTGCGGCCGCCGGGGAGCGAGGGGGAAACAGCTCGTAGGAAAGTGCTACGGGTGCCGTTCCGGCGAGGTTGGGATGTACGTCAATAAGGCTTGGTGGCGACATTTGCGTCCTTGGCTGTTCGTCATCGAACGTCACCCAATGGATCCAGGGGAACCATTGATTGCATGATCGATGAATTGAGTTTGGGATACACGAAAGAACTCCAGCAGGACGCAGCCGCGACTGGTACGCCTGGAATGAAGCTTTCCGTGTGCAAATGTCAGGCCCACATGGGGGCACCCACACCCTCCTCACCGCCCTTGCGGGGCGGATCCAACGGAGGATCGCTGACACGTTACCGCGGTAACTTGTTTATGACTCTAGGTCGTGGGCAAGGAGGGGTTCAACTCGGCCACCGAATTAAGACGCAGTTTTACGATCCGTGAAGAAGGATTTGTGAACTTTGTTCGCCAAAAGACGCCGTAGAAACCTTCACCACGGCCTGTCTACGCCCGAGTCGTTCCCGGGACCGCGCAGGTACTCCTCGCGTTCCTGCCCTTCTGTCCGCTCCCGTTGAGCCTGCTGCGCGCTCTCGCCCAGCTTTTGCAGTTGCTCCTGCTGTTGCTCGGACGGCGAATCCTTGGCGGGCTTCTCCGCCTCGGCCCTGCCGTCGGAGTCCCCAGCTATCTTGGCTTTGAGCCGATCGGCAGCTGAGTCCAGGGCATTCCCCTCCCCTGACGAATTTGCGGACCCCTCCTGGCCACACTTGGCAGGTGCGGACTCGACGACGTCCAACGCTTCACGAAACAACGTGGCTGCCATCGGCTTATTGCCTGCAGCCAAGGCGGCATCCCCCAGTTTCTCGATACTCAACACCAGATTGACCCGCACTTGGCATTCATCCTGGCCGGCACCGGCATCCAACGCCGCCTCGAAGTCCTTCCGTGCCACCGTGAAGTCGCCGGCCAGAACATGGGCGTCGCCGGATGCAAAGTAGGCTTTGTGCGGCTCGAACAGGTTTGCAGCATGCAGCAAGGAAGAGGCTCTGGCTGCACCATCCTGATCGGCCATTTCGAAGGCCTGTGCAGCGTACCCGCCCAAGGCACCTACGCTCAGGAGTTTCGCTGCCACGGCGAGCGCCAGCAGGGCCGGCGGGGCGGACCACAGCGCGAGGCGGCGGCTCCGGCGTCGTGCTTTGTTCATGCCACTGGCCCCTTCGTTTTCGTGCGCAAGCTTTGACCCCGTACTTCCCGTAGCGCGATGAGATGACGCAGGGGTTCGTGAAGGGCCAGCAGGAATCCGGCGAGCGCCAGGAGCCAGTAGAGTTCCACGCGGCCGGGTCCATCGTTGTTGGTAGGCGTGAGGGCTCCGGGCTGGGCTTTGGCAAGCATGTCAGCCGTGGGTTGGTTCCCGGTCCGGTGGACATATGGGACATGGAGCTGAGTTGCGATGTTTTTCAGTTGCCCTTCGTCGATCCTGGACACCGCGTCCTGGCCCGAGCTCTTGTCCTGTACGTACCCGGCTTCGGTGTCCGAGGGGTCTTTCATCCGGCCACCCTGCCCGGTGCCGTAACCCAGCACGGCTCCCCCGCTTACGCTGCTCGCATCCACCGGCAGCGGCACTGGTGCCTCGGCGGCCGTGTTCTCGCCGTCCCCGGCGTAGAAGACCAATGCTGGACGTCCTGGGTGCTGCTCCCGGGCGGCCGCCAGCCTGTCCTTGAGCAACGATCCTGCGCCCGTAATGCTGCTGCCGTTGGCGTACCGCGGGTTTTGCGGCTGCAGCGTTGTCATGGCGGTTTGCAGCGCGGTGGCGTCCTGGCTCAACGGCATGCGGACGGTCGCTTTGTTGTCGAACGTGATGAGGGAAAACCTGGCTCCCGCTAGTTCCTTGGCGATCGCCATCACGTCGCGTGTTACCCCAGACAAGCGGGTGCCTGTGCCGCTGTAATCCTCAGCAGCCATGCTGGTACTGGTATCGACAACGAAGAAGACGTCCACGTCCGCGACCGCGGTCCTCGCTTCACTGCCGGGCCACCCTGGTCGCAGTGCGGCAAGGACCAGAAGCACGACGGCGGCGCCCCGGATGGCGGCTGGCCGCACCGACCCTCGTGGTCCAGTGCTGCCGGGTCCCGGCCCGCGAGCGATGGCCCACAGGGTGAAGGCTACGACGGCGACGCCTATGGCAGCGAGGAGCGCCCACGGAATAATCGGTTGAAATGTCACGGGTTCAGCCTCCATCCCAGGATCACCATTCCGGCACCTGCCAGCAGCGCGACGCCAAGCGGCAGCGCCGGGCTGTCGCTCACCGCAACCTGGGGTGCGGCCAGGTAGCTGCTGGCTTGCGTCTCCTGCACTTTCTGGACGATCCCGGGCACCGCGTCAGGGCTGTCCAGGGTGAAGTAGCTGCCCCCGGTTCCTTCGGCAACCGCCCTGAGTTGGCCGCCGGGCTGATCAGGTTGATCTCCGTAGTCGAAGTCGCCGGGGTTCAGTGCGTACACCTTGACGTTCTTGCTCCGGGCAAGCTCGCCGGCCTGCTGCAGGGTGAAGATGGGGTCACCGGAGAGGAAGTTGTCGGTCGCCAGCACAACAGACCGCGAGCGCTTGGCGTCGCCGGACTCCGATTCGACGTCCGGGAAGCTTTGCACGCAGGATGCCAGGCCATCGCCGATCAGGGAGGATCCTCCCCCGTTCCATGTCCCGTCGAAGAAGGATCCTGCCCCGCTGTCCAGGGCCTTCTGAGCTGCGGTGAGCTGTTCGGCGGCGTAGTCGTAGTCGTCTGTCAGCGGGAACAGTTGGACGCTGCTGCTATCGAAGATCACCATGCCGATGCGCTCGCCATCGAATTCCCGGGCGAGTTCCTGGAACACCTTGGCGATGGCAGCGTCCGTACTGGTCATGGATCCTGAAACATCCAGGCAGAGGATGATGTCGCGGTTCCGGATTTCGGGCTGTTCCGTGGTGCGCTGGGCGGGTCTTGCCGCTGCTGCGGCTGTGGCTGCCAGGAACAGCGCACCCAAGGCTATGGCGAGGACCGACGTGGCCTTGTACCGCCGCAGGGCCTTATGGTACTCGGGAAGATCGGTCAGTCGCTCGCCGTGTGCCACTGGCCGGCCCTTTTGCGGTCGACGCCGGATCAACAGTCGGGCGGCTATCACCAGTGCCAGGGCGGCGAGGGGAAGAATCCACCAGTACGTCAGCTCCACGCCTGTACCACCTGACGTGCGGTCTCTGCGGAGTCCCGAACGGATTGCATGGCTACGGGCGCGAATTCGTTGGGGTAGATCAGAGCGATACCCACGGCGAACTCATCCAGTCCGTTGCGGCGCAATTCCTCCAGTGTCATGGAAGTGGCCGGAAGGCCTGTGGCTGCACCCGCAAACTCCCGCACGAGGAGGCTGAGTCGCTGGTGGGCGTCGCGCCCGGGGAGGCGGCCGGCGTCGGCCTCTTTTTCGAGGGTATCTATTGCTGACAGGCACCTGGCCCGCAGCGTTTCCAGATCGTGTGACTCCCCACGCCCGCTTGCCGGAGTTTTTGGGGTTGCTTTGCGGACGGGCCACAGTATCCATCCGTACCAGCACGCTACGAGCAGCAGCAGCACCAAGCCCAGCCAAAGCCACAGCTGCTGATATTGAAGGGGTGCGTAGAAGCCGGCGTTATCCTGCACGGTTGCTACCCTTGGCGGACTTCGCGCCCGAGCGGTGCTTCTCCAGGAGCGCGAACACCGCCGGGAGGACGTCGGCGGTGGCGCCAACCGTCTGCTCAGCAATGCCGAGCCTGCGGAAGAAGGCGCTGCGCTCCTCCCCACGCTTCCGCATCGCGGTGGCATATGCGGCACGAACAACGTTGTTCCCCGCCAACGGCGCAGGGATCCGCTGCCCGTTCCCGACGTCGAAACTGGTCTCCTGCGCAGGCGCCGGATGCCCCGATTCCTTGGCCAACCCGGCGTCGAGGATAGTGAGCCACAGGACTTCATGCCGGGCCCTCAGGCGCCGGAGCAGCATTTCGGTGTGGGCGTCGGGCCTGAACTCATCGGCGAGAACGGCAATGAGCAGGCGGCCCTTCAAGAACCTCAACGCGTAGTCGAGTTGCTCTGTGATGGCGCTCGCCGGCCCGTCCAGGGAAATGCCGGCATCCACTTCCCGGAGCAGCCGCTCCAGGTGCTCTTCACCGCTCTGGGGCGGGAGGTACCGGGAAGTGACGGCCGAGCCGTGCAGGAGTCCGACGTCGTCCCCGTGCCTGCAGGCGAGATAGCCCAGCACGCCTGCAGCATCAACGGCAATGTCTTTCTTGGATTCACCGGAGGCAGCGTGGGCTGCCATGTTCCGTCCTGTGTCCACGAGCAACAGCACCGAATGACGGCGGACGGCCACATAGCGTTTAACCAGGGGTGATCCGTGGCGGGCAGTGGCTTTCCAATCAATGTCCCTGACTTCGTCGCCGGGTACGTACGAGCGCAATTCGTCGAAGTCCAGGCTGCGGCCCTTGAAGACAGAACCGTATTCGCCATCCAACAGGGTGAGGGTCCTGCGGTGGGCGAAGATGAACATCTTCGACTTCACGCGGCGGAGGAGGCTGGGCATGCGGTGTCCGCTACGGCGTCTGCACGGACGCGAGCACTGCATCGATGATGGTTTCCACGGGGATCCCTTCAACCACGGCATCGAACCCGAGCACTATTCTGTGGCGCAGGATCCTATGGGCCAGTTTCTTGACGTCCTCCGGAATGACGTGATCCCGCCCGCTCAGGAGTGCCAACGCCCTCGCCGCCTGGCTGAAGGCAATGCTCGCCCGCGGACTTGCACCGAACTCGATGAGGTTGGCCAAACGGGGCTCCAGGTATTGGGAGGCATGACGGGTCACGTAGGCCAGGCCAACGATGTACCTGATGATGGCAGGATCAACGTAAACCCTCTTGACGAGTTCCTGCACCTGGACAATGGCGTCAAGGGACGCGGCCGCTGGTGGCTTCTGCGCTGCGCTGAACACCCCGGCATCTATCCGCCTGATGACTTCGGCTTCCTCCGCTGGGCTCGGATAGTCCAGGACGTCCTTGAGCATAAAGCGATCCATCTGTGCTTCCGGAAGGCGGTAGGTTCCCTCCTGCTCAATCGGGTTTTGCGTTGCCAGCACCAGGAAAGGCTCCGGCAGAGGATAGGACTCGCCACCAATGGACGTCTGCCGTTCCTGCATCGCCTCCAGCATGGCGCTCTGCGTTTTGGCGCTGGAACGGTTGATCTCATCAAGCAGCACAATGTTCGCGTGAACGGGTCCCAGCTGGGTGACGAACGTGCCTTTGGCCGCATCAAATATCTGGGTGCCGGCGATGTCGCTGGGCAATAGGTCCGGAGTGCATTGGATCCGGCGAAAATCCGCACTCACTGATTCCGCAAGAGCTTGCGCCGCTGTGGTCTTGGCCAGACCCGGAACGCTTTCCAAAAGGACATGTCCGCCCGTCAGGAGGCCGATCATCAGCGTCTCCTGCAGCCTGGACTGGCCCACCACTTTGGTCTCAAAGCCGCGGATAATGCTGCCGACGAGCTGCTGGGCACGGGCCAAGTCCGGTGCATCGATTCCGGTCGTGGCGGTGTTCTGAAGCACTCGTGGTCCCCTCGCTGGCGTGAATCACTCTATCCAAGTCTCCCCTGAACAAGCTCGCAATGGGGAGCCCTCCCCATGTGCGCTTCTGAGGTCTATCCTTTTGCCATGCCTCAGCTACCAGCCCGCTATGAGCAGTACCTCAACGACCAAAGCCAGCGCGTCATCGACGCCGTCCGTCCAGTTCTGTTGCAGTCCGCCGCAGACCAAAGGCATGGAGTCCGGATTATCTACAACACAGGCCCCACCGGGCACCAGGCTCATCTGGATGAGTCGATACCCTACGGCGAAATAGTCGAGGACATCGACTAGCCCTTCACCGAGCCGGACAACGCGAAGGAGCTTCCCACGCTCCGGGATACCAGCACGTACAGCAACAGCACCGGCACTGAGTACAGGATGGAAAACGCCGCCAGCTGCCCATAGGCTATGGCGCCATGCTGGCCAAAGAAGCTGAAGATGGACACCGCGGCTGGTTGCTTGGCTATGGAGAGCAACAGGATGAAGGGGACGAAGAAGTTTCCCCATGCCTGTATGAAAACAAAGATGAATACGACGCCCAGGCCCTGCCTCATAAGAGGCAGCACGATGGTCCGCAGGGCCGCCATGCTTGATGCACCATCCATCCATGCCGCCTCCTCCAGTTCCAAGGGAACGGAGTCCATGAAGTTCTTCATCATCCAGATGGCCATGGGCAGGGTGGTTGTAGCCATGAAGAATATGGTGGCCATCATGGAATCGAGCAACTGGAGCTGGACGAACAATCCATAGACGGGCACCATAATGGCGGTCACGGGCAACGACGTCCCGAAAAGCACCGAGTACATGAACGGCTTGTTGAACCTGGACTGGTAGCGGGACAGCGGATAGGCAGCAAGGACTGCTGCCACCAGGTTGACCGCCGCTGTTCCGGCCGAGAGAAGGAAACTGTTGGTCAAGGGCTGGAACAACAATTCCGGCGTGAACACCGCACCAAAATTATCCATCGAAGGCGCCGACGGCACCGCGGTCTGGTAGCCGGCGTGAGGATCGACGGCGGCCAGCAGCAACCACAGCAATGGCGCCACAAAGCAGAAACCGATCACGGCCAAAGCGATATCTGCCGCAAGCCGCGGCCTGGACATCATGGCTTCTGCTCCCTGAGCAGGCGGACATAGACAGCGCCGAAGACCACTCCCAACACAATCAATACCGAAGCAACGGCCGTGCCATAACCAATATCCCCAAATTTGAAGGCCTCTTGGTAGGCCAACACCGGCAAGGTGGTACTGGCATTGGCTGGGCCGCCGGCCGTCATCACCCAAATGAGCGTGAACACGGCCAACGTCTGCAGGGTAATCAGCATCAGGTTGGTGGCGATGCTGCTCCTGATCAGTGGCAACGTGATGAATGCCAGTCGCTGCCAGCCTTGGGCACCATCCATCAAGGCAGCCTCCGAGACATCCTGTGGCACGTCCGCGAGGGCGGCCCTGTACACAAGCATGGAGAACGCCGTTCCCCGCCACGTGTTCGCCAGGATAATCGCGACAAGTGGGAACGTGTACAGCCAGTCCGGCCCCTGCCCGCCAAAGAAGGCCAGCATCTGATTCAGTGTGCCCTCACGGTTGAAGTACGCATAGGCCGCGAAGGCAGCCACGATCTCCGGGAGTACCCAGGCCGCTACCACCGCCGTTCCCACCCACGAGGAAACTGCCTTACGTGAGCGCGTCATGAGCAGCGCGATGAGCAGGCCGAGCACATTCTGGCCGAGCACGGCTGAGGCTGCGACGAAAACAACGGTCAGCCATGCCGCCAGTGGAAACGCGTCATCGCTGAACATCCGGACATAGTTCTCCAACCCCACCCACTGTGGATCCCGGGCCGCCCGGCCTGAAAGAGCGGCATTGGTGAACGACGCATAGAAGGACCAAGCCACCGGGGCGAGCAGGAACAACAGGAGCAGGAGAACGGACGGAACAACCGGCAGCAGCCGCAGGTAGCGGCGAATCGTCATTTCCCTGCTGTCATTTCTTTGATGTCATCTCATGCCCGTCATCTGTCCAGGACCTTGTCATCGCCAACAACCTTGCGCACCGTGGCGTCATACTCCGCTGCGGCATCTTCAGGGCTTTGCTTTCCAGTGATGACAGACTCGGTGGCTACCTGGACCGCCGTCGAGATCCTCGGGTAATCGGCGGTGGCAGGGCGGTAATGCGTCACCTTCACCAACTCCGACACGTCCTTCACGAACGGATTCGCCGAAAGGTAGCTCGATTCCTTTGCAACATCCGTGCGCACCGCTATCTGGGAGTTGTTAACGTCAAAGGCCAAGGCATTCTTCTTGTTCAGGGCGGTGGTGAGGAACTTGAACGCAAGCTCAGCGTTCTTGCTCTTGGCACCGACTGCAAGTGTCCAACCACCGGACATGCTGACGCCACCGGGTTCCTGTCCGTTCCGCGTGGGGAACATGGCCACACCCATGTCCTGCTCATAGCCTGCCCACTCATAGGGCCCGCCCTTTTGCCAGAACGACGGCGCATACGAGCCTTCCACGGTTGCCGCCAGTTTGCCCTGCGGGAACCACTCGCCAAAGACCTTCTTCCAGACATTGGCGTCGAGGGCTTCAGCCGGACTCACTGCAAGTTTTTCGTCGTAAAGGGTCTTCAGGAAAGCCAGCGAGTCAGTAAAACCCTGGGAGCCCACCACCCACTTCTTTTCCTTTTCGTCGTACAGCGTGCTGTCAGTCCCATAGAGGAGTTCGTAGAAGCTCTGCATGACGGTGCCCTCGCCCGTACCCTTGCCGGCGTACATATTGAAGGGAATCACGGTTGGGTCCGAGGCTTTGATGGCACGTGCCGTGGACAGGATGTCTTCCCACGTTTTGGGCTGCCACGGGACCGGAATTCCGGCCTTCTGCAGCACCGCCTTGTTGTACCAGATAGCACGAGTGTCAGTGCCGAGAGGCACCGCGTAAATGCCACCGTCGTCGGCCCGGCCGGCAGCTTTGGCCGCTTCATTGAACTGGGACCAGTCATCCCACTTTTCCAGATAGCTGTCCAGCTTAAGGAGGTAACCGGCGTCGACGTCGGAACGCACCTTGAACGTGTCCTCATAGAAGACATCCGGCGCGGTGTCCGGGGAGCGCTGGGCCAAAGCGAGCTTGGTGCCGTAGTCGTCATCGTTGGCTTGGATCGGTTCGAGGTTGACCGTCACCGAAGAGTTGGCCGCCTCGAATTCCTTTTTGGCGTCCTGCATCACGGCATCCAGGGCCGTGAAGGAGTCCGATTTCTGGTAGACGATCTTCAGTGTCTTGTTCTCGGCAGTTGGCGGCGTCGAGGAACACGCGGTTGCAGCGAGAAGAGCGGCTACGACGGGAAGGACGGTGGCAAACCTCATGGGGCGGCGCATTTATGCTCCAATCGAGTCAACGTGGCGGAGTAGTTAGCCCTCCAGCAGGAGCCGTTGGGCGCGTGGTGCCAGCGTGTGCTCCAGGACGAGGCAGGCTGCACCAATAGCGCCCACATCCTCACCCACACCGGAACCCACAACTTCAATACCGTGGATCATGCGGGCCGCACTGTTTTCAGCGATCAGGCCCGGAACACGCTCCAGGAAGTACTTTGACATCCGCCCCCAGAAAGGACCGCCGAAAACAACGCGTTCCACGTCAAGGGTGTTGGTCACCACCGAGACAGCACGGGCCACGAGGGTGGCTGACTTATCAAGGATGGCGATGGCTTTTTCATCGCCGGCATCGGCTTTGTCACACAACAAGGCGTAACGTTCCTGTACCTGCGGGCCATCTGCGTCCTCGCCGTGGCTGTCCAGCACACCGGCCGCCTCGGCCTCAGCCACCAGGACCTGTGGGATACACGAGGACTTCACGCAACCACGGAGCCCGCAGTCACATTGGGGCCCCATCGGATCAACGATGATGTGGCCGATTTCGCCCGCGTTACCGGACGTTCCACGGACCACTTCATCGTTCAGGACAATGCCGCAACCAATACCGGTGCCCATATACATGAAGACGAAACTGCCGGCACCGCTGGCACCGCCGGCCCAGGTTTCGGCCACTGCGGCGCTCGTTACGTCTTTGTCCACCAGCGTCTCCAGGCCGGTGGCCTCCGTGAGCGCCTCGCGGATACGCACCCGGTTCCATCGGGTCAACAGCGGCGGCTCCACAACGGAACCTTCATCGAGGTCGATCGGGCCCGGGACGGCAACGCCGAGCCCCGCGATCTTGGATGCGTCCACGCCCGATTCCTCAATGAGGACCTTGATCTGCTGGGCGATGCTCGTGATCACCGCCGCCGGGTCACCACCGGGAGTAGCCATCCGCGAATGCCTGACGACATCGCCCAGGAGGTCCAGGACAACGAACGTGATGACTGCAGGGTCAAGGTGGACGCCTACCGCATACATGCCCGATGGGTTCAGCCGCAGGATTGTCCGCGGCTTGCCTGGGCCAGTACCCTCTTTGCCTGCTTCCACAATCAAGTGCTGGTCTAGCAGGCGGCGGGAAATATTGGAGATGGTCTGGGGGGACAGTCCAACAATCTGTGCCAGTTCAACACGGCTGAGCCCACCCGAGGACCGCCGGATCGCCTCCAGGATGACCGTCAGATTAAAGTCACCCATGCGGGGTAGATTCGTTCCGCGCCTCGGTGTGGGCTGCCGGATCTCAGTCACTGATTCCCCTAGTCGTTTTCGAAAAAACATCATCGTACTTCGTCTTTGTCTGAATCGTACGATACCCATGCTCACACGGGTATGCGCACACGCAGGCAACGGTGTCAGGGCTTGGTAACGATGACACTAAATTCCCGCCTGGAAGCGCGGGACCGGCTCATCCACGACTCCGCGTCACCGTGAACTTCGGGTTCCGGCCCTCCTCCACGGTGGGACCTATAAGCCGCTCAAGGGAGGGACGGTATTGCAGGTGGCTGTTGTACACAGTCCACAGCTCGCCGCCGGGCGCGAGAACGCGGGCGGCCGCTTCGAACATCTTCAGGGCAGCGCCGGCATGCACGCTGGCTCCAAGATGGAAAGGTGGATTCAACAGGACAAGATCCGCAGTGCCTGCATCAAACGTTGACAGTGCGTCGTCGTGGATCACGGAAATCCGGTCTTCCAGTCCATTGGCAGCCGCCGTGGCCATAGCTGATGCCACAGCCGCCGCCGACTGATCAGTTGCTATCAGGCTCGCCCCCGGCTGGTGCCGTGCAAACATCGTGGCAAGAATGCCGGTCCCACACCCCAGATCCACAACCCGTCGCGCTTCCGGCATCCGGTCCAGGAAGGTCAGGAGGTAACGGGTTCCGATGTCAAGGCGTGCACCGGAAAATGCAGCACCATGAGCACAAACCGTGATCCCCAATTCCGGCAGCTGCTCCACAACAGGGTAGGGAGGCTCACTGGAAACCGGTTTGGGATTGCTGGCCACCAACACCCTGGACTTCTGGCGGGCAAGCTGCGGTTGGACAGATGAGAAATAGCGGTCCAGCACTTTGTTCATACCCAGGGACATGTGCTTGACGCGACCCCCTGCGAGCAGGACCGCATCCGGCGCTGCATAGCGGGCAACGGCGTCGGCGTTTTCCTCCAGCTCCGCCAGCGATTTCGGCAACTGCATGAGCACCAGATTGGCGCCCTCCAAGAGTTCAGCGCCCAATTCGTGGGAACTGAACCGTCCCTGCAGGCCAGCTGCTTCCGCGTTGCGCTGAAGCGCAAGCCTGCCGGTGTAGAGATCCTGGTTAACGCGGACGTGCCCGACGCCGCTCCCCGCCAAAGCGCCCAGCGTCAGGGCACCATACCGGTCGCCGATGACAACAGCTTTGGTTTGCGGATGGATATGCTCCGAGGCCACCTGAAGCAACAGCCTGTCTGTGGCGTCATATGCCTGAAGGTTGTCCGCCTCGACATCGGGGAACCTGCGCAGCCCGCCGAACAACGGCTCCAGTTCCTGTGCGGCCACGATCACGTTCTCGCTTTCCTTAAATTCGTTCGCTTTAGTGTCTCGACTTCATGCTGCCTCTGGAGGAATGTGGATGATGCAACATGCCAAGCACCTGTTGCCGTATCGGATGGCGAACCCATACCCTGTCGGCTACAGGCACCGGTCCCGCCCCGCCCACGAGCCAGGCCCCGGGACCGCACTTAACCGGCTCCCTCCCTGAGAGCAAACCATGAGTGTCAATGTTGTCACGCAACTCCAAGTGAAGTCACTTAACTCCCCCGACGAAACGCGCAGCCCGGACAAGACGACGGTTGAAATCGTTACTGTCGGAGACTACACAATCGGCCGGACTACCTTTGAACCCGGCTGGACGTGGGACGACTGCATCAAACCTGTAGTCGGAACAGACTCCTGCCAATTGAGCCATGTCGGCTTCTGCGTTTCCGGCGCCCTCGAGGTGGAAACCAACGACGGTGGACAAATCAGCATTTCCGGCGGCGATTCCTACACGATCCCACCGGGACACCACGCCCGGGTAGTAGGCGATCAGCCCTTCCAAGGCATCGAATTCCTCAGTGCGGCCGAGTTCGGCGTCCGCCCGGAGTAGGAATCCGGCCCGCTAACCCGTTGATGCAGGCATCCCGCAAAGGAACCAGAAAGCAAAAGACCCCGCTCACCCGAGCGGGGTCTTTTATCCGAAGTGGAGCTGAGGGGACTCGAACCCCTGACCCCCTGCATGCCATGCAGGTGCGCTACCAGCTGCGCCACAGCCCCGGATCTCGTTGATTTCCGCGGGAAGATTTCCCTTCCCGCCGAAGCAACTCGTCAATACTAACCACAATCCCCCGAGAAGCGAAATCACAGCAGCGTGATGCCCATCACGGGGATCAGCGGGCGTTTCTGTCCTGCTGAATCGGCAACCCCGCAGCCGGGGTGCGCTGGATCGCTCCACCGCACCTCCCCCCAACGGCTGCACGGGAGTCCCCCGGTCCAGACCGGCGACTCCATCTGAAGTCTAGAATCATGGGCAGGATAAACCAAACCGTCCAGTCGGTTTTAGCGAGCTGAATTTATGCGCGGTGGTAGCGTAGTGGGGTCCGGCAGCGCGTTTTTGCTTGCCACCACACCTCGAAATAACTGAGAGGCTCCCCACCGCCCATGCAGCAACGTGCGAAAGACACCCGCCTTTCCGTTATTGAAGGCGCCGCCCATGTCTTCGCAGAAGTTGGGTACGGCAATGCAAGCCTGAGCGACATCACCAAGCGTGCCGGAGTCACCAAGGGAGCACTTTACTTCCACTTCACGTCCAAGCGGGAGCTCGCCCTGGCCGTCATCCAGGAGCAGCACGCGCTGGTCCTCGCGGCGGGTGCGGCCATTGTGGCCTCAAGCGTGCCTGCCCTGGAGAAGATCATTGCGCTCTGCAGGATGTTTGGCCGGCAATTACTGGAAGAAGCGATTGTCCAGGGCGGGATCCGCCTGACGTTTGAAGCATCCGCATTTGATGCCGATATCTCGGGCCCCTACCAGGACTGGATTGACACCGTGGAGAATCTGCTCCGCCAAGCCCAAGCCGAGAGTGCAGTCCGGACCACGCTGGATCCCGCCGCCTTCGCCCGCTACCTGGTTGCTTCCTTCACCGGAGTCCAGATGGTTTCCAACGTCCTCACTGCCCGCACGGACGTACTTCGCCGCATTGACGAGATGTGGGAATTCATGCTGCCGGCACTAGAAGCAGGCGCTGACAGCTAGCAGCCGGGACTCGGCAGCTAGTCGAAACCACACAAAAAAGGTTCTGCCCTTCTTCATCACGAAGAAGGGCAGAACCTCAAGAGTGGAGCTGAGGGGACTCGAACCCCTGACCCCCTGCATGCCATGCAGGTGCGCTACCAGCTGCGCCACAGCCCCATATTCTTGCTGCTTCATGATCAACTCTTCAGTCATCCGCGGCGAAGCAACTCAAATATCTTAGAACAGCGTTTCCGAAAATTCCAAATCGGGCATATTCGGATGCCGGCCCATGTTTAGAGCTCTGATTCCCCTGCTGGCGCGGCCTTTGCGGAGGCGTCATCCCCCAGTTCAAGGTCAACTACAGGGCAGTCCTTCCAAAGGCGCTCAAGGGCGTAGAAAACACGGTCCTCGGCGTGCTGGACGTGGATGACGATGTCTGCGTAGTCCAAGAGCACCCAGCGGCCTTCGGAACGGCCTTCCCGACGAACCGGACGAAGGTCCTGCTTCATCAGTTCTTCCTCGATGCCATCAACGATTGCGTTGACCTGGCGTTCTGTGGGCGCAGAGGCAATCAGGAAGACGTCAGTCAGGGCGAGGCGTTCGCTGACATCGAGGGCAACAATGTCTTCTGCCAGTTTGTCGGCCGCAGCACGCGCGGCGTGACGGGCGAGGGTGATGGATTGTTCATGTGCAGACACGGGACTCCTTGTTGTGGCCGATGGCCTGTAAATGGCGTTAGCCGGGTTCTAGCGAAATTAACCGCTGGTGATCATGATGATGCCGACGATGAGCGCGACAACACCCAGCGCCATGACGCCGAGCTGCAGCAGCCTGTTGCGCTGGGCCCGGGCCAAGCCGGCCGTGTTGGCGTCCAAAGGGTCAAGCCCATAGGCCGCGCTGGCAGCAATCGGCGGACGCTGCGTTTCTTCAAGCTGTTCGTCGACGGCGACAGGGCGCTTCCGCGCGTTCCTTGCTACAGCCTCGGCACGGGCGAGGACACCCGAACGGCCACGTGTGCCCTTTCCGTTTGCCGGGGCGTTGCCGATACCAAGGGTGGGACCCGATGACGTCACGAGAGGCACGAATGTGGTGCTGGGGCGCTTCATGACCGGGCGTTCAATGCCGGGAACCTTGACGAACTCCAGTGGCGTGACCATGGCAAGGTTGTTGGCAGTGGACGGGCCGACCGAGGCCGCTGCTGCCGGGGCCTTGGCTTCGGCTTGGTTCTGTTCGGCAAGCTTCTGCTTGGCCGCAGCTCGCTTGTTCAGCACCGCAGCACGCTCGGCAAGGGCAATCTGCTGGGCGAGGACTTCAGGATCGACAGCCAGTGGATCTTGCTCGGCAATGTGCTCAAGCTTGGCGGTTTGATTCTGGACCTGGGCAGCGATCAGTTCACGTACCGCGAGTGCCTGCTCCACAGACATTTCAGATTCTGCGGTACCAGTGCCGGCTGCCGAATCGTCGTCGGAACCCTTGGCGCCCGCATCAGGCGCAGCCTTGGCATCCACGGGTTTAGCGGCTGGCTTATCGGCTGGTTTGCCGGGTGCTTTTCCGGACGGTATGGGGACGATGGGGTTGGCAGAGGTGGCTACTTCTGCCTGGAGTTGCTGCAGGCGAAGCTGGCGACGTGTTGGTGGTCCACCGCCGGAGAGCTGCTCTTCCTTGTCTGCGAGCTCCTTGATGGTACGCAGCGCCGCGCGGTCGCGGGCGCGGATCTGGGAGGACCGCTCCTGCGCGGCGACTCCCACTGCGTCTACAGGTGCGTCGGCAACACGACGATTACGACCAGTTACAGCATTCTCCGCTGCGTCCACTACCTGGGGTGGTGTAGCTTCGGCCTGCGGCTCCTGGTTCTCTTCGCGGGCGCGGCGAAGCTCACGCCTGCTGCGTATGGGTCGCTGTTCCTGGCTGCTCATTCAAAACTCATTCAGTACGTGCTTGGTCGTCTGATCCGGATAATGCCGGGGCCAGCTCCCCTGCCCCTGGCTGCCCTGGCCCTGATGGCTTGGTCCCAGAGTCCGCGGCGTACAGACCATACTTGGCGATGTACTGCACCACGCCATCGGGGACGAGGTACCAGACGGGGTTCCCGGCACCTACGCGTGTTCGGCAATCCGTTGAAGAAATCGCCATAGCTGGAACTTCCAGGAGGCTGACGTCTTCCCTGCCCATGCCGTCCAGTTCGTGGCCAGGGCGCGTGACACCAACGAAGTGCGCCAAAGACCAGAGTTCGTCAACGTCCTTCCAGGACAGAATCTGGGCCAAGGCGTCAGCTCCAGTGATGAAGAACAGATCAGCGTCGGGTCGCTGGACCCTCAGATCGCGCAGGGTGTCGATGGTGTAAGTGGGTCCGGGGCGGTCAACATCAACCCGGCTCACCGTGAACCTCGGGTTTGACGCCGTGGCGATCACGGTCATCAAATAGCGATGCTCGGGTTTACTGACCTGCTTGCTGGACTTCTGCCAAGGTTGCCCAGTAGGCACGAAAACGACTTCGTCGAGATCGAACTTGGCGGCAACCTCACTTGCAGCCACAAGGTGGCCGTGATGGATGGGATCAAAAGTTCCACCCATCACGCCCAGCCGGAGCCTGCGCTCCGACTCCCCGCGCGGAGTTGCGGCGATAATGTTAGTGGCCCTGCTTGTGGGTGTGCTTGTTCGGGTGCTGGCGGTGCGGATCCGAGTGCTCTTCTACAGCCTCGTGACGGTTGCCGAGGTTGGTGTAGGAGAGAGCAACGAACATCAAAACCAGCAGGAGAGCAAACATGCTGACTCCGAAGACCCACGGCTCGGCCCAGAGCGGGGCGGGCGCTTCGTGGCCGCCTTCTGTTTGGGCTGCTATGGACGTGGCGATCTGCTGAAACAGCATCTTCTCCCCTAGTTGGTTCTCAAGGATTTTCGACGGCGGGACTCCCCGCCGTTCCGGACTTCTGTTCTATGTTACCGCGTAGCTAGCTGCGGATCTGGCCTTCGCCTTGGACGATCCACTTGGTTGTGGTGAGTTCCGTGAGGCCCATGGGCCCGCGGGCATGCAGCTTTTGGGTGGAAATGCCCACTTCTGCTCCGAGCCCGAGCTCGCCACCGTCGGTGAAACGCGTGGAAGCGTTGACGATGACGGCAGCCGAGTCGATCTCAGCGATGAATCTTTCGGCGTTGGCCAGGTTGTTCGTCAGGATCGCTTCGGTATGTCCGGTGGTCCACTTTCGGATGTGATTAACGGCATCATCAAGGTTGTCCACCATGGCTACAGCGAGGTCCAGGTCCATGTACTCGGTGGCCCAATCGTCGTCGTCGGCCGGAACGGATTCAACGTCCTTGCCCAAGGCGGCGGCAATCCGCTCATCCACGTGGAGCCTGACTCCGGCAGAGCGAAGTGCGGCGGCAACGGCAGGCAGCACGGTGGAGCCCGAGTGGACGAGGAGGGTTTCGACGGTGTTGCAAACGCTGGGACGCTGCGTTTTCGCATTCAAGAGAATGTCAACAGCCATCTCTTCATTTGCCGATTCGTCGATGAAGATATGTACATTGCCTTCACCCGTTTCAATGACGGGCACGGCAGAGTTGGCCACGACAGTCTGGATAAGGTCCCGTCCACCGCGGGGAATCAGAACGTCAACGCGGCCACGGGCACGCATGAGCACGTTGGCGCCCTCACGGCCGTACTGGTCCACGGTCTGAACGGCATCGGCAGGCAGGCCTACCGAGTCCAGAGCTTCCCGAAGAATCTGCACCAAGGCCTCGTTGGTGTTCGCAGCTGCCGATCCGCCACGCAGGATGACGGCGTTACCGCTCTTGAGCGCCAGACCGGCAATATCCACCGTGACATTGGGGCGCGCTTCATAAATAGCGGCAACAACGCCCATGGGGACATTGACCTGGCGCAAGCGCAAGCCGTTGGGAAGGGTTTGGCCGCGGACTACGTTACCGACGGGATCCGGCAGGCCGGCCAGGTTCTCCAAAGCCGCAACCAAGCCATCAATGCGGGCAGGCGTCAATGTCAGCCTGTCCAGGAGTGCGGCAGACGTACCATTGGCACGGCCTGCGGCGACGTCCTTCGCGTTTGCTTCCAGCACGTGCTTCCGGCGCTCCTGAAGAGCGGTCCCGATGGCACGCAGGGCGCGATCCTTCCAGGCCCGGTTGGCCTGTCCCATGCGTCGGGCAGCCTTGCGGGAACGGTCTGCAATCGCGTGCACCGCGGTTTGGACGTCTTCCGGTGACAACGGAACGCCGCCTGCCACAGGGCTCTCCGGCGTCTGGCCGGCGGCACCGGAAACGTCGGAAATCACAGGGGCGTCAGGGGTCAGCGCTTCAGTCATGTTCCAAGTTTAGATGAGCGGGCGGCCTGAAGGAGTACGAGGTCGTCAACATGAACAACTTCGCGGTCGTAGCCCCTGCCCATCGCCTGCCCGAGCTCCTGTGTGGTGCGGCCAAGCATGCGGGGAAGCTCATCCGAGGAATAGTTCACCAGGCCACGCGCCACAACGGTCCCGTCCGAGGCCACCATTTCCACGGGGTCACCGGCTTCAAAATCACCGCTGATGTCCGAAATGCCCGCAGGAAGGAGTGACCTGTGCCGGTCGCGCACGGCTTTCACCGCGCCGTCGTCGAGCATCAAGCGCCCGTGAACCGTTGCCAGGTGCGCCAACCACAACAGGCGCACGGGCTTGCGATTGCCATTCACGGCGAACCACGTTCCCACGTCCTCCCCCGCAAGGGCTGCTGCGGCGTTCGCCGTGGACGTCACCAAGGCGTGGATGCCCGAGCCCGCGGCAATGGACGCTGCCTCCACCTTGGTCATCATGCCCCCGGTGCCAACACCTGCTTTGCCCGCCTTGCCAATGGTCACGTCTTCGAGGTCCTGCGGACCGCGAACCAAGGCGATCCGCTTGGCGCCATGGGAGGGCGGCCCGTCGTAGAGGGCATCGACGTCGGAGAGCAACACGAGCGCGTCGGCACGGACCAGGTGGGCCACCAAAGCCGCGAGGCGGTCGTTGTCGCCAAAGCGGATCTCGTGGGTTGCGACGGTGTCGTTCTCATTGACGACGGGAACGACACCAAGATTCAGCAAGCGATCCAGGGCCCGGAACGCGTTGGTGTGCTGCGTCCTGCGCATGAGGTCGTCAGCCGTCAGCAGGACCTGGCTGACCGTGACGCCATGCGCGCTGAAAGCTTGCGTATAGCGCGCCATCAGCAGGCCCTGCCCCACGCTGGCCGCAGCTTGCTGCGTCGCAAGATCTTTCGGGCGCTTGGCCAGCCCCAGCGGAGCAAGGCCAGCTGCAATAGCACCCGAAGAAACGAGGATGATTTCAGTGCCTGCGTTTCGCTTGTCCGCCAGCGCATTAACCAGCGAGGTCAGCGATTTCTCGGAGATGCCACCCTGGATACTGGTCAGCGAGGACGAGCCAACTTTGACCACAATCCTCTTGGCAGTGGCCAGGGCCTGGCGCTCAAGAACCTCTTCGTTCGGAATTTCGACGGTCCTAGTCGTCATCACCGGTATCCAGGTTGCCTTCCGTCACAGGCTGGGCACGACGGCGGCTGACGGACTCAGTCCAGATGCCTGCCTTGCGCTCGGCTTCCAGTTCGGCGCGGGCAGCAGCCTTGGCTTCGCGGCGCTCAAGCTGTTCATCGCGCTTCTGTGAACGCGTGGGACGGTCGCCGATGTCGGCAACGCGGATGTCGGTACCGCGGGGAGTAGCCAGCAGTTCGGCACCGGCCATCATGGTGGGCTCCCAGTCGAAGACCACGCCATCGTCCTCACCGATGACCACGGTATCGCCAGGCTTGGCGCCAACCTTGAAGAGCTCAGTCTCGACGCCGAGCTTGGCCAGGCGATCAGCCAGGTAGCCGATGGCTTCCTCATTGGTGAAGTCGGTCTGCTTGACCCAGCGGACAGGCTTCTCGCCGAGGACGCGGAACAATGGCTCGAGGTTCTTCTCCTCGCGGCGGATCCGGAATCCGCTCTCGTTGACGGCGCGGGGACGAAGGACAGGCGGGGCAACCTTGGGAGGCGCAGTCTCAACGGCGTCCCGTGCAGCCTTGACGATCTCTGCCATGGCGAAGCCAAGCTGGCGCAGGCCTTCATGGCTGGTTGCCGAGACTTCGAAGACCCGGTAGCCGCGTGCTTCGAGTTCCGGACGAACGAACTCAGCCATGTCCTTGCCGTCAGGAAGGTCCACCTTGTTCAGGACAACAAGCTTGGGACGTTCGTTCAAGGGCACAACCTCGCCGTCGACGCCGGCGTAGCTCATGTCAACGGCGTACTTCTCGAGTTCCGCCTCGATGATGGCGAGATCGGAGAGGGGATCACGGTCCGATTCCAGGGTTCCGCAGTCCAGGACGTGAACCAGGGCCGCGCAGCGCTCGACGTGGCGCAGGAAGTTGTGGCCAAGGCCCTTGCCCTCGCTGGCGCCTTCGATCAGTCCGGGCACATCGGCGATGGTGAAACGGATCTCGCCAGCCTGGACGACGCCAAGGTTGGGAATGAGGGTGGTGAAGGGGTAATCGGCGATCTTGGGCCGGGCAGCTGACATCGCTGCAATGAGGCTGGACTTTCCTGCGGACGGGAATCCGACCAAGGCGATATCGGCGATGGACTTCAGCTCCAGGACGATGTCGCTGGATTCGCCTTCGATGCCAAGCAGCGCAAAGCCGGGTGCACGGCGCTTCTGGGAGGAAAGTGAAGCGTTTCCGAGGCCTCCCTGGCCACCTGCAGCCGCAACATACTCCGTGCCCTCGCCAACGAGGTCAGCCAGCACTTCGCCGTCCTTGGTCTTCACCACGGTGCCGTCCGGCACGGGAAGGATCAAGGTTTCGCCGTTCTTGCCGCCGCGCCAATCGCCCATGCCAGGGCCACCGTTGGTGGCGTGGCGGTGGGGGGCGTGGTGATAATCCAGCAGGGTGGTGGTCTGCGCGGACACCCGAAGGATGACGTCTCCACCATTGCCACCATTGCCACCGTCAGGTCCGCCGAGTGGCTTGAACTTTTCCCGCTTGACAGAGACACAGCCGTGGCCGCCGGTTCCGCCGGATACGTGCAGGACTACCCGGTCTACAAAGCTCGCCACGTGAATCTCCTCTTGCTGTTGCCAGCGCTGTTGCAAAAACCAGAGCGCCATAAGCGCCCTAATCGATTGTAATGCGGTTAAAAGAACGGTGGAGCGGGCCGTTTGGCCCGCTCCACCGGTTCAGAACTTGTTGTTACTCTGCAGCTGCAGCAGCAACGATGTTCACTACGCGACGGCCGCGGCGAGTACCAAACTCAACCGCACCGGCCTCGAGTGCGAACAGGGTGTCGTCGCCACCGCGGCCGACGCCTGCACCGGGGTGGAAGTGGGTTCCACGCTGGCGAACGATGATTTCGCCTGCGGAAACTACCTGGCCACCGAAACGCTTGACGCCGAGGCGCTGTGCGTTGGAGTCACGACCGTTGCGAGTGGAGCTCGCGCCTTTTTTGTGTGCCATGTGAAATGCCTGCCTCTAAATTTCTGGGGAAACTGAAAATCTGAACAGAGTAACGAAAGTTACTTGATGCTCGTGATCTTGATCTTGGTCAGTTCCTGACGGTGACCCTGGCGCTTCTTGTAGCCGGTCTTGTTCTTGAACTTCTGGATGACGATCTTGGGACCGCGAAGGTCCTCAAGGATCTCAGCCGTGACCGTGACCTTGGCCAGGTCCGCGGCAGCGGACGTGACCTTGTCGCCTTCAACCAGGAGCAAGGCGGGCAGCTCAAGCGTGCTGCCGGCTCCACCGGGGACGCGGTTAAGCGTTACGTAGTCTCCAACGGAAACTTTTTCTTGGCGGCCGCCTGCGCGGACAATCGCGTACACCACTTGGGTACTCACTTCTCTCGACGTTTCTTACTAAATTTGCGTGCGGAACCTTGAACCGGAATCAGGCTTGGTTCGCGCTGTGCCTCAACGCCGTGGACTTCAGATCGAAGCCCGCGAGTCATCCCATGAACAATTCCAAGGGGCATAACCCAAGTGTTGGCGTAAGCACCGAAGATCAAGATTACGCTAGTTTGACCTTCAGCTGCAAATGAGGCCGGGTCCGGAGGCTATCGGGTGACTTGCGTCACCAGTTGTAACGGACTCTCCCGGCACCGTGCCCATACAGCCTACAGGATTTGCGCGGGGATACTGCGGTTTGGCCCGCGACGCGCTGGAGCTTTGTGAATTTGTTCCACGCGGCAAGCTCGGAAGCCCTGCTCAGGCGAAGAGCCTGGGGGCATCAAAGAAGGCAGTTTCGTAGCGGCAGGACTGGGCGAAGGCGTCAACCATGGCCTTGCGTTCCTGCACAGTGGCGCCAACTGCCGCAGCATCGGTAAAGTCGATCGCCTTCCGGGTTGCGGCAGCAAACTCTTCATCCGCGTACGTCTTCAACCATGCGGCGTAAGGGTGGTCGCTGGGAGCGCCTGCTTGGATATACGCCGCGTGAAGTTGCTGCCCTACCTCCGCGTACAGCCAGTAGCAGGGCAGGATTGCCGCCAGCAAAACGGCGTAACTGCCCGAAGCCGACGTCGCCAGTAGATGGTCCACGTACGACCTTGTCACGGGTCCGGTCTCTGTCGAAGCCGGACGCGTGCTCAGCCAGTCCCGGTGGAGCTCGGACTCCACTTCAAGGCAGAGTTGCGATGACTTTGCCCAGAAGAGCTGCTCTTCTTCAGTGGGGGCAAGTGCACCTGCGCGCGCCAAAACCCGGGAGTAGCCGTTCAGGTAGATGGCATCCTGGGCGAGGTAATAGTTGAAGTGGGGCTCCGGAAGACGCCCGGACTGCAGGCCCTGAATGAAGCCGAGGCCGTAGATTGCGTCCAATTCCGGTGCAGCTTCGGCCCACAGCCGCGCGGCAAAGTCGCCGGACTTCCCTGCAGGATTCAGCGCCGGCTCCATGTGGTGGAAGTGGTGGACCGGCCCGCTGCCCTTGCCTACCTCGAGCCGGTCGGCCGCCGTCAGGGCCTGCAGCAGCCACGGCTTGACCTCTCGGAGTGATGCCTCCCAATCGTCCCTGCGGGCTTGGACCGTGGCCAATGCCGAGGAGAGTGAGCACCCCGTTCCGTGGCTGTTCCTGGTATCCACTCGGGGCCCAGGCACCTCGATGACGTCCTGCCGAAGCAAGCCACTCGTATTGACCAGCGCATCCGGACAGTCGTTTCCTGCCAAATGGCCGCCCTTCACCAAAACCGTCGTTCCACACTCAGCAGCCAGTCGCTTGCCTTGGTCAAGCGCCGTGGCCCAATCCCGGGCTTCGGGCTCACCCAACAACATCGCCAGTTCGGGAAGGTTTGGCGTGATGAGATCCGCCAACGGCAAGAGGCTGCGCAAAGATGCTTCTGCGCTCTCACGCAGAAGACGGTCGCCACTGGTGGCCACCATCACCGGGTCAAGGACCACGACGGCGGGACGCACCTCTTCGAGCCAGTTACGGACTTCGTCGATGACGGCCGCGTCACCCAACATCCCGATCTTGACTGCATCAATGTCAATATCGCTGCTGATCGCGTCCAGTTGCTGACGCAGGAACTCCACAGGCGGAACATGGACTGCGCTGACGCCCAGGGTGTTCTGGGCCGTCAAAGCTGTGATGGCAGCCATGCCATAGCCGCCGTGCGCTGCGATGCTCTTCAGGTCTGCCTGGATTCCGGCGCCGCCAGAAGGATCCGAGCCGGCAATGCTGAGCACCCGCGGATGTGGCCGGGCCGGGACTGCTCCGATACCAGCGGGGTAGACAGGGTAGACAGCGGAATTCGACGATGAAGCCATGGTGGACATCCCTTCGCCGGTGCTAACCGGACAGGTTCAACGGGTCTGGATCTCAGCCAGGCCCATCGCCCGGCACCCCGTGTCAGTTTCCTAGCGTAGCCCGGAAGCCCCCCGGCCCGGGAACCGGACGGCCTCGGGGAATGGATGTGACTGTCAACAACAAAAGAGTCCCGCAGCATCCGCCGTAAACGGATGCTGCGGGACCCTGTCAGTGCCTACAACTCGGAAGCAGGAACTCCCACCCCAAGGATGATGGGCTCGTCAGCTACCTTCTTTTTGGCAGGCTCTTCCGCTGCCGGCGCCTTGGCTTCATGGGCCGATCCACCTGCGGCGGCAGCAGTTACATCGTGGTGTTCCACACTGGTTTCGTTTGCGGAACCCTGCGCCCTGCTGGCACTGCGGTTCCTTCGGCCGCGACGGCCACGGGAACGCGATGAATGATCGTGCTCATCGGTAGTGACAGCATAAGCGCTGCCCGGGGAAACGGCGGAAGCAGTCGCGGGTTCGGACACCGAAGTCCTCGGCTCTTCCTCAGCAGCCGGTGCGGCGCCGAGGTGCGAAAATGCCTCGGCCAACAGGTCCAGGCTCATGGCCGGCTTACCGGCAGGTGGTTCCTCATGGTGTTCCACAAACGGAAGAGCCACTTCTTCGCCACCAAAACGCAGAACAGGAGTGGAGCGTGCTTCCCGGACCGCAGCCTCATGACTGGCGGCATCAGGTGCAGCCGGTACCCCGGCATCGCCGGTTGCAGCTTCAGGGGCGGATTCATCGGTATGACCCTGCTGGCCTGCTGCGCGGGCCAGCTCCTCCGCACGGTGAACCTCGTCATCGTGCAAGTGGGCGGCATGCGCTGCAGCGGCTATGGTGGCAAGAGCTGCCCTGGTCGCCTCAGCCTTCGCCTGGCGGGCCGGGTCCACGGACTCCGTGGCTGCCGGAGCCACGGGGGCGGCAGGCGTGCTGTGGACCGTAGGGGCAACTTCGGTCATTGCCGGTCCCCCACCCTTGCCGCGGCGACGCTTGCGATCAGTGCGCGCAGCAGGCTGTTGGGTGGGTTCGGCGTGCGGACGGTGGTGCTCGGCGGCAACGACGTTGGCGCGTCGGTGTTCCACGGGCTCATCGTGGGTGACGACACCACGCCCGGCACAGTGCTCGCACTGTTCACCAAACACCTCAAGAAGGCCTGTTCCCATGCGCTTGCGCGTCATCTGCACCAGGCCCAGCGACGTCACTTCGGCCACTTGGTGCTTGGTGCGGTCACGGCCAAGGCATTCCACCATTCGGCGGAGCACCAGGTCGCGGTTCGATTCGAGGACCATGTCAATGAAGTCGATGACGATGATGCCACCGATATCGCGCAGGCGAAGCTGGCGAACCACTTCCTCGGCCGCTTCAAGGTTGTTCTTGGTGACGGTTTCTTCCAGGTTTCCACCGCTGCCGGTGAACTTACCCGTGTTGACATCCACCACGGTCATGGCTTCTGTGCGGTCGATGACCAGGGAACCACCAGACGGAAGGAAAACCTTGCGTTCCAGCGCCTTGTGGATCTGTTCGTCGATCCGCCAGGCAGCGAAAATGTCCTGGTCCTTGGTCCACTTCTCAAGGCGGCCCACCAAATCGGGAGCAACGTAGGTGACGTAAGCCTCGATGGTGTCCCAGGCGTCGTCGCCGGAAACGATCAACTTGGAGAAGTCTTCGTTGAAGACATCCCGGACAACCTTGATAGTGAGGTCAGGTTCTCCGTAGAGCAGCTCCGGAGCCAGCACCTTGGTGGAGGACGCCTGCCCTTCAATGCCTTCCCACTGCGCGCGCAGACGGTTGATGTCGTGCGTCAGTTCTTCCTCGGATGCACCTTCAGCGGCTGTGCGCACAATAACGCCGGCGTTCTCCGGTAAGCGGTCCTTAAGGATGCGCTTGAGGCGGTTGCGTTCGACGTCGGGCAGTTTGCGCGAGATACCGGTCATGGAACCGCCCGGCACGTACACAAGGTAGCGGCCCGGCAGGGAAATCTGGCTGGTGAGGCGGGCGCCCTTATGGCCAACGGGGTCCTTGGTAACCTGCACCAGGACGGAATCACCGGACTTCAGCGCATTCTCGATCCGGCGCGGCTGGCCCTCAAGGTTCACTGCGTCCCAGTTCACTTCACCGGCATACAACACCGCATTGCGGCCCCGTCCGATGTCAACAAAAGCAGCCTCCATGGATGGCAGAACATTCTGGACCTTGCCCAGATACACGTTGCCAATGAGGGAGTCCTGCTGGGTCTTGGACACAAAGTGCTCAGCCAGTACGCCGTCTTCAAGGACCGCGATCTGGATTCTGTCGTCGCGCTGGCGGACGATCATCTGGCGGTCCACGGACTCGCGGCGGGCAAGGAACTCAGCCTCTGTAATCACCTGGCGGCGGCGTCCGGTCTCCCGGGATTCGCGGCGGCGCTGCTTCTTGGCCTCAAGCCTGGTGGAACCCTTAACGCTGGTAACCCGGTTCGACGGGGCCGTCTCAGTGATCGGGCGGGGCGCGCGGACACGGGTCACTGTGTTGGGGGGGTCATCGTCAGAGCCGCCCGTCAGTTCGAGATCCTGGTCACCGCGGCGACGACGTCGACGACGACGCGACGTGACGCCCTCTTCGAGCGCTTCCGCTACCGGAGCATCTTCTTCATCCTCAGTCTCGGCGCCGTCTTCGGACTCGGTCTCATCCCGTTCTGTTCCGCGGCGGCCACGGCGGCCGCGGCTCCGGCGACGACGACGGCTGCTGGAATCCTCCAACTCGTCAGTTGAGCCGGTTTCCGGAGTTTCTTCTTCAGCCTCTTCGGCCTTTTCCTCGACCGCCGGACGTGCCACGGTGCTGAGGTCAGGGGCCTGGAAGATCATGGACGTAATGGACACCGGCTCCAGGAACAACGACGTTGAACCGGGGGCGGACTCCTCGGGTGCTTCAGCTTCTTCCTCGGCGGGAACGGCGTCCGGGGTGGCCGGCGCAGGCTGGGACGCGGCGTCCGGCGTCGTGATTTCTTCAGTGGTTTCCACAGCGGCTGCAGGCGTCTCAGCGGCCGTTGCGTCAACGTCCTTGGGCTTGGCAGTCCGACGACGGCGGACCGGCTTTTCAGGGGCAGGTTCGGCATCGGTTTCCGGCTGGGACGCTACTCCGGCTTGGTCGTCAAAACCGGGGAGGGGCTCGGCAGGCACTGTTGTCTTGCGCGCGCGGCTACGGCGCGCCGGCGCCTTGACAGCTGCTTCGGTCGGTTCAGTACCGGTGGGTTCGCCGGCTGCTTCTTCAGTAGCGGCTGTTTCGACCGCCTTGGGCGCAGCCTTGCGCCGTGTCCGGGTGGTCTTCTTGGGCGCTTCCGCAGTTTCCGCGGTAGCTGCCTCGTCATTAACGGCTACAACCTGGTCATTATCCATATGTGGCAACACTCCTGCCCCAGCGACGCCGCCACATCCGGCGCCCAGTGGGGCAATTATTTGTCAAAACCCTCAGGCGTTGACAGAAGTCGGTAGTATTCCTTCCGGTTCGCACCATCATTGGGGTGCGGCAGCCCTGGAAGGCCGGTGGCTTTGCTCTGAAACCCGTTGTTCTGCTGCCACAACCAGGTGCCGTCCATTGTCATGGCGGGCAAGCCGAGGATCACGTGATCCAGGCAGGCCCTGCTCATGCTGGCGGTCTTGGGAACAAGTCACCGGACCGGATTCCGAATGTGGATCGGCTTCCGGCCATGTTCATTCTCTCACACCCCTGCACATTCGAAGCGTAGGAGACTGTGTCGCACGGTGGGGAAAGTGCCTGCACAAGCTGGGGACCACGTCCAGCCTCCGGCGTTACAATCCTCACAAGAGCCGTTCCCGGACTGGCCGGGTCATTGTCGAAAAGGATTGCGTCCGCGATGCCAAGCACCGCCAGGGGAAACCTGGCCAATCAAGCCTCCACCCCTGCGGGTGGGAAGACCACGGAGCCAGGATTGCAGCGCGCGGCCCGGCCCGACTATGTGCCTAATTCCCTGCCTGATTCCCTGGCCAAGGCCGTGCAGGACAAGCCATTTGCCTGGCTCCTGCTGATCACCGGCGTCATCGGCTGGCTGGCTTCGGGGGCATTGGTCCTTGAGAAGCTGGAGGTACTCAAGGACCCCAACCACATCACGCTCTGCGATGTGAATCCGTGGGTTTCCTGCGGAGCCGTGATGCAGACACCGCAAAGCTCCGTTTTCGGGTTCCCCAACATGTTCATCGGGATCGTGGCCTTTGCGGTGATCATCACCACTGCCATGGGACTCCTGGCCGGGGCAAGGTATTCACGCGGGTACTGGCTGGGCTTGCAGGCAGGCGTAACCCTCGGTTTCGCTTTTGTTGTGTGGCTGTGGTCTCAGGCCCTGTATGTCATCAACGTGCTGTGCCCGTTCTGCATGGTGGTGTGGGCAGTCATGATCCCCATGTTCGTCTGGGTGACCATCCGCAACATCTCCCATGGAGTCATCAAAGCCCCGCCTGCACTGGCCAAGGTCCTGGGCGACTCCGGATGGATCGTTGTGGCACTGCTGTACGTAGCTGTCATCGCCACGATCTTCTTCGCCTTCATCCACGTCTTCGCGGGTACCTCGGGCTACTGAGCCAGATCCTTAAGGAAAAAGTTAGGGCCAATGTTCATGGCGAACATTGGCCCTAACTGTTAACTCGGCGAGGCGTAGTTAGTTCGCGAACCAGATCTTGATCTCACGCTCGGCGGAGTCAACAGAGTCCGAGCCGTGGACGAGGTTCTGCTGGACTGCCAGGCCCCAATCACGGCCGAAGTCGCCGCGGATAGTGCCCGGTGCCGCAGTAGTGGGGTCAGTGGTGCCCGCCAAGGAGCGGAAACCCTCGATCACGCGGTGGCCCTCAAAGACAGCCGCAATGACCGGGCCGCTGAGCATGAATTCCACCAGTGGCTCGTAGAACGGCTTGCCCACGTGTTCTTCGTAGTGCTGCTCCAGCAGCTCGCGGGTCGCGTTGACCTTCTTCAGCTCAGCCAAGGCGTAGCCCTTGGCTTCGATCCGGGCGAGGATGCTTCCGCTAAGGTTGCGGGCGACGCCGTCGGGCTTGATCAGGACAAGGGTCCGTTCAATGCTCACAGTTGCTCCAATGTGATGGGCGGGTGGGTTTCCCAGCCAGTTTACGGGGTTTCCGGACCTGCCTCGTCACGATGCGTTGCATCCCATTCAGCCTGTTCCCGGTCCCGCTGTGCCACTTCACGGTCGATCCTCATCCCCGTTCGGATTCCGTACCACCAGCAGATGGCGAAGAGGACGCCGACGATGAACATCATGGGCTCGGCGATCCCGGTCAGGATCAGGAGGAGCTGCAGCCCCCAGCCGAGGCCGATTCCCCAGGGCTTGGACAACACGGCACATGCAAGGACCAGGACTACGCTGAGCGTGATGCCCACGCCCAGGATGATTCCAGGAGCCACTTCGCCACGCTTTAAGCCAAATACCACCAACGTTCCGAAGAAGGCTACGAAGGCTTCAAGCAACAGCACGGTGGATGCGAACATCACCTTGGTGGACCGGCGCTTTTTGGGCATGCCGGGGCGCCATTCACGCTGGGCCTTGGTCAGCTTTGCCACGGTCAGGCACCTTCCTTGCCAAGCAGGATGCGTGCCTCAGCCACCAGGGTGATGGAGCCGGTGACCAGGACGCCGCCGGAAAGGTCATCATTGGACTCGGCTCGTTCTACGGCCCACTCCAGGGCATCATCAAGTTTCTCGGCGATGTGGACGTTGTCCTCGCCAAAGCCAAGATCGACGGCGAGTTCGGCCAGTTCCGCTGCAGGGACGGCACGCAGCGAGTTGGACTGGGTGAAGCAGAACTCCTCTGCCAGGTCGCCGAGCTGTTCCTTCAGGGTCTTCAGGATCTCCTCGGCGTCCTTCTCCCGGAGTACTCCTACGACCACCACGAGCTTGCTGAAGCTGAAGGCCTCATGGATGGCCTCCGCAGAGACCCGGATCCCTTCGGGGTTGTGGGCGGCATCCACCACGATGGTGGGGGCTGTCCGCACCACTTCCAGGCGGCCAGGGGACGTCACATTGCCGAAGGCTTCCTTCAGGACATCTATATCGAGCTCTTTCTCTCCGCCACCGAAGAACGCTTCCAGTGCGGCTACAGCAACGGCGGCATTCTCTGCCTGGTGGGCACCATGCAGGGGCAGGAGGAGGTCCTCGTAGCGACCTGCGAGGCCTTGGACCGTCAGGACTTGTCCGCCCACCGCTACGCTGCGAGACTCCACGCCAAATTCAACGCCCTCGAAGCGGAACGGTACGTCCACCTCGCGGGCTTTTTCCAACAGGACCTGGGCAGCGTCCACCGGTTGGGCAGCGCTCACCAGGAAGCCACCGGGTTTGATGATCCCGGCCTTCTCATAGGCGATGTCCTCGGTGGTGTCGCCCAGGAGATCCGTGTGGTCCAGGGAAATGGGCGTGATAACAGAGACTTGGCCATCGCCCACGTTGGTGGCATCCGTAATGCCGCCCAGGCCAACTTCCACGACCGCCACATCTACCGGCTGGTCAGCGAAAATCGCGAAGCCAAGGATTGTCACGCACTCAAAGTACGTAAGCCTGGGCTGGTTCTCAGCTATGAGCTCGTTGTCCACGATTTCCAGGTAGGGCCGGATCTCATCCCAGATCCGAACAAACGTCGCATCTGATACGGGCTCACCATCAATGCTGATGCGCTCGGTGACTTTTGAAAGATGCGGGCTGGTGTAACGGCCTGTGCTCAACCCGTGTGCACGTAGCCCGGCCTCAATCATCCGGGCCGTGGAGGTCTTGCCGTTGGTTCCCGTGACGTGGATGATCGGGAAAGCCTTGTTGGGCTCCCCGAGCACGTCCATGGCCCTGAAAAGCGGCGCCAACCGGGGTTCCATCTTGTTTTCAGGTGCACGGCCAAGAAGTTCGGCGTACACGCTTTCCACTGAGAATTCGTCGGTCATGATTCAGGCCCCTGCCTTTGCTACGGTGACGCGCGGTTCCTCGGCGCTGGAGAGAAGGACTTCCAATTCCAGGGACAGCGTCTCAGTCTTGACGAGCTCAGCGTTGGCTTCCAGCGCATCAATGACGTCCTGCTGCGCCTGGACAGACGTGCGGATGCGGTCGCTGACATTCAGTCCAGCATCCTTGCGTGCTTGCTGGATGGCACGAACCATGTCCCGGGCCAATCCTTCCGCAGCAAGCTCCGGAGTGACCTCGGTGTTCAGGACGACGAATCCACCACCGGGAAGCACCGAGACGGCCTTCTGGGCGGCAGCACCGCCGTCGGACGTTTCTCCTACCACAGTCTCCAGGCTGTATTCATGCGGCTCAAGCTCGAGTCCCCCAGCCACCACGACGCCGGAATCGTTCACGGACCAGTCACCGGACTTGGACCCCTTGATGGCTTGCTGCACGTTCTTGCCAAGGCGCGGACCAGCAGCCCGGGCGTTGACCACCAGTTTCTGCTCGATGCCGAATTCCTCCGGCGAAGCCGAAGCAGCGTCCAGCAAGCGTACCGAGCGAAGGTTCAGTTCATCAGCGACGACGGCGGCGAAGCCTTCCAGCGCATCTGCACCAGGTGCCACAACCGTCAGTTCCTGGAGCGGCAGGCGGACCCGCAGGTTAGCGGCCTTGCGCAGGCTTGAACCGGTGGAGCAGATCTGCTGCACGCGGTCCATTGCTTCAACCAGTTGCGGGTTGGACGGGAACAGCGAAGCGTCAGGCCAGTCAGCCAGGTGCACAGAGCGGCCACCTGTCAGGCCGCGCCAGATCTCCTCGGTCACCAGCGGCAACAGGGACGCCGAGACCCGGCAAACAGCTTCCAACGCCGTGTACAAGGCATCGAATGCGTCTTCGTTCTCGTCGAAGAAGCGCTGGCGGCTGCGACGAACGTACCAGTTGGTCAGCATGTCCAGGTAGCTGCGGAGTTCATCGCAGGCCCCGGAGATGTCGTAAGAATCCAGGCTTTCGGTCAGGCTGCGGACGAGGTCCCCGGTGTTGGCCATCAAATACTGGTCCAACGTGTCGGAGTAGCCGTCGTAGCGCAGCTTCGCTTCGTACCCAGCGCCGCCGTTGGCAGCGTTCGTGTACAGGGTGAAGAAGCTGTAAACATTCCACAGCGGCAGGATGACCTGGCGGACGCCGTCGCGGATACCCTGCTCGGTGACCACCAGGTTGCCGCCGCGAAGGATCGGGCTGGACATCAGGAACCACCGCATGGCGTCGGAGCCGTCACGGTCCAGGACCTCGGAGACGTCCGGATAGTTCCGCAGACTCTTGGACATTTTTTGGCCGTCGGAGCCCAACACGATGCCATGGCTGATGACGTTGCGGAAAGCGGGACGGTCAAACAGCGCCGTGGACAGGATGTGAAGCATATAGAACCAGCCGCGGGTCTGGCCGATGTACTCCACGATGAAGTCCGCAGGGTTGTGGGTGTCGAACCATTCCTCGTTCTGGAACGGGTAGTGCACCTGGCCGTAGGGCATGGACCCGGAGTCGAACCAGACGTCCAGGACATCTTCGACGCGGCGCATGGTGGACTGCCCCTCTGCCGGCGTACGGGGGTCGTCCGGGTTGGGGCGCGTCAGCTCATCGATGAAGGGCCTGTGCAGGTCCACTTGTCCTTCGTTGTTGACCGGCAGGCGGCCGAACTCCGCTTCAATGTCAGCCAGCGAGCCGTAAACGTCCGTACGCGGGTACTCAGGATCATCGGACTGCCATACGGGAATCGGCGAACCCCAGTAGCGGTTACGGCTGATGGACCAGTCGCGGGCGTTGTCCAGCCATTTGCCGAACTGGCCATCCTTGACGTTGCCCGGGATCCAGTTGATCTCCTGATTGAGCTCGGACATGCGGTCCTTGAACTTGGTGACCTCGACGTACCAGGACGATACGGCCCGGTAGATCAGCGGGTTCCGGCAACGCCAGCAGTGCGGGTAACTGTGCTCGTAGCTGGCCTGGCGGACCAGTCGGCCGTCCGCGCGGAGGACCTGGGTGATGGGCTTGTTCGCATCAAAGACCTGCAGTCCCACAATGGAGGCCAGTTCTCCGTGCGCAAACAACGGCAGGAACTTCGCGCCTTCGTCCACGGAAAGGACAACGGGGATGCCGGCGTCCTCACAGACCTTCTGGTCATCCTCACCATAGGCCGGGGCCTGGTGCACGATGCCCGTACCGTCCGTGGTGGTGACGTAGTCCGCCACCAGGAAGCGCCAGGCGTTTTGGGTGCCGTACTTCTCAGCATCGGCGAAGTCGTTCCACAGCGGCTCGTACTCAAGGCCCGCCAGCTCGGCGCCTGTATGCGTTGACACGACGGCGGCAGTCGCGGCCGCTACGCCGTCGGCACCATCTCCGTACCCCAAATCCTTGGCGTAGGTTCCCACAAGCTCAGCGGCCAGAAGGAAGCTGCCCGTGACCGGCGCCTCCACGGACGCAGCCTTGACGCCATTCGGACCGGCGGGCAGGACGGCGTAATCGATGCCAGGCCCGACGGCGAGCGCCAGGTTGGTGGGCAGCGTCCAGGGCGTCGTGGTCCAGGCAAGGGCCTGGACGCCTGCGAGCGCCTGTGAGAGTTCGGACGTGCCCGCCTTGATGGGGAAAGTCACCGTGACGGTCTGGTCCTGGCGGTTCTTGTAGACGTCGTCGTCCATGCGGAGTTCGTGGTTGGAGAGCGGGGTCTCGTCCTTCCAGCAGTAAGGGAGCACGCGGTACCCGTTGTAGGTGAGGCCCTTCTCATGCAACTGCTTGAACGCCCACAGCACTGATTCCATGTACTCGACGTTGAGTGTCTTGTAATCGTTGTCGAAGTCCACCCAGCGGGCCTGGCGGGTGACGTAGGCCTTCCATTCGTTGGCGTACTTCATCACGGAGGCGCGGCAGGCGTCGTTGAATTTATCGATGCCCATGGCTTCGATCTGGGTCTTGTCTGTCATGCCCAGCTGCTTCATGGCTTCCAATTCAGCAGGCAGGCCGTGGGTGTCCCAGCCGAAGCGGCGTTCCACGCGCTTTCCGCGCTGCGTTTGGTAGCGCCCTACGAGGTCTTTGGCGTAACCCGTGAGGAGGTGGCCGTAGTGCGGGAGGCCGTTCGCGAAGGGAGGGCCATCGTAGAAGACGAATTCGTTGCTGCCGTCTTTGCCTGCATCACGCTGGTCGATGCTTGCCTGGAACGTGCCGTCTTCATCCCAGTACTTGAGGATGCGCTCTTCGATTTCCGGGAACTTCACGGAAGCGGACACGCCCTGCGTGCCTGAAGGAGACGCTGAGGCCTTGGGGTAGTGGGTCATCTCATATCCTGTGATAGCTGGTTGACTGTCAGGATGCGAGGACGGCTCCAGTGTTTGCTGTTGCCGCGGTACCACCTCACTTACCGGGACCATGGCGCCCGTGGTGGGGGCAACGGCCGGTTCCGGCCTCTCATTACTGCTGTGACGGGCTTACCCGTCCGGTTCTACTGGGCCCTGATCGCCGCTAGCGCGTTCAGGGATGTTCTTCCGGAAGCTCACCGGTGATGGCCGGGTCAACGCTGGTCTCCCAAGTCTAGCGGCAGGAGAGCCCAGTGCTCCACTCGCAGGATCATCCTTCGGGTGGACCAGCTGGATGCCCTCGGCTGCATAGACTCAACCCCATGACCAACCCCGCCTCTGTCCTTCCCGCCGCAGGCCCGGTAAAACGCTGGCTGGGTCGCCGGGCATCCCCCGCATGGTCGGTCCTGGCTCTGCTCTTGGTGTTGGCTGTGGCAGGAATGTCTTTGTTCAGGGCGGTCCCCGCAGAGTGGCCGCTGGTGGTGGTTCAACTGTTGTCGTTCACCCCGTGGATGGTGCTGCCCTCGGTACTGGCGATGGTGCTTGCGTTGGTGGGGCGCCAACTGTGGGTCCTCATCACGACGGCGGCCCTGCTGGCTCTCCAATTGTTCTGGCTGTTTCCGTTGGACACCGGAAGGGCAGAAGCAGTTCCTGCCGGGACCGCGACCGTTTCCGTGAAGGTGATGAGCCTCAACACTGAATACGGTGAGGCTGACGCAAGTGCCATCGTGAAGCTCGTCCGGGACAACGGTGTGCAACTCCTGACCCTCCAGGAGCATACGCAGGGGCTGGAAGACCGCCTACGCTCCGAAGGCTTGGAGTCAATACTGCCGAACCTTGTCAGTGAACCCAACGACGACGCTTCCGGTGGCGCTGTGTATTCCGTGTTCCCCCTGCAGCCGGAGGGGCTCCTGCCAGATACGCCATTCCGGATGGACGTCACGCGGGTCCTCATCACGGATCCGGGCAGGGGTTCCAAGGCCACGTTGAACCTCACGAACGTTCATGCTCTGCCCCCGGTTGATGAGCGGATCCAGCAGTGGCGCAGCGACCTCGTCCAGGTTGCCCGTCAGGCCTCCCGGCCGGGGCATCACCTGCTGATGGGCGACTACAACTCCACCTACGATCACTCCGAGTTCCGCGCCTTGCTTGACCCTGCCATGGGCGGTGGACAGGACGGCAAAAAGCTCGTCGACGTCGGAACGGCCTCCGGCGGACGGTTCTCTCCCACCTGGCCGATGGAGGGACCACCTCTTCCGGGAATCGTGATCGACCATATGGTTACTTCGCCGCGGATCAGCAGCAGCGGCTACGCGGTCCACCCGGTTTCCGGTTCTGACCATGCTGCCATTGTGGCAACGCTGGTTTTCCCCGCCGGCTAGCAGGCGGGGGCGTCGCGCTTCAGCTTTCCTTGCGGATGAGCTTGTGGTTGGCCGCCTGTGCCACAGGGCGGATAACGATTTGGTCCAGATTGATGTGGTGGGGCAGCGAGACGGCGTACTTGACGACGTCGGCCACGTCTTCTGCCGTGAGGGGCTTTTCGACTCCGGCGTAGACCTTGGCGGCTGCGTCCTTGTCGCCCAGCCGGTTAAGGGCAAATTCCTCAGTGTGGACCAGTCCCGGCGCTACCTCGATGACCCGGATGTTGTGACCCACTTCTTCCAGCCTCAGGGCGTTGGTCATCGCATGCTGGGCAAACTTTGCTGCGTTGTATCCGGCGCCGCCTTCGTAAGCAGCCAATCCGGCGGTGGATGTCAGGTTGAGGACAGTTCCTTCCCCGTCCTCCCTCAGCATCGGAAGGAATGCCCGGGTGATCTTCATGGTGCCCAGGACGTTGACCTGGTACATCCACTCCCAATCCTCAGTATCGGCGTTCGCGATCGTGTCCGCGCCCCGGGCACCGCCGGCAATGTTGATGAGGGTATCGGCTCCCCCGGCTTTGGAAACGGCTTGCAAAAGGGCTGAGACGTCGTCGTCGCTGGTGATATCGGCCGCGAACGGAATGGCGCCGGTTTCGGCACCCAGCGCGCCCAAGCGGTCGGCCCTGCGGGCAACCGCAAAGACCTTCCAGCCTGTGGAGGCCAACGCCCGCACCGTGGCCTCGCCGATGCCCGTGCTCGCGCCGGTTACTACTGCCGTCTTGTTCTGAACTGGATGAGCCGTCTGTGCTGCCAAAGTCATGGCACCACACTATCCGCAGGCCTCAAGCATCTGCTCGGCCGAGCAGGAAGTCGCGTAACACCACGGCATGGTTGACCTGCGGATCCCGTGCGGCATAAAGCAGGGTGACCCGCGGATTCGACGCCGCCAGTTCCAGCAGCGTCTGAACTGCCGGATTGCCGTCCAGCTCAGCCTCGTACTGCTGCCTGAAACCGGCGAAGCGTTCCTGCATGTGGGCGAACGTGGTCCGCAACGGCGGCGATGGCGCAACTTCCTTGAGCCAAAGATCCAAGTGTGCCTTGTCTTTGGACACCCCGCGCGGCCAGAGACGGTCCACCAAAACCCGGAAGCCGTCGTCGTCAGCGGGTTCATCGTAGATGCGTTTGAGGACGAAAACGCCCTGATGGCCAGTCATGACCGCATGCTACGGCAAGCCGCCGCCCTGGGCCATGAAACAATTGCCCCATGGCTGAATCAACGCAGGGTACAGACACGCCCGCCACCGCCCCCATCAACGTTCCCGACAAGCCGGCCCTTGAAGGCCTGGAGGCCACGCTGACGCAGCGCTGGCTGAACGAAGGAACCTACAAGTTCAATCCGGACACCACCCGGGAGCAGGTCTACTCGATCGACACTCCCCCGCCGACCGCCTCGGGCTCCCTGCATGTGGGCCACATGTTCTCGTTCACCCAGACAGACGTCCAGGCCCGCTACATGCGCATGACCGGAAAGAACGTCTTCTACCCCATGGGTTGGGACGACAACGGCCTGCCTACCGAGCGTCGCGTCCAGAACTACTACGGTGTGCGCTGCGATCCCGCCATCCCCTACAACGCCGACTACCGTCCTCCCGCACAGCCGGCCAAGAACCAGCGCGATTTCGACGTCGTTTCCCGGCAGAACTTCATCGAGCTGTGCGAGGAACTCGCTGTCGAGGACGAAAAAGTCTTCGAGAACCTCTTCCAGACCCTCGGTTTGTCCGTGGACTGGGACCTGACCTACCGCACCATCGACGACACCTCCCGTGCAGTATCCCAGCGGGCCTTCCTCGCCAACCTCTCAGTCGGCGACGCTTACATGGCCGAGGCGCCCACGCTGTGGGATGTTACCTTCCGCACCGCCGTTGCCCAGGCTGAGCTGGAGGACCGCGAGGTTGCCGGCGCCTACTACCGCTACCCGTTCTTCACTGAAGACGGTGAAAAGATCTTCATCGAAACCACGCGCCCGGAGCTTCTTGCCGCGTGCGCCGCGCTGGTGGCAAACCCCGACGACGAACGGTACAAGCCGCTCTTCGGCAAAACAGTGAAATCCCCGCTGTTTGACGTCGAGCTTGAAGTCAAGGCCCACCCGCTCGCCAAGGCGGACAAGGGTTCCGGTATTGCGATGGTGTGTACCTTTGGTGACCTGACCGACGTCACCTGGTGGCGTGAACTCCAGCTGCCCACACGCGCCATCATGGGCCGCGACGGCCGTATCATCGCCGAGACCCCTGAATGGATCACCACCGACGCCGGCAAGGAAGCCTACGCTGCGATCGCCGGCAAAACGGCGTTCTCTGCCAAAGAAGCAGTCGTAGAGCTCCTCACTGCAGCAGGCCTGCTGGACGGCGAACCGAAGAAGATCACGCACCCTGTGAACTTCTTCGAAAAGGGCGACAAGCCCCTGGAGGTAGTGACCTCACGCCAGTGGTACATCCGCAACGGCGGGCGGGACGAAGAACGCCGCGAACGCTTGATCGGCCGCGGGCAGGAAATCAACTTCCACCCCTCCTTCATGCGCTCCCGCTACGAGAACTGGATTGCGGGCCTGAACGGCGACTGGCTCGTATCGCGCCAGCGCTTCTTCGGCGTGCCCATTCCCGTCTGGTACCCGCTGGATGCCCAGGGCAACCCGGACTACGACCACCCCATCCTGCCCTCGGATGACATGCTCCCCGTGGATCCCGCCGCAGATGCAGCCCCGGGCTTCGAGGAAACCCAGCGCGATCAGGCCAACGGCTTCACAGGTGACGCCGACGTCCTGGACACCTGGGCCACGTCCTCCCTTACCCCGCAGATCGTGGGTGGCTGGAGCCGTGACGAGGAACTGTTCTCCAAGGTCTACCCCTTCGACCTCCGCCCCCAGGGTCACGACATCATCCGCACGTGGCTGTTCTCCTCCGCTGTCCGTGCCGACGCCCTGCAGAAGAGCGCGCCCTGGAAGCACGCAGCGATCTCCGGGTGGATCCTTGACCCGGACCGCAAAAAGATGTCGAAGTCCAAGGGCAACGTGGTTGTCCCCACGGACGTCCTGAACGAGTTCGGCTCGGACGCTGTCCGCTACTGGGCAGCCTCGGCCAAGCTCGGCGCAGACACGGCCTACGAGATCGCGCAGATGAAGATCGGCCGTCGGTTGGCCATCAAGCTGCTTAACGCGTCCAAGTTCGTGTTGAACCTTGGGGCTACCGAAAACTCCGTGGTGTCCAGCGATCTCTCCGTGCTGACCAATCCGCTGGACCGGGCACTGCTCGCTCAGCTGTCCGACGTTGTCGCCCAGTCCACCAAGGCCTTCGAAAACTACGACTACGCCCGGGCACTGCAGATCACCGAGTCATTCTTCTGGCAGTTCACTGACGACTACGTCGAGCTGATCAAGGACCGCGCCTACGGTGCGGCCGGGGAGTCGGAGCAAGCATCCGTGCTGGCCGCCCTGGCCACCACGCTGGACTCCTTGCTGCGCCTTTTCGCGCCATTCCTGCCCTTCGCGACCGAAGAGGTGTGGAGCTGGTGGCGCACCGGCTCGGTTCACCGCGCCCACTGGCCTGCCGCACTGGAAATCGCCGACGGCGACACCACGATGCTTGGCACTGTAGGCGTAGCACTCAGTGGCATCCGCAAGGCCAAGTCCGAGGCCAAAGTGAAGCAGCGCACTGCAGTACTCTCGGCATCCATAACGGCCAACGAAATGCTGGTCGCGCAGCTCAAGGCCGGACTCGGGGACCTGAAGGCAGCCGCGAACGCCCAGGAAATTGCGCTTCAGTCCGGCGAGGGTGAGCTGACCGTCAGCGACGTCGTCCTGGCACCAGCAGAGGACACGCCGGCCGTCTAGAAGTTCAGGCCCATTTTTGGGCAGCCCGTTTTGGGCAGTCCGTTTTTGGGCAAAGGGGAAGCCCCATCAGCGTTTTGCCGTTGGTGGGGCTTCGACTTTTCGGCTGTCTGGTGACGGCTTGACAGTCTGGCGGAATCCTCGGAATTTCAGGTCTTACTACCTCGTCACTGGTAGCTTGCTTCCAACTTTGCCAAAGGCTGCGTTGGTTGCATATCACTGAATCTTTGGTTTCCGTGTCCCTCTTCTTTCGAAGTGGGTAAGAACCATTGTGGTCCCGCCGGGGAGCATGCACAAGGGGCCCGGCATAACTACAATCCTGTAGTTCTGCCGGGCCCCTTCACATAGCTTTTCCTGCGGCCGGGGCAAAGCTATGGCAGAGTATGGTCATGCCGGAACTTCCCGAAGTGCACGGCCTGTGCACGTATCTGGACACCCAGCTCCACGGAGCTGTACTGAACAGCGTCCGCATTAACTCCATCGCCGCCCTGAAAACCGCTGATCCGCCTTACAGCGCACTTGAGGGCCGCACCATCCAGGGCACGAAGCGCTTCGGAAAGTTCATCAGCCTCGATGCCGACGGCCTGTTTCTCGTTTTCCACCTGGCAAAGGCCGGCTGGGTGCGCTATACGGAGCATCCCTCATCAGCGGGGCTGCGCATGGGCAAGAGCAACATCGCGGCAAGGCTACTGCTGCACCGGGAGGCCGACGATGCGCACATTGGCCTTGACCTGACAGAAGCCGGCACCAAGAAAAGCCTGGCCATCTACGTGGTCCGGGATCCCTTGGACGTTCCCGGAATCGCAACCCTGGGCCCCGAGCCGCTCAGCCCCGACTTCGACGAAGATGCCTTGGCAGCAATCCTTAGGTCAAGCTCCCAACAGATCAAGGGACTTCTCCGCAGCCAAAGTGTTATCGCAGGGATCGGCAACGCCTACAGCGATGAGATTCTGCACGCTGCCAAAATCTCTCCCTTTGCCATCGCCAAGACGCTCGACGGCGAAACCGTGCAGCGGCTCTACGATGCCATGCAGGAAGTCCTGGTGGGTGCCGTGAATGCGGCAGCCGGAAAGCCTTCCAGCGAATTGAAAGACACCAAGCGAAGCAATTTCAGGGTGCATGCCAGGACCGGGCTGCCGTGCCCTGTTTGCGGAGATACTGTGCGTGAGGTGTCCTTCGCGGACACCTCACTTCAGTACTGTGCCACCTGCCAAACCAACGGAAAGATCCTCGCGGACCGGCGCACATCACGCTTCCTGAAGTAGGGCGCTGAGCCCCGGGCTGGATGGAAAAGTTCCCTGGTTGAACCAGGGCTCCCTAGTTGAACTCGGGGCTTTCGGTGCGGCTGCGCTTAAGCTCAAAGAAGTGCGGGTACCCGGCAAGGGTTACTGTGGCATCCCAAAGCTGTCCCGCCTCTTCGCCCCTCGGAATCCGGGTGAGTACGGGGCCGAAGAAGGCCGTGCCATTTACGGCGACCACGGGTGTTCCGACATCCTGGCCTACCAAGGAGATGCCGGCCTCGTGACTGGCTCGCAGCTTGGCGTCGTACTCCTCTGAGTCCGCGAAGCGTGCCAGCTCAGCAGGAAGGCCTACCTCTGCCAGCGCTTTCTGGATCACGGAAGTACGGTCCTTGTTGCCTTCATGGTGGATCTGCTCCCCCATGGCGTCGTACAACGGCTTGATGTATATGCTGCCATGGAGCTCCTGGGCGGCAATGATCACGCGAACAGGACCCCAGCTATCGTCCATCATTGCCCTGTAATTCCCGGGAAGGTCGCGGCCCTCATTCAGGACGGACAAGCTCATGACGTGCCATTCAGTCTCAATACCCCGCACTTGTTCCACCTCGCCGATCCAGCGCGATGTGATCCATGCGAAGGGACAAACGGGATCGAACCAGAAATCGGCTTTGTTGACGGACTGCTCAGGCAAATTCTGTTCGGGCACAGGAAACTCCTCGACGAGAGTGAAAACGGGCGTGGGGCGACGCAGAATAAGTGAAACCGCCGCTTATTAGGCCAACGGGTGGCTAGGCCGACTTATTCCGGCGCTTCGCTACGACGTCGTGGCCAATCATGGTCGGCTGGGCCTTGTTATCCACGACATCAGCGGTGATGACCACAGTTGCGATGTCATCCCTGCTCGGGAGATCAAACATGACTGGCAGCAACACTTCTTCCATGATGGCCCGCAGGCCACGGGCGCCCGTGCCGCGCTCAAGAGCTTGGTCAGCGATGGCATCCAGCGCGTCGTCGTCGAATTGCAGCTCCACACCATCCAAGTGGAACATCTTCTGGTACTGCTTCACCAAAGCGTTCTTGGGCGTGGATAGGATCTGGATCAACGCAGCACGGTCAAGATTCGAGACGGTGGTGATCACCGGCAGGCGGCCGATGAACTCCGGAATGAGTCCGAACTTCAGCAGGTCTTCGGGCATGACTTCGCCGTAGGTGTCCACGTTGTCCCGGACCTCGTTGAGCGGCGCTCCAAAGCCGATGCCCTTGCGCCCTGACCGGGAGCCGATGATGTCCTCGAGACCAGCAAATGCGCCTGCCACAATGAACAGCACATTGGTGGTGTCGATCTGGATGAATTCCTGGTGCGGATGCTTACGTCCGCCCTGTGGCGGCACGGAGGCAACGGTGCCTTCGAGGATCTTCAGCAGGGCCTGCTGGACTCCTTCGCCCGAGACATCCCGGGTAATCGAGGGGTTCTCGCTCTTGCGGGAGATTTTGTCGATCTCGTCAATGTAGATAATGCCTTGTTCGGCTTTCTTGACGTCGTAATCGGCGGCCTGGATGAGCTTGAGCAGGATGTTCTCGACATCCTCGCCGACGTAGCCTGCCTCCGTAAGCGCCGTGGCATCGGCTACAGCGAACGGTACATTCAGCCGGCGCGCGAGCGTTTGCGCCAAGTACGTCTTGCCACAGCCGGTTGGGCCAATCAGCAGGATGTTGGATTTGGCGATCTCCACATCCTCGTGATGCGGGCCCTCACCAAGGCTGCCCGCCTTGGGAGCATGACCGGCCTGGATGCGCTTGTAGTGGTTGTAGACGGCAACCGCCAATGACCGCTTGGCAGGTTCCTGGCCGATGACGTATTCCTGCAGGAAATCGAAGATCTCCCTGGGCTTGGGGAGTTCAAAGCTGCCCAGGTCCGAAACTTCCGCAAGTTCTTCTTCGATGATCTCGTTGCAAAGCTCGATGCACTCATCGCAGATGTAGACACCGGGCCCGGCAATCAGCTTCCGTACCTGCTTCTGGCTCTTTCCGCAAAAAGAACACTTCAGCAGATCCGTGCTCTCGCCAATCCGAGCCATGTGGGAATCCCTTCGTTACATGCGGGTGATGCGGCACCGTGCCGTACTCAAGTGTGCGGCCTGGCCGGGGTTGGCACCACCGTGACACCATCCACTCTAGGTCACAATGGGCTGCTTGGGTGGAAACAGAACGCCGGTGCGGTTCATATTTCGCGAACCGCACCGGCGTCGATTTCCGTATGCTACCGGGCGATTGCCTGGGGCTTGATCTTGCGGGAGTCCAGCACCTGATCGATCAGGCCATAGTTCATGGCCTCGGCCGCAGTGAGGATCTTATCGCGCTCGATATCGTTGTTGACCTGCTCGGACGTGCGGCCGGAGTGGTGTGCCAGCGTGTCCTCAAGCCATGTACGCATGCGCATGACTTCAGCAGCCTGGATCTCGAGGTCGGATGCCTGGCCGCCCTGGCCGCCGGACAAAGCCGGCTGGTGGATCAGCACGCGTGCGTTCGGCAGCGCCAGTCGCTTGCCGGGAGTTCCCGCCGCAAGCAGGACAGCAGCCGCGCTGGCTGCCTGGCCGAGGCACACCGTCTGGATCTCCGGACGAATGTACTGCATGGTGTCATAGATCGCCGTCATGGCCGTGAAGGAACCACCTGGCGAGTTGATGTACAGGGTGATGTCGCGGTCCGGATCCGTCGATTCAAGGACCAGAAGCTGGGCCATGATGTCATCGGCAGATGCGTCGTCAACCTGGACGCCGAGGAAGATGATGCGGTCCTCGAACAGCTTGGTGTACGGATCCTGGCGCTTGAAGCCGTACGGTGTGCGCTCTTCGAACTGGGGCAGGACGTAGCGGCTGGTTGGGAGATTACCGGCAGACCATCCGAAGTTGTAGTTCATGTCATTACTCCTGGGGGTTTCAGTGGTTCTTGGTGCCGGTTAGTTTTCGGAGCCTGGCTCGGAGTTCGACTGGTTAGCCGTTCCACCGCCACCAGCTACCGAGCCCGCGTGAGCCGAGATCTTGTCGAAGAAGCCGTACTCCAAGGCCTCGGTGGCCGTGAACCATTTGTCGCGGTCATTGTCCTTGAGGATGGTCTCTACAGTCTGGCCTGTCTGTTCAGCCGTGAGTTCCGCCATGACCTTCTTCATGTGCAGGATCAGCTCGGCCTGGATTTTGATATCCGAGGCAGTGCCACCGATTCCACCGGAAGGCTGGTGCATGAGGATGCGGGCGTTGGGGGTGGCGTAACGCTTTCCCTTGGTCCCGGAGGAGAGCAGGAACTGGCCCATGGAGGCAGCCAGGCCGGTGGCAACAGTGACAACATCGTTGGGGATGAACTGCATGGTGTCGTAGATGGCCATGCCGGCCGTCACGGAGCCACCGGGTGAGTTGATGTAAAGGTAGATGTCCTTCTCGGGGTCTTCAGCCGAGAGGAGGAGCAGCTGGGAGCAGATGGCGTTGGCGTTCTCGTCACGGACTTCAGAGCCAAGCCAGATGATGCGCTCTTTCAGCAGGCGGTTGTAGATGTAGTTGTCCTGGGCTGCGGGATCGACAGTTGCCATCCGGGGAGCCTCTGATTGCTGTGACATAAGTACTTACCTCTCGCTGGTGCCAGTGACCTCACTGAACTTCACTACTTGGACACTAACCGTTTTCAGGGACGATTTGTTCGCCGGAATCGCGCTGTTCGCTGACGGCGCACGATTGGAGCGGGCCCGCAGATCCAGCACGCTGATTGTATGCGGGCTTGTCCGTTCAGGGCTTAAAACAAACCGACCCCGGATCTGCTGATCCGGGGTCGGTTGATGCTCTTTGACTAGAACTTCACAGCTGCGGGGTCATCGCTGGCGACAACATCCGCTTCCTCGCCGGCCTCGACAGTTGCTGCCTCATCAGCAGCAACTTCACCGGCTGGGCGGACGAAATCGCTCAGGTCAACCTTGTTGCCTTCAGAGTCAACAACCTCGGCCTGGCCCAACACAACGGCCAGTGCCTTGCGGCGGCGTACCTCGGAAACCATCATGGGGACCTGGCCGCTCTGATCGATGATCTGGGCGAACTGGTTGGGATCCATGCCGTACTGGCTTGCCGTGCTGACGATGTAGTCGATCAGCTCGTTCTGGCTGACGTCAACCTCTTCCTTGTCCGCAATGGCGTCAAGGATGACCTCGTTCTGGAAGGCGCGCTCAGTGTTTGCCTTGACCTCGGCGCGGTGCTCCTCGGTGTCGTGGTCACCTTCGCCGTGGGCGTTCTCCGGGTTGAAGTGAGCTTCAATCTGCTCTTCGACAACCGAAGCCGGAACGGGGACCTCGACGAGCTCTACAAGCTTGTCCAGAACCTTGTCGCGGGCCTCAACACCCTGTCCGACAACCTTGGAATCGGCAGCCTGCTTGGCGAGGTCCTCGCGGAGCTCATCAAGGGTGTCGAATTCCGAGGCCAGCTGTGCGAAGTCGTCGTTGGCTTCAGGAAGCTCGCGCTCCTTGACGGCCTTGACAACAACCTTGACCTGGGCTGCCTCGCCGGCGTGGTCGCCGCCAACGAGCGTGGTGTCGAAGATTGCTTCTTCGTCTGCGGACAGGCCGGTCACGGCCTCGTCCAGGCCCTCAAGCATGGTGCCGGCACCAACCTGGTAGGACAGGCCGGAGGCCGAATCGATTTCTTCGCCATCGATCGTGGCGGTGATGTCGATCGTGAGGAAGTCCTCGTTCTGGGCGGGACGCTCCACGGACTTCAGCGTGCCGAAGCGGCCACGCAGTTCATCCAGGGCGTTGTCGACGTCTTCAGAGGAGGACTCAGCCGCAGCAACCTCAACCTTGATGCCTGCGTAGTCCGGCAGCTCGATCTCGGGGCGAACGTCAATCTCCACCTGGAACTTAAGCTCGCCATCGGTTGCGGACGGGTCCGGAACCTCGGTGATCTCAACTTCGGGACGGCTCAGGGGGCGAACACCCGTTTCCTGGACAGCGGCCTGGTACCAGCCGTTGAGGCCATCGTTGATGGCGGTTTCCAGGACGTAGCCACGGCCAACACGCTGGTCAATCAGCTTGGACGGAACCTTGCCCTTGCGGAATCCGGGGACCTGGATCTGCGAAGCAACGGTCTTGTAAGCGGCATCGATGCTCGGCTTCAGTTCCTCAAAGGGAACCTCAACATTGAGCTTGACCCGCGTGGGGGTGAGGTTCTCGACAGCGCTCTTCACAGTCTAAGTACTCCTGAATTTGTGGGTATGGGGTTCTGCCGCATCCCTGAGGCGGACACGAAACACAGAGTCGGGGTGACAGGATTTGAACCTGCGACTTCCTGCTCCCAAAGCAGGCGCTCTAGCCAAGCTGAGCTACACCCCGAATGCACAGGACAGTCTACGGGCAAGCGGGCCCGGAATGCACATTTGACACCGCCGCCGGAATTAGGTTTAGTTGTACCCGGCTTCAACAGCCACCGGGAAGATGTCCTGAGCGAGAGATCCATACAAGGATCCAGCAGGAGATCCATCCGGGGACGTAGCTTAATGGTAAAGCCTCAGTCTTCCAAACTGATTACGCGGGTTCGATTCCCGTCGTCCCCTCCAGTAAAAAGCCCCAATCCCTAGGATTGGGGCTTTTTTCGTTATTGCAACCGGCAGCCGCTGTTACGACCGGCAGCCGCTGTTACGACCGGCAGCCGCTGTTACAACTGACAAGTGCTGTTACAACTGACAGCCAGGGCACCAATACAGTTTGCGGGCGCCGATTTCGGCCATGCCTACCAGCGTCCCGCAAGCGCGGCAGGGCTGCCCTTCGCGCTTATAGACAAAGTGGGCATCGGCGTCGGGCGCGGCGCCGTTACCGGTCCACAGAGCTGGCGGTGTGGTGACAATCCGACCGTCGCGGACGCCGTCGGACATTGCAACGACGGCGTCATCCCACAACTTGCCCGCCGTGGCAGCATCAATCGTGTTTCCAGGAGTCCATGGATCCACCGCCTGACGAAAGAGGACCTCGGCACGATAAATATTGCCGATCCCCGCCAGCACGGATTGGTCCATCAACAGCAATGCCACGGCCGTCTTGCGGCGTCGCAACCGGCGGATGAACTCGTCCCGGTCCCCCGGCCGGTTACGCAGCGGATCAGGGCCCAGCCGGCCCAGTACAGCTTCTGCTTCATGGGACGTAACAGCGGCGCAAGTGGTGGCTCCACGAAGATCGGCCCAGCCGTTATCCGACACCAGTCGGGCGCGGACGGCACCCACCGGGGCGGGCGGCCCGGCGTAGTCCACCTCAGCACCGGACTCCACCTCGGCACCAGATGAAGCAGTCTCGCGCTCACCGATCCGGCGGGGCGCGCCAATGCTGGAGGCTCCCGTGAAGGAGCTATCGCCGCCAAAGCTCCAAGCACCATAAAGACCAAGGTGAACGTGGAGGAAAAGATCGTGGTCGAACCTCAGGAACAGCTGCTTCCCATGGGCAACCGCCTCAACCATCACATGACCGCTCAGAAGCTCCGCACCGGCCGTGAACCGCCCCTGCGGACTGGAAACCTCCAAACGCCGGCCGCCAAACACATCCTGGAATTGGCGGGCCAGCCTATGGACGGAGTGCCCCTCAGGCACTACTCGACGATCTCGCCGGTGGTCTCGTAAGCCGCAATCTTGCCGATACGGCGGATGTGGCGTTCATCATTGCTGAAAGGTTCCTGCAGGAAGGCCTCAATGAGTTCGGTTGCTTCTTCCACCGTATGCTGGCGGCCGCCAACGGCCACTACGTTGGCGTCGTTGTGCTCGCGGGCGAGCTTCGCGGTAGAGAGGTTCCAGGCCAGCGCGGCACGTACGCCCTTGACCTTGTTGGCGGCAATTTGTTCACCATTGCCCGAACCACCCAGAACGATGCCCAGTGCGTGCACGCCTGCTTGCTGGTCAGCCACCACTGCAACTCCTGCGTTGATGCAGAAGGACGGGTAGTCATCCAGGGCGTCATATTCCTTGGGTCCGTGGTCCACAACCTCGTAGCCCTTGGCGGTGAGGTGGCTGACCAAGTGGGCGCTGAGTTCCATGCCGGCGTGGTCTGTGGCGATGTGGACGCGGGGTGTAGTCACAGGAAGTCCATTCTTTCTGGCGCGCCGGTACGGCACCTGGCCGGGCGCGGCGATGTGGGATGCGCTACCTAGGTTACCGCGCCCCGGGTTGCTGGGGTTGCCCGCCGTGGTGGGCCCGCTCGGCTGCCCGGTTCAGGATGCCGGCGAGTTCGTCCGCGGTTGCCGTGGTCCCTGCACTGAGCGCAACCCTGGCTCCGTTAAGTTTCCTTACGACGACGGCCGGTCCGCTGCTTACCAGCATCGCAGTTGCGTCGTCATGATGACGCCAACCCCATCCACCAAAGTCTGCGGCTTTCACGTCAGCCGGAGCTGCTGCCGCGATGTCGACGGCGGGAACGGTCAGGACCGGCACGATCCCACCTGCGAAGACCTGCAGCCCTCCCCTGTCCGCCCGGACGCGGGCGAAGAGGAAGCCGGCACCAACCAACGCGGCTGCGGCCACCAAGGCTCCCAGCCATGGGACGGCTATCGCGATCAGCGCGGCTGGAAACAGCGTGGACACGATGATCATGATGAAAACTGAACTGCGGGCATGGACCCACATGCGCAGCGTATCCCGTGCGAGGTCCGGGTCTGTGACATGCAGACGTGCGGCCTCAAGGGCTTCGTCATCCTCCCGCGTCCACCGCGGATCCGGTTTGAAGGCGAACATGAGGACCACTCCCAAGGACACGGCCGCCCCACTGCCCATGGCAAGTACGATCGGATCAACGTGGGAAACCCGTGCGTCCCCCAGTCCCGATTGTCCTACCAGTCCGGCAGCCAGCACTGTTGTCACGAAGAGACTCACCATGAGGCCAAGTCCCATCATGACCCGGCGCATCACCACCGGCCGCGAAAGCGGCACTGCTTGCAGGAAAGCGAGCCAACCGAAAAAGATGATCAGGGCTGCGCCGCCGGCTACATAGGCGCCGAAGGGAGCAAAGGCGCTGCCGCCGTCGGCATTCCACATCACTGCTACCGGATCGGGAAGATCGTTTCGCACCATCTGTGCGCACACAACGAAACCTATGGCCAGCAGCAACGGAAAGGCGAGTGCAAACCTGAGTGCGCGGATATCAAGAGACTCCCGGAACGTTCCCATGGTCCAACGCTACTCCGTGCCGGCGACACTGTGGTGGCACCTCCTTGCCATCAGCGCTTGGAGTGAAAGAATGGCTTCACACCATCGACCGGACCTGCCCCGGCCGGCCATCCCAACCTCTGGAGGCACCACTTGCCAGGCCTTAACCTGACGCGCGACGAAGCCGCGCAGCGCGCTGAAATACTCAATGTCGAGTCCTACAACGTCACCTTGGATCTGACCAAGGGCGCCGCGGTCTTCGGATCCACCACCGTGGTGAAGTTTTCGGCAAAGGCTGGCGCCTCGACGTTTATCGACGCCGTAACCGAGAGCGTTTACAGGGTCACGCTTAACGGCACCGAACTGGATCCCGCCGAGGTATCTGATGGCATCCGCATCCAACTTCCAAACCTCGCTGCCGAGAATGAACTCATAGTCGTCGCCGATGCGCGGTACATGAACACGGGCGAGGGCCTGCACCGCTTCGTGGATCCGGTCGATGGGGAGGTCTACCTCTACACCCAGTTTGAGGTTCCGGATTCCCGGCGGATGTTCGCTGTCTTCGAGCAGCCGGACCTGAAGGCCAGCTTCACGTTCCACGTCACCGCTCCTTCACACTGGGACGTCGTCTCCAACTCCCCCACGCCGGTACCGGTTGAGACTGATCCGGGCGAGGACGGCGGAGCCAGTGCCGTGTGGGAATTCGCTCCCACGCCGCGTCTGTCCTCGTATGTCACCGCCCTGATAGCCGGACCGTACCAGTCCGTCCGTTCCGAGGTGACAAGTTCGGATGGCAGGGTCATTCCGCTCGGCGTCTTCGCGCGCAAATCCCTGATGCAGTATCTGGATGCGGACAACATCTTCGAACTGACCCGCCAGGGCTTCGAATTCTTCGAGGCACAGTTCGGTTGCCCGTACCCGTTCTCAAAGTACGATCAGCTGTTCGTCCCGGAGTTCAATGCCGGTGCGATGGAAAACGCAGGTGCCGTGACAATCCTGGAGGGCTACATCTTCCGCGGCAAGGTTGCCGGTGCACAGATCGAGCGCCGGGCCATCACGGTCCTGCACGAACTCGCGCACATGTGGTTCGGGGACCTGGTGACCATGCGCTGGTGGAACGACCTCTGGCTCAACGAGTCGTTCGCCGAGTACATGTCTCACCTGGCCGCCGTGGAAAACACTGCCTTCGACCGCGCGTGGACCACGTTCGCCTCAGTGGAGAAGTCCTGGGCCTACCGTCAGGACCAACTGCCCACCACGCACCCGATCTTCGCGGAAATCAACAACCTTGAAGATGTGGAAGTCAACTTCGACGGCATCACCTATGCCAAGGGCGCCTCTGTATTGCGGCAGTTGGTGGCCTGGGTTGGACCCGAGCAGTTCATGTCCGGGGTGCGCACCTATTTTGCCAAGCACGCCTGGCAGAACACCGAGCTTGCTGATCTCATGGTGGAACTGGAAGCCGCAAGCGGCCGTGACCTGGACGTTTGGGGCAAGCTCTGGCTTGAAACCGCCGGCGTGAACACCCTCGCTCCCGAGGTGGACGTGGACGCCGACGGCACCATCACCGCGTTCAGCATCCTGCAGTCCGCAATCGATGAACAACCAACGCTGCGTCCCCATCGCCTTGCGGTGGGCTTCTACAACCTTTCCGAACAGGGCAAGCTGGAGCGGACGCATCGCGAGGAACTGGACGTCGAGGGCCCCCGGACCGAAGTCCCCGCCCTGGCTGGCCTCGCACGCCCGGACCTCATCCTGCTCAACGATGACGATCTCGCCTACGCCAAGGTGCGCCTGGATGCTCACTCGCTGGCCACAGCGAAAGCACATCTCAAGGATTTTGCCGCCAGCCTGCCCCGCACGCTGGTCTGGGGTTCCGCGTGGGATGCAGCAAGGGATGGAGAAACTCCTGCGCGCGGCTACGTGGAACTGATCCTGGCAAACATCGCAGAGGAAACAGACTCATCGGTGATCCTCGTCCAACTGCGGCAGCTTGCCACGACGCTGACCTACTACGTGGCAGCCGGGCACAAGCTGGAGGCAACGATCTCGGCTGCCGACAAGCTGTGGGACCTCGCGGCGGCGGTGGAAGCCGGCTCGGATGCACAGCTGCAGTTCGTGAAGTCCTACGCGCAACTTGCACGGAGCGCAGATCAGCTGGACCGTATCCAAGCGCTCCTGGACGGGACCGACACCCTTGAAGGCCTCACCGTTGACCAGGACATGCGGTGGGAGCTGCTAACCGCTCTGGTGGCCGGCGGCAGGCAGGGCCAGGAGCGCATCGACCAGGAACTCGCCCGCGACAACACCTCCACCGGCCAAAATGCCGCGGCACAGGCCAAGGCCGCTATTCCCACAGCTGAGGCCAAGGCTGCGGCGTGGGATTCCATCGTGGTCAAGGGCGAACTCTCCAACGCCCTGCAAGCCTCGGCGGTGGCTGGCTTCATGCGGGTGCCGGACACCACCCTGCTGGAGCCCTACGCGGAAAAGTACTTTGACGCGGTACCCGGGATTGTCAAAGAACGCACGCATGCGTTGGCCCAGCAGATTGTCGTGGGCCTCTACCCGGCACAGCTCACAACCCGGGCAACAGTGGACCGCACGGACGAATTCCTCGCGGACCTGCCCGAAGAAAGTGCAGCGCTGCGCCGCATGATGCTGGAAAACCGGGACGCAGTGGCGCGGGCGCTCCGTGCCCGGGCAGCGGACGTGGACGTGGACGTGAACGCCTAAGAAGTCCGTTGGGGCCTGTGCTGGCACCGTTTGGCATTTGGCTAAACTGTGCGCATGGGCCTCAACGAACACCACTATGCATTGACCGTCCGCTGGACTGGAAACCTGGGTGTGGGTACAGAAAGCTACCGAGGGTACTCGCGGGATCATGACATAGAAATTCCCGGGCTGCCCGTCGTCAAAGGTTCCGCAGATCCAACGTTCCATGGCGACCGCACACGCTACAACCCGGAGCAACTCCTGCTTGCTGCCTTGGCGCAATGCCACATGCTCTCGTTCCTGCACGTGGCGGTAAGACATGGGGTTGTAGTTACCGGCTACGAGGACAACGCCGAGGGCGTCATGAAGCTAAATCGTGACGGCAGCGGTCAGTTCGAGAGCGTGACGCTCAAGCCGCACGTCACCATCGCGGACCCGGCTCATTCGGCCTTGATGGCGCAACTTCACCACGAAGCCAACCAGGTCTGCTTCATAGCCCGCAGCGTGAACTTCCCCGTTCTGCATGAACCAATCACGACGTCGGCAGCGGCCTGAGGCTGCTGAACCCGCCCTAGCTCTGTTGTTCCCGCAGGAGTCCTACCAGCCTGCGTTCGGTTTCACGGCTTAAGCCTGCCTTGCGCTCCCTTTCCAAGCCCAGGCTTCGCTCATAGTCCAAGGCGTCCCGAAGAGTCTCCTGCCACGGGCGCAATGCCATACCGAGCGCCTTCGCGGCTTGATTGCTTCGCGATTGGAAGCCATCGTGGTCTGCCGGCAACCAGAGGGGAAGTGAGTCCGGCCCGGTCCAGTAGTCGACGCCTTGCTCCACCAGCCAGTCTTCGTCGGCCTGGACAGTTTCCTGGCCCAGCGCCGTGCGGCTGGATTCCGAAATGTACTCACTGAACGGAACTACATCTCCCAACGCGTTGTACGTGCCCGTCAGGCCCATCTCCGCCCCTTGAATGATCCACCTGGCGAGGTCACGGACGTCGATGATCTGGGTGGCGTCATCTGGAATGTTCGGCACTAGAACAGGCCCAGCATTGGCTGCGAAGCGCGCAGGCCAATAACCGTAACGGTCAGAGCCGTCCCCTGGCCCTCCAATGAGACCTGCCCGCACAATGTGGGCTTTCTGTCCCACCAGTGTGAGCGTCATATGCTCGATCGCAGATTTTGATTCACCATAGGTTTCCGGAGTGCCGGCTTGTCCTTCAGGCAAAGGTTCAAGGAGCGCCGCGTTCTCGTCAGCACCAGGAATAGAATGATCCGCATACACCGAGCAACTGGACACGAAGGTCCAATGGCGCGCACTCGATCCCAATGCTTCAAGGGCATCCCGGGCCTGAACAGGATCCCTGGAAACGTCGATAACCGCGTCCCAGCTGCTGTTCACGTCCTCATAGGCTGCACTACCCAAGGCGCGGTCGCCACGGACCCAGGCCACGCCGTCGGGCGGGTTCGCCTGGGTGCCACGGGCAAGGCACGTGACCTCGTGCCCCAAGGCAAGCGCCTGCTTTGCGATTTCAGCTGACAGGAAGGCAGTACCGCCAAGGACCAGGATGCGCATACCGTCACGCTACGGCGATAGGGTTGGACGTGGACAGAGTGTTCCGCGCCCGGCGAACACGGGCCGACGACAAGGAGTTATTCCACCTTGACCTCCATCCCCCTGGCGGAAACCATCACCATCGAACCGGAGAAAATCGACTTCGTTTCGATCCTCATCACCTTGGGCGTGGGCCTGCTGGTGTGGATCGTTGCGCGATTCATCATCCTGCGCATCACGCGGCGAGTGTCCGCGGGCAGTTCATTCTTCAAGAAGCCCCACTTCAAATGGGTGCAACCGGCAATCCGCGCACTGGATCACGAACGCCGATCACAGCGCGCCGAAACCATCGGCACTTTGCTGACCAGCCTCGTGAGCGTCGTGGTTGTGGTGATCGTGATCATTTACGTCCTCAAGTTCATGAACGTGGACGTCGCGCCCCTGCTGACAAGCGTGGGAATACTGGGTGTCGCTATCGGTTTCGGTGCACAGCAGCTGATCCGTGACTTCCTCGCCGGTATCTTCATCACCATCGAAGACCAGTACGGGATAGGCGATGTGATCGTCACCAGCGAAGTGATTGGTACCGTTGAATCAGTGGGCCTGCGCATTACGCGGGTCCGCGCTGAGGACGGAGCCATCTGGTATCTGCGAAACGGTGAGATTCTGCGCGTGGGCAACCGCTCGCAGGGAGACTACGTTCCGTTGGAGTCGCCGGAAACCGACGACAATGATGCTGCCAAGAAGGCTGAGGAGAAGGCCAGTGAGTGACACGAACCCCCAGGCTGGTCCACGACGCCAGCTGATGCAGAACGATCCCTTCAGCCAACCCAGCTACACCGACAGCTTCTATGCAGCCGTGGGCGGGCACGATACTTTCGTGAAGCTGATTGACGTCTTCTACGACGGCGTTGCGCAGGATCCGCTCCTGCGGCCCATGTACCCCGAAGAAGACCTGGAACCGGCCAAACGGCGCTTCCTCATGTTCCTTGAACAGTATTGGGGTGGTCCCACTACTTACAGTGAGGAGCGCGGCCATCCACGCCTGCGGATGCGCCACATGCCCTTCCGCGTCACGCCCGAAGCGACTGACCGCTGGCTCTTCCATATGCGGACAGCAGTGGACTCGCTCGGGTTGTCGCCCCTTCACGAGGGAACCCTGTGGGACTACATGGAACGCGCTGCCCTGACCATGGTGAACAGCCCCTCTGCCGTCTAAGGCTAGAAGCCCAAACCCAAGCCTGCGCCCGTGCGGACCAGTACATGGCCACGAGGACCACTTAAGCGGAACCACCGTCCATTGCGGAACAGCTGCTGTTCGCCTTCGCCCAGGAATCCCAGGGCGAAGGCAGCGAAGGCCGCACCCGCAGGCAGGTCACTGAGGCCGGGGAGCTCTCGTCCCCACACGGCGGCCCGGGCTGTATTCACAACGGCAGCTCCGGCGGCAGTGGGCACCACGCCAGCCACCTCTGCAATGCCGGATTCCGCTGCTGACTTCAGGTCGGCGTCGAGCACCGTCCCCAGGATTTCCCAACCGCTCCTGGGCGCGCCGACGCCAGCCCATGACTCCGAAACCGTCGACGGCGGAATGGGCAACTCGACGTCGTCGGCACCCGAGCGGGCAAGACGGTCCATGACGGAGGCGAGCGTCACAGTGACATCGGCCTGCGCGGGTTCTGCAAGCGCCATGGTCCGTAACCCAAGGATTGTGGGAGTTGATTCGCCCAGGATGCGTGGCCTGAGCACACACACGTACGCGGCCAATACCTGGCCAGCCGCCTGAAGGCGGATGGCGCCGTCATCGATGCTCTTGGCACGCGTGACGTACGTCCGCAGGTCAACGAGGTCGCGGGGATCGGCAAAGCGGAAGGACTGGGTCAAGAGGTCTGTCACAGCATCGACTCTACCGGCATGTCCGCGGTTGAGAGGGGTCCGGGGGCCGTCTAGAGTCGAACCATGACTGACACGAACGCTGGCCTCAAGGTTGAGGCACCCGCAGAAGATCCGACGGAAGTCCTGATTGGCCTGTTGGACCTTGGTGACTTCGACGGAGCCCGGACCAATGAGGATATCTTCCTTGGACCTTCCCAAAAACAGCCCCGGCATCGTGTCTTCGGCGGCCAGGTTCTGGCCCAATCCATGATGGCTGGGATGCGAACCGTGGAACCGGATCGGGTGGCGCACTCCATGCATGGCTATTTCCTGCGTCCCGGTGACGCCAATAAGCCCATCACGTTCGGTGTGGAACGGCTGCGTGACGGTCGGTCCTTCTCGGCGAGGCGCGTTCATGCTTATCAGGACGGTGTCCCGATCCTTTCAATGATTGCCTCGTTCCAGGTTCAAGACGAGGGCCTGGATCATCAAGCGACAATGCCCGAAGGCATTCCAGACCCGGAATCCTTGCCCAGCACGGCTGAGTTGCTGGCTCAATTCGACCACCCCTTGGCACGGCACATGTCCTCGGAGCGGCCGTTCGACGTCCGTCACATCGACCCCGCACTTTACGTGTCACCGCCAACCGAGCACGTGGCCACGAATGCCGTCTGGATGAAGACGATGGGGCCATTGCCCGACGACCCCAAGCTGCACCTGGCCGCGTTGGCATACGCCAGCGACTACACCTTGTTGGAGCCCATCCTCCGCAAACACGGCCTCGCCTGGATGACACCGGGCATGAGCGTCGCAAGCCTCGATCACGCCATGTGGTGGCACCGGCCGGTCCGGGTGGACGAGTGGTTGCTGTACGTCCAGGAGTCCCCCAGCGCGCAAGGGGCACGTGGGTTGGCTACCGGGCGGATATTCAACCGCGAAGGCCTGCACGTTGCAACCGTGGCACAGGAGGGGATGGTCAGGATTCCGTAGGCGGTTGGTGTGCTGAAGGGTTAAGACGCAGTGTTAAGCCAATGAGGGTTAAAGCAAAGAGGCCGGTCCCTGTTGGGACCGGCCTCTTTTGTGCCTGTGGCGACCCGGTTAGTCGCGGGTCAGGCGGCGGTGCGTCACGCGGTGCGGCTTTGCCGCATCAGCGCCGAGGCGCTCCACCTTGTTCTCCTCATAGGAGTCGAAGTTACCTTCGAACCAGTACCACTTGGAGGGGTTCTCGTCGTCACCTTCATAGGCGAGGATGTGGGTTGCTACCCTGTCCAGGAACCAACGGTCGTGCGAGACCACCACGGCGCAGCCAGGGAACTCGAGCAGGGCATTTTCCAGGCTGCTCAGGGTTTCGACGTCGAGGTCGTTAGTGGGCTCGTCGAGGAGCAGGAGGTTGCCACCCTGCTTAAGGGTCAAGGCAAGGTTGAGACGGTTACGCTCACCACCGGAGAGGACACCAGCCTTCTTCTGCTGGTCCGGTCCCTTGAAGCCAAACGCCGAAACGTAGGCACGTGAAGGCATTTCGACCTGCCCGACCTGAATGTAGTCATGGCCTTCGGAAACAACTTCCCAGAGAGACTTATTGGGATCGATGCCGCCACGGGACTGGTCCACGTAGGAGATCTTCACGGACTCGCCGATCTTGAGCTCACCATCGTCCAGGGGCTCCATGCCAACGATGGTCTTGAACAAGGTGGACTTGCCCACACCGTTCGGGCCGATGACGCCGACAATGCCGTTCCGGGGCAGTGAGAAGGAGAGGTCCTCGATCAGGACACGATCGTCGAAGCCCTTCTTCAGGTTCTTCGCCTCGATGACCACGGAACCCAGGCGCGGGCCCGGCGGAATCTGGATCTCTTCGAAGTCGAGCTTGCGCGTGCGCTCGGCCTCTGCAGCCATTTCTTCATAGCGGGCAAGACGGGCCTTTGACTTGGTCTGACGGCCCTTGGCGTTGGAGCGCACCCATTCAAGTTCTTCGGTAAGGCGCTTGGACAGCTTTGCGTCCTTCTTGCCCTGGACCTCAAGGCGGGCCTTCTTCTTCTCCAGGTAGGTGGAGTAGTTACCTTCGTACGGGTAAAGGTGGCCGCGGTCGACTTCTGCGATCCACTCAGCCACGTGATCCAGGAAGTAACGGTCGTGAGTCACGGCAAGGACGGCACCGGGGTACTGGGAAAGGTGCTGCTCAAGCCAAAGAACGCTCTCGGCGTCCAAGTGGTTGGTGGGCTCGTCAAGGAGCAGAAGGTCCGGCTTCTGGAGCAGAAGCTTGCACAGCGCTACGCGGCGGCGCTCACCACCGGAGAGGACAGTGACATCGGAATCAGCCGGCGGGCATCGCAGGGCGTCCATGGCCTGCTCGAGCTGGGAATCAATATCCCAGGCATCGGCAGCGTCAATCGCTTCCTGCAACTTACCCATCTCATCCAGGAGAGTGTCGTAGTCCGCATCCGGGTTGGCCATCTCTTCGGAGATCTCGTTGAAACGCTGGATCTTGCCGTAGATCTCGCCAACGCCTTCCTGGACGTTGCCAAGGACGGTCTTTTCCTCATTCAGTGGCGGTTCCTGCAAGAGGATGCCCACGGTGTAACCGGGGCTCAGGCGGGCCTCGCCGTTTGAAGGAGTGTCCAGCCCGGCCATGATCTTCAGGATGGTGGACTTGCCAGCACCATTCGGGCCTACGACGCCAATCTTCGCGCCAGGGTAGAACGACATGCTGACATCGTCCAAAATAAGTTTGTCGCCAACGGCCTTGCGAGCCTTGGTCATCGTGTAAATGAATTCCGCCATGCCCTTAAATCTAGTGGGTAGGCGGACAGATCTCACATTCGGTGCTATTGGGCCCTGCCAGCAGCTCCTTGGGGCAGTGCTGCTAGCGGACGCTGCCCACGAAGCATTTCCCGGTGGCAAGTACTGGCAGAACGCTTATCACGACCCCTCCATCCCGGATCTGGCCCATGACGCAACTATCCCCTGCGAGCGCCGCAGCTTCCAACGCATCGACATCAAGACCTGTGGGCGTCCGGCTGACGGACACTTCCACGTTGGCTTTGGGAATGCCCGCCGATACCAGGGCTGCGCGAACGGATTCCGCATCCGGCTTGGGGTTGGCGGCCACGATTTTCTTCAATGCAGCCTCCACGGCCGTGCTCGTGGCCACTACTTCGGGGTCCATACTCGTTTCGCCGCCGGGCTGTTGGGATGCGGGGCTTGAAGAGGTGATGCCTGCGGTGGGTGTTTTGGGGGACGCGGCACATGCAGGCAGCGCTAGCGCAGCAACAATGACCAGTGCCGTCCCGACAGCCTTAGCGTTCAACTGAAAATTTCTTGCACGACTCGGCTGCTCCACCCTGGTTCCCCTGCTCATCACAAAGCCATTCTGCCATTCCCATGGGCGGCGGGCGGGCGTAGCGTGGGCCACGTGGTGGCGCGCCTGGACCGGCGGCCGCGGGAAGGAGAAACCCATGGAAGGAAAAATTCCCTACGCCGAGGCATCGATCACCGTAGCCGCCCCGCGCGAGCAGGTATGGAAGGCTCTTACGGAGCCTGGCCTCATCAAGGAATACTTCCTTGGAACCAATGTCGAAACGACGTGGCGGGTAGGCGATCCCATCACTTACTCCGGCGAGTACAACGGCAAGGAATACGAGGACAAGGGCGTCATCCTTGCCTTCGAACCATTGCAGCTCTTGAAGACCACTCACTACAGTCCATCATCGGGACTTCCCGATTCCCCCGGGAGCTATCACACGGTCGAATACCGGTTGGACGATGCGGACGAAGGAACATCTGTAACTATTTCGCAGGGCAACAACAAGAGCGAAGAAGAAGTGGAGCATTCCGCAGCAACATGGCGCATGGTTCTTCAAAACCTCAAGGAATTTCTTGAGTCGCAGCCCAAACTTTCTTGAGTCAGGGGCAAGGAGCCAGGCAGTTAAGAACCAATCCCCCGGAACCCTGTAGGTTCCGGGGGATTTCTCGTGCCCCAGGAGGGAATCGAACCCCCGACCGGCGGATTAGAAGGCCGCTGCTCTATCCCCTGAGCTACTGGGGCGCACAGGCGCCAATACAAGCCTATGCCGCTGGCGCCACAAAGAGTTTACAGTGCATTCGCCACTGCAGCCTGCCAGCCACGCCTACAGACACTTCCCCTCCACAACAACCCTGCGAGCCGGAGTTATTCACATAGGCCACGACCGCACTCCCCTACCTGGGTTGCAATGGATGAAGCTAAGAGGGCCGGACGGGCACTTTCCTACATCGAGAAGGACCACCATGAACGACACCATTACTCTTCGAGGCTTTGTAGCCTCGGAAGTCAAGAGCTCGACCACTACACGCGGTACGTCCACTGCTTCCTTTCGTCTTGGGACAACTGAACGCCGCTATGACCGGGTCAGCAATACATGGGTGGACGGGAATACCAACTGGTACACCGTGCAGTCGTTTCGCTACTTAGCCGGCCACGTCGGCTGCAGCGTGAAGAAGGGTCAACGCGTCATCGTCGTCGGAAAGCTACGCCTGCGGCAGTGGGAACACGAGGGCAGGATCTACCATGTGGCAGAAGTCGACGCGGAATCAGTCGGGCACGATCTCATGTGGGGCTCTGCGAACTTCACCCGGATGAACGGGACGTCGGCTCCAGCTGACTCGAACCCGTCCGGCGAGGCAGCCGGGAAGCTTGGAGATCCGGGGACTGAGTGGGAGTCCGGCGACAACGAACAAGCGCCGCCGGAGGAGGAGACAGAAACAGTCGACGTCGATGATCCGGACGGCGCCGGTCCGTTGGTGGTGAACACCACCACAGGTGAGTTGGTGGGTGCCGGGGCTTGAACTTCCGTGTCGGGGGACCGCGATGAAACTCGTGGGACCAGCCCCGCGGGTGGAGATTATTCTGGGTGCATGGCATACGACGCAGCAGCTCCCCGGCTGGAGACCGCTCCTGCATCCTGGGAGGCCGTGGAGGAATTATTCGGGGTCAAGGGCGAGCCATCCCGGTGTTGGTGCCGCTGGTTCGCCCTCCCCGGCAAGGAGTTCAGGTCCAAGGCACCAAACGAACTCAAGGAGCTCCTGCGGGCACGCTTCGACGAGGATCCAGAGCCAGGGGTGCTGGCATTCCGGGGTGGTCAGGCGGTCGGCTGGTGCGCTGTGGAACCGCGGGCAAACTATCCCCGCATAGAACGGTCGCAGCTTCTTCGGGCAGCGGACCTGCCGCCCGTTGACTTTGGAACTCTTTGGTCGGTGAGCTGTTTTGTGGTTTCACCGAATCATCGGCGATCAGGTGTTGCCGGGACGTTACTCCGGGCAGCCGTGAACCATGCCTTCAATAAGGGCGCTACTACCCTTGAGGCGTATCCCATCGACACCAGCCCTCGTCCAAAGGCTGGTCCGTCCGACTTGTATCACGGCACGGTTTCGCTGTTCATTGAAGGCGGGTTCTCCGTGGTTTCAACTCCCATTCCCGGGCGCGCCATCGTTCGCCTCAACAACAAGGCCGTATAAGAATCCCACAGAAGAAACCAAGGCAAAAACCCAAGGCGCTGCCAGAGTGGTCAACTGACTTCGAGGGAGCTACGGCAGGGTGAGGATCATTGGTCCATCAGCTGTGATAGCGACGGTGTGCTCACTATGGGCGGCTTTGTTTCCGCTGGCTGAGCGCAGAGTCCACTCATCGTCATCGTGGTAGTAGTCATCCTTACCGCCCAGGATGAGCATTGGTTCGATGGCGATGACCAACCCGTCTTCAAGCTTGATGCCCCTGCCCGGCCTGCCGATGTTGGGGACCGGCGGTTCAGCGTGCATTGTGCGGCCGATACCGTGGCCCCCGTGATCGGCCAACAAACCGTATCCAGCACGTTTGGCCTCGCCACCGATTGCATAGGCGAGGTCGCCCATCTTGTTGCCCACACGGGCAGCTTCGATACCCCGGGCGAGCGCAGCGTCGGTGGCATCGATCAGTGCCTGGTCCACCGGATCTGCCGTCCCCACGATGAAGCTGATGGCAGCATCTCCGCACCAGCCTTCAAGGAAGGCGCCGCAATCCACACTAAGAAGGTCCCCGTCCTGGAGGACGTAGCCATTTGGAATTCCATGCACCACCGCATCATTGACACTGGCACAGATCACCCCGGGAAACGGGACGGCTGCCCACCGCGGGTGGTAATCCAGGAAGGCCGGTTTGGCCCCCGCGCCTTCAATAACGTCCGCAGCAACCTCATCCAGTTCCTTGAGGGAAACACCGACGTCCGCATGCTCCTTGACCGCTGCCAAGGCCTTGGCCACCACCCTGCCGGCCTCGCGCATCACCGAGATCTGATCTGGTGTCTTCAGCATGGACATGGGATTCCTCCGTTTTTGCTGGGCGGGATCATTCGCTGTTCGGGATCATTGGATGTTCGGGATCATCGTGGGACCCGCTGGCCATTGGTTCCACTCTACGTGGGGCAGGTGGCTGCATGAGGTGGAGAACAAAGGGGAGTTCCCGGTTGAATACTTCCCAGGACGGCCGGTCATAGAGTTGGGGCATGGAGAACAAGGACTTGCTTGAGGCCATCCGGTCAACACTTCGCTCCGCCGGGGACGCTGAGCGTGCCCGGGGAGCCCAGGCCTATATGAAGTCGGATATGCCCTCGTGGGGGATCCGGGTTCCTGAGGTGCGCAGGATCGCCAAGGCCGCAGCCAAGCAGTTTCCCATCTCTTCACCGGTCAGCCTTCGCGAGGCCGTTCTTGATTTGTGGCGGAATGCCCAGGCACGCGAAGAACGATATGCAGCCATTGAGTTGACGGGCCTGCCAATGGTCAAGGAAGACCTTGCCATGCTGCCGGTTTATGAGGAAATAATTCGCACTGGCGCCTGGTGGGACCTCGTCGACGGAGTGGCCCACCGTCTCTGCGCACTCCTGCTTGCCCACAGGTCCACCATGACGCCTCTTTTGCTCCAATGGTCCACGGACCAGGACATGTGGATCCGAAGGGCGTCCATCACTGCCCAATTGGCAGCCAAGGGCCTGACGGACCCGGGACTGCTGGCGGCTGTTATCAAACCCAACCTTGCCGACAAGGAGTTCTTCATCCGGAAGGCCATCGGATGGGCCTTGCGGGAGTACAGCAAGACAAACCCTGAGTGGGTCAGGGCATTCGCCGCAGAGAATGCTCCTGCCCTCAGCCCGCTCTCCACACGCGAAGCAATACGGCTTCTTTCGTCCCATTAAGCATCCCACCATGAGCGGTCAGAAGACTCAGGCAATCCTCAGATGATCGGGCGCAGGCCTGGCTCGTCGCGCTTACGGAAGAGGCTCTTCGTCTTCGGATCCACGAAGATCAAGTAAACGGCAAACAGGAGCGCGATGATGGCTGCCGCGTTCCGCGCCAGTGTCAGGGCAAGGCCAAGATCCTCGCTCTGAAGGTAGGGGAACACATCCAGTTGGTCTGAGATGGCGTAAACCATGAAGAACGACACCACGAAGTAGACCGCCTTCACCTGCCAGTCATTGCGTATGCCCGTCACCGCAAACAACGGAATCAGCCACACGACGTACCACGACTGGATCATCGGAGCCAACAGGACGATCGCCGCAAAGGCCAAGGTGAGCCTGCGCATCAGGCGGTCGTGTTCTCCCCGGAAGACCTGCCAGGCGATGGCTCCCACCATCAGCACTTTTCCGGCGTCGTAAACCCACTTGGCCATGCCCCAGCCGTCAAGTCCAAAGACGTTGAAGATCGACGCGACAACGAGGCCAATCAAGCCGATGGGTGCGTACCAAATCCAGACGCTCCCAGGGGCCGACAAACCCTTCACCCATCCAAACCCAAACCCGTTGACCAGGCTCATGGCGTACAGGAGGCCAAAGGTCAGGGCGGCTGTCAGGAACCAGAAAAGGATCTTGCGCGGCCATGACGCACCCTTGCCCGCCCAAAGCAAGCCAATAAAGGGCAGGAAGACCACCGTAATTGGCTTGACCGAAATGGAGAGTGTTACCAGCACCAGGCCCAGGACCACCCGGCGGGTGGCGCAGTAGTACAGGCCTGCCAAGGCCAGCCCAATCATGAGGGCGTCGTTATGGACACTGGCAATGAAGTTGGTGAGAAAGAGGGGGTTGGCGGCTGTCAACCATAGTGCACGGTGCGGATTGACGCCGTGGAGTTCTGCCAGCTTGGGTACGTAGATGATGCAAAGTATGACGCCCGCAACTGCCACCAGCCTGAACAGCATGATGCAAGCCTCAGGTTGGACATTGGTCACCCAAACAACAAATTGTTCGATCCAAAGGAAGAGCTGACCGTAGGGAACGGGAGCTTCCGTCCACATCTTGTCGGCACCCAATTGGAAGTAGTTCGGGAGGGCGGAAATCCCGTTCTCATAGGGATTCATTCCCTCAACCATGAGTCTGCCTTGCCCGATGTAGGCGTAGACGTCCCTACTGAACAGCGGGACAGTGAACATCATGGGCAGTCCCCAGGCCACCACAGCCTGCAAGGTGGCCTTGCGGGCTTGGAGTCCCCAGACCCGGACACGTTGCCCCAGGCGCAGCCAAGCCCGGACAAGCAGCATGCCACCAACAGCCAGCAGGACGATGGACAGCGCGACGCCCACACCTTCGGTACGCATCCAGATGAAAAGCGGAAGCCGGCGAAGTTCAGACACTGGAGCGAGCCAGCCAACGCCCAGCGAGCCGAAGACAAGGAACATCGAACCAATGAAACCGGCGATCAGCGGGGACCTGGCGTTATCCACTTCGCTGGCAGCAGCATCCGCAGGCGGCGCTTCTTTCCCTGCCTTCTGGGCGGCGGGTACAGGCACCGTCATGTGGTCTTCATCCAATCGTTTGCCCGTTGCGTTCCGGGACAGAAATCTGAATCTCTGGGGGCTGTCCACGACAGGAAGAAAGGACACTGCCGTGCTCAAAAATCCTACCATCGGAGCAGTTGGAACCGCCTGAACGATAGGCTAGGCGCGTGCCTATTACTAATGAACGCATCGTCTGGATTGACTGCGAAATGACCGGCTTGGACCTCAAGAACGACGCCCTGATCGAGGTTGCGGCGCTCGTGACGGACTCCGAGCTCAACATCCTGGGCGATGGCGTGGACGTCGTCATCAAGCCCGACGACGCCGCGCTGGAGCAGATGAACGACTTCGTTCGCGACATGCACACGCGCTCCAAACTCCTTGACGAACTCCCCCACGGCAAGACGATGGCCGAGGCCGAGGCGCAGGTGCTTGAGTACATCGAGAAGTGGGTTCCGGACCCCCGCAAGGCCCCGTTGGGAGGCAACTCGGTGGGCACGGACCGGATGTTCCTGGCCAGGGACATGCCGAACATTGTGGAGCACCTCCACTATCGCGTCATCGATGTCAGTACCATCAAGGAACTCTCGCGCCGCTGGTTCCCGCGGGCCTACTTCCAGTCGCCGGCCAAGCATGGCGGACACCGCGCACTGGGAGACATCAAGGATTCCATCGATGAGCTCCGCTACTACAGGCAGGCCGTGTTTGTCCCAGCGCCGGGACCGGATACTGCCACAGCCCAGCGCATCTCCAAGGACATCACGGCCACTGCTGAGACTCTGGGTTCAACAGAAACTATGTGATCTGCGCCATTTTTGAAGGTTTTTTCGTCGAAACCGGCAAAAGTGGACTTTTCACCCCAAAACAGCAGGTAAGCTATTTGTCGTTGCCTTCACGGAATGCCGGTCATACGGACTTACCGGAAAAGGCACATGGTGGGCGTAGCTCAGTTGGCAGAGCGCCTGGTTGTGGTCCAGGAGGTCGCGGGTTCAACCCCCGTCGCTCACCCCGCCGAGATTGGCTCAAAAGCCGGTTTCCACAAAGGCCGCACCGGTTATCCGGTGCGGCCTTTGTTTTGTTTTGGCCCGTCTGCAGTCCCATGGGTTGCTTCCGGAACACAGCGATCGACTAAGGAAGAGCTGACATGACCGTCCTGCCAGTGACCATTTGGGGCGAACCCGTTTTGCACCGTCGGGCAAGCGAAGTCGAAGTATTCGATGACGATCTCCGAAAACTCATCGCGGACATGTTCGAAACCAATGAAGCCGCGAACGGAGTGGGCCTCGCCGCACCCCAGGTGGGAGTCGGGAAGCGCATCTTTGTGTATAAGTACGCCAACGACGACGACGCGCCTGAGCAAGGCGTTCTGGTCAATCCCGTCTTGACCCTCTCAAAGATCTCCGGAGCCCTCCCGGACCCGGAAGAGCACATAGAGGGCTGCCTGTCCTTCCCCGGAGAGCACTACCCTCTGCAGCGCGCCGAGTGGGCCCGTGTCCAAGGCTTTGACGGTGACGGAAGCCCTGTCGACTTCGAAGCTACGGGCTGGTTCGCCCGAGTCATGCAACACGAGTACGACCATTTGGACGGCAAGCTTTACGTAAACCGCCTTGTGGACCGATATGCCAGGAAGGCAATGAAGCAGGCCAAGAAGAACGGTTGGGGCGTTCCCGGACTGACATGGATGCCTGGCGTCGACCCTGATCCTTTCGGACACTGATCCGATGAACCAAGAACGCCATGCAGAGGTGTTTCAGCTCCTGGACATTACAGGCGAGGACGCCATGGAATGCGCCGCGCTCTTGGACGGAAACCCCAGTGGCCTCGTCGTGGAAGCATTGGAGCTGCTGCAGCAACGGCTTGGCACTTTTCCGGCCGATAGTATTTCGCCCGACGCAGTTTCGCCCAACCCGATTTCTCCCGGCCAGCCCCGCGAGACCGTCTGGGTCGAAGCACTGCTCCGCTTCGCGCCCAGAGTCCACGCATACCATTTGGAGTTGGGAATCAGCGCCGACGTATCAGCAGCCACCCTGGCTGACGCGGGGCTCCAGCTCCGCATCAACCGCCGCGTCCATGGACATTTCGGTTTGGACACCTGGAGCTGGCTGACGTTACATATGGCGGGGAATCTGTTCCGGCTCGGCCGGTTGCAATTCCATTTGATTCGAAGCGGGCGTGACGACGGGCCAGCGGGCAACGTGGCATACACATCCGGTTGGGTCCTGGGCGTCCACATTCCTGAGGACGGCGGCCTCTCCCCCGCGCTGGTCGACGCCAGCTTTGACGAGGCGCGCTCGTTCTTTCCCCACTATTTCCCGGATAAGCCGGCCACTGTGGCCACGTGCGAGTCCTGGATGCTGGATCCTTACTTGGTTGAAAGGCTTCCAAACAGCAACATCGCATCCTTCGCCCGCCGTTTCACGCTGGATCGGCGCACCGATGCCCCCACGGATGCCGTGTACTTCACGTTTCGGCAGCGGGGGCTGGAGAACCTGGACAAACTACCCCGGGAAACTTCGCTCCAGCGCATAGTCCTTGAGAGAATCGACGACGGCGGTACCTGGCAACTGGGACACGGTCACCTGACGCTGTAAATGGTCTGCTGATCCGGGCAAGAAGAGAGGACGCGCATCATGGCGTCCTTCTCCGCCTGCGTAACCCAGAGCTTGTAGGCTGCCTTGACGGAGATCTGCCGTGCTACGTAATGACACCGGAAGTTCTTGTTCGGCGGGAGCCAGGTGGCGGCGTCGCCTGCGCCCTTCTTCACATTCTCGGGCCCATCAGCGGCAATCAGGTTCAACGGATCATTTGCCAGCCTTTGGCGTTGCTGGACGGTTAATTGCTTGGCACCCTTCTGCCATGCGTCGGCCAGGGCAACAATGTGGTCAATCTGAACATCAGCGCTGGTGTCCTGGCCCCGACGGAAGGTCACGTGGGCGCCCGTGTAGGGTTCCTGAAACTCTCCAATGGCAACCTTGCATGAGGAACCGTTGGTGAACTCCACTGACGACAGGTCCCTGCGCAGGATGTCGTTCCTGGTATCGCACCCGTTTCGATCGGCATCCAGCCACGCCTGGCCGAATGCGGTTCGCTCATAGTCTTCCTGGGATGCCCGTCCCTTAACTTCCAGCTGTGCCAGTGCCGCGCTTGCCTTCTCCGCGGGAACGGCTTCGATGCCGGTAATGGGTTTCATCCAAGCCGGATTAAATACCGGCGCATCACTGGGACCGGAGACCCATGGCTCGGCCGCGTTGAACTGGCCCGTGGTGAAGAACCAAGACAGTCCTGCCACCAGGGTTGCGGCCACTAATCCTAGAATGGCCCAGGCTTGGCGGGATCGTCTGCGCGCGCGTTTGTAGGCAGACCAGGTGATACTCAAGGGGCTCCGTCCAGTCGGGGTGGGTGGTGTCCTTCGAGCGTAGGACACGCCACCGACAGTCAGAGCCGATATCCACAGTGTGTAGGAGAAGTCACACTGCAGTGACGGGGAACTTCCCCGGGTTACTGCTCACGCATAACGCGTTGGAGGTCTTCAGCAGCCACCTCCAGCAGCGTACGCAATTGCTGGACGCGTTCGTCGCTGACGTCCCCGGCGGCGTTTGCTGCCATGGCCTGGTCCAGCAGTTTCTGTGCCTGCTTGTGGTTGGCCCGTGCTACATCCAGCGCGTGTTCCAGCGTTGTCTCGTGTTCCAAAGTCGATTCATTTTCCATGAACCCATTTTGGTCAGGTTTCCCGGCTGATACCAGTAACACAGCCGGGAAACCCGTGAATACTTCCCGGCTTAGGCGTTGGCTGCCTCAAGGACTGCAATAGGCGCCACGATGTCGCGGGCGGGGAAGGACGGCGGGTTGACGCCGGCCATTTCCTCCATGACGCGGACCACCTGGCAGGAGTAGCCGAATTCGTTGTCGTACCAAACGTAGAGCACGAGGTTCTTGTCGTTGGAAATAGTGGCCAGACCGTCGACGATGCCTGCGCGGCGGGAACCAACGAAGTCGGTGGAGACAACGTCCGGCGAGTCGATGTAGTCGATCTGCTTGCGCAACGGCGAGTGCAGCGACATTTCGCGGAGGTAGTCGTTGACCTCATCGCGTGTGGTGCCGTTCGCAAGGTTGAGGTTCAGGATCGCCATCGACACATCCGGGGTAGGTACGCGGATCGCGTTACCGGTGAGCTTGCCCTGAAGTTCCGGAAGCGCCTTGGCAACAGCCTTGGCTGCGCCTGTCTCCGTGATAACCATGTTCAGCGCTGCCGAACGGCCGCGGCGGTCTCCCTTGTGGAAGTTGTCGATGAGGTTTTGGTCGTTCGTGAACGAGTGCACCGTTTCAACATGGCCGTGGATGATACCGAATTTATCGTTGATGGCCTTCAGTACCGGAGTAATGGCGTTGGTTGTGCACGACGCAGCCGTGACGATCTTGTCGTCATCGGAGATGTCGGACTGGTTGATTCCGTGGACGATGTTCTTCAGATCGCCCTTGCCCGGAGCCGTCAGCAGGACGCGCGAAACGCCCTTGCTCTGCAGGTGCTGGGACAGGCCCTCCGCATCGCGCCAACGTCCGGTGTTGTCCACTACCAGGGCATCCTTGATGCCGTAGGCGGTGTAGTCCACGGTGGCGGGGTTGTCGGAGTAGATGACCTGGACCTGAACGCCGTTGGCGGTGATGGTGTTGGCTTCTTCGTCCACGCGGATGGTTCCTTCAAAGGAACCGTGTACGGAGTCGCGGCGCAGGAGGCTGGCACGCTTGACGAGGTCGTTCTCGGCGCCCTTGCGGACAACGATGGCACGCAGCCGCAGGCCATGCCCGCCACCGGCCTTTTCAATCAGGATGCGGGCAAGGAGGCGGCCGATGCGGCCAAAGCCGTACAGCACGACGTCGGTGCTGGTGCGGTCATCAGCGCCACGCTTTCCGACGATTTCGGCGAGCTCTGCCCGCAGGAACTCATCCAAGGAGGTGCCGTGGCCCTCGACGCGGAACTTCTCCGTGAGGCGGGCAATGTCGATTGCAGCCGCACCGAGTTCCAGCTCAGCAAGAGCGTTCAACAGGGGTGCGGTTTCTTCGAGCAGCAGCTCGGTGTTGCTCATCCGGCGCGCAAAGCGGTGGGCCTTCAGGATGTTCATGGTCGACTTGTTGATCAGGCTCCGGCCGTGGATGCTCGTGACCACGTTGTTTTCCCGGTACAACCGGCCGATCACCGGAATCATGGCCTCGGCGAGAGCCTCCCGGCCCATCCACTTATCAAGACAAGAATCTGACGTCTGGCTCACAGAACTACCTTCCTTGGGTCAACCACATACGTCCTCGTATGCAGATGGCGGCCGCCCGGAGTAATCCTGCGGCACGGGCACTGGCCGGGCTTCGGTCCACCCACAGCGCCTTGAACGATTGCAAAGAAAAGACCGCCGGCTGCGAACGCAGTCCCGGCGGCAGAACATCTACGTTCATAACAAGTCTAAGGCGGAAGGGCGCCCTCTTGGGTGCCGGGGGGCGTGAAATCACTCACATGGCAGTCACAATGGACGTCATATGCCCGGGACCTCAGTGGCAAATGTGGATGGGTTGACCGATACGCCGGGTTCTGTCATCCTTTGCCGTTGCCGGCAAAGGAGTGGCGGCCATCCATCTACGAACGCCGTTGCCGACGCCCTCCAGCAGCCTACCCGGACACTCGGGCGAGCAGCCCTCAAACGTGTCCTGTCTGGCCTTGCTCCGGGTGGGGTTTACCTAGCCTCCCCGGTCACCCAGGGAGCTGGTGGTCTCTTACACCACCGTTTCACCCTTACCTGCCGCGTGCTGATGCAAGCACCACCACGCGCAGGCGGTCTGTTTTCTGTGGCACTGGCCTGCGGGTTACCCCGAGTGGGCGTTACCCACCACCCTGCTCTGCGGAGCCCGGACGTTCCTCGAGCCACTTCCGTGACGCGCGACCGCCTGGTCAACCCATCCGCCGTACAGTCTACCGGCGTCGAGGGTTGCCTCGGTCCCCGGTAATATCGTCTGGTGCTGATTCTGCTGCCGCCTTCCGAAGGCAAGACCCCCGCCGTCAAAGGTCCCGCCGTCGAATGGGAGTCGCTCAGCTTTCCGGAGCTCAACCCGTACCGGGCCAAGGTCCTGGAATCGTTGGGCACCGTCAGCGCGCACGAGGACGCCCTGGCATTGCTTGGCGTCGGCGCCTCGCTGAAGGACGACGTCGAACGTAATACCCGGCTGCACGCAGAACCGGCGGCGCCGGCCCACCAGGTGTACTCCGGAGTCCTGTATGACGCGCTCGGCTTCAATTCCATGACGCCGGCCCAACGACGCAAGGCAACCGAATCGATTTTGGTGGTTTCGGCACTGTGGGGTGCCATCGGTTTTGGTGACCATGTGCCGGCTTACCGGCTGTCCATGGGAACGGCACTGCCCGACGTCGGACGCCTCGCCTCCTTCTGGAAGCCGAACCTGAATGAGGCCCTCGCGAAACGGGCTGAAGGAGAATTGCTGGTTGATTGCCGTTCCAGCACGTATGCAGCGGCGTGGGCTCCCCCAGCAGCGCAGACCGTCACAGTGAATGTTTTCAACGAGGCAAACGGCAAACGCACGGTGGTCAGCCACTTCGCCAAACACACGCGGGGTGAGTTTGCCAGGCATCTGGTGACCAGGCGCGGGAAGGCGCCCGCATCACCTGATCAACTGCTGAAAGCGGCCAAAGAGATCTGGCGGGCGGAACTCGTCCCCGGCACGGCCCGCAAGCCACACGCCCTTAACATCATTCTGGGCAGCTAGGTCAGTTCCACTCGGCCGAACGGACCAGGATGCATCCGGAGTCTGGGCAAAAAACGATGTCGTCGTCAGCCGCAGCTTTGACTTCAGCGAGGTCGCCGGGGCTGAGCATCATCCCTGAACCTTCCGATTTACCGTGGAAGAGCCTGGCGGCGCCGACACCGCGCCTGGCAATCGTCTTCTCATAGACTGCAAGCATTCCGGCGTCCAGGGCCTCCGCGAAAGCGGCACGTTGCCCGCGGACCACGGTTTCCTCGGCCGCGATCTCAGCAATCGCTTCATCCAATTCGGCGCGAATGCCGGCAAATGAACCCTGGATGTCATCCACGATTGCCTGTTGCGCGGCCTGGCGTTCCCGCAGGGCGTCCAAACGCTCCAGGATTTCAAGCTCAACGTCCTCCAGGTCGGAGCGGCGCTTGTTAAGGGATGCGATGTCACTCTGAAGCGCCACCAGGTCCTTGGAGAGACCGGTTCCGCTGTTGAGCCTGGCTTCGTCACGTTCGATGCGGGAGGCGACCTGCTCCACGTCCGCTTCGGAACGACGCAGTTCAGCTTCGGCGTCGTGCAGTGCCATCTTGGCAGCGCCAAGTTCACCATTGGCTACGTTCAGTGCATCCTGCAGGTCAGCTATCCGCGGATCCGTTTCCAGCACCTTCCGGCGGCCGGCCAACGATTTGAGCTTGGCATCCAGTCCCTGCAGTTCAAGCAATTTCAGTTGTTCTGCCGGTGCTGCTTTCGCCACGCTTACCTCCGCTTGTATCGCTTCCGGGCCTGGGGATCAGTTCCGGCTGGACGGCCCATGTTCATTGGGATCGTCCGTATCTTCTAGACTCTAGTCCCCGCCGGGAGTGAGTATGAAGTCCCAGGGATCGCTGTTGGTGCTGCTCACGCGGATCTCGACGTCGTAGCCCTGATCACCCAGTACATTGCCGAGCGCTTCCGCGGCTACGGGCAGCCACAGCCATTCGCTGGCAAAATGCGAGACGTCAATGAGGTACGGACGGCCGTTGACGGCACCTTCCCGCGCCTCCGACGCCGGATGGTGCCGCATGTCCGCTGTCACATACACATCTGCGTTGCTGGCCCTGACGGCGTCGAACAAGCTGTCCCCAGCCCCACCACAGACGGCGACCCGCCGCAGCAGACCGTCCTTGTCGCCGGCCACGCGAACCCCTCCGGCCACCGCGGGGAGCATCCCAAAGACGCGGGCAGCGAAATCACCCAGGGTCATGAGCTCAGGAAGATCACCAACCCGGCCAATGCCTTCCTCGGGCAAGCCATTGGCGGCAGGGGTAAGTGGAGCAACATTTTCCAGGCCAAAAGCGTCCGCCAACACGTCCGATACGCCCCCGACGGCGGAGTCACCGTTGGTGTGGACGGTCAGGAGTCCGGTGCCTGCTTCGATAAGCCGGTGCACGGCCAAGCCCTTCGCGGAGGTGGCCGCGACGGAGTTCACGCCTTTGAGCAACAACGGATGATGCGTAATCAGGAGCCCGGCACCCCATTCAATGGCCTCGTCGATGACAGCCAGGGTGGGATCCACGGCAAAAAGGATTCTGGTGATCGGCGTGTTGGGGCGGCCCACCACGAGGCCTACCTCATCCCAATCCTCAGCCAAGGACTCCGGCCAGAGTTCCTCAACAGCAAGCAACACCTGGCCAAGGGTCGGGTCCCCGCTTGCTTCCACCGTCCCGGCGTCGTCGCTGGAATCCGCATCAGAAATGGCGGTGTCTACTGCTTCCATACTCTTATTCTTACCTACTGGACCCGATGGGGCAGTTTTGGTTGCTGCCGTACCTGCCCAGCGGCGTTATTGTCCCGTAAGGTATTGCGGGAATCATCAGGCCCTCCAATCCATTGAAGAGATCATGAAAACTTTTGTACTTGGTGGTGGATGCTTCTGGTGCCTTGATGCCGTGTACCAGAAAACCCGCGGTGTCAGTTCCGTGGTCTCCGGCTACACGGGAGGCCATGTCCGCAACCCTGACTATTACGACGTCTGCTCGGGAACGACCGGTCATGCAGAGGTGGTTGCGGTGACATTCGATGAATCCGTGGTGCCGGAGGAAGTCATTCTGGACATGTTCTTCGCGTTGCACGACCCCACCACGTTGAACCGGCAAGGCTACGACACAGGCACCCAATACCGCTCGTCAATGTTCTACACCACGACGGAGGAAAAGATCCTCTTCGAAGAAGCCATCGAGCGTGCCCAAGCACTCTGGGCCGATCCGATCGTGACGGAAGTGAGCCGGCTACCTGAGTTCCATGAGGCAGAGGAAGTCCATCAGAACTATTACGCCAAATTCCCGTACCAGGGTTATTGCCAGGTCATCATCAATCCAAAACTGGCCAAAGCGCGGAAATATTACTCTGCATGGCTAACTGCTTAGCAGGGTTTCCATGCGGCTGGTTAGGCTGACCTCAGCATTCCCTCTTCAGAGATAGGCATAATCTTCATGGCAAGGATCTACGACGACGTCACCCAGCTGGTCGGCCGCACTCCGCTGGTCCGTTTGAACCGGCTGACCGAGGGCCTTGAGGCCACCGTTGCGGTCAAGCTTGAGTTCTACAACCCGGCCAACAGCGTGAAGGACCGCATCGGTGTGGCCATCATTGACGCCGCCGAAAAGTCCGGTGCCTTGAAGCCGGGTGGAACAATTGTGGAAGGCACCTCCGGGAACACCGGAATCGCGCTTGCCCTTGTTGGTGCCGCACGCGGGTACAAGGTCATCCTGACCATGCCTGAGACCATGTCCACCGAACGTCGTGTCATGCTTCGCGCCTATGGTGCAGAGATCGTGCTGACTCCGGGTTCCGAAGGCATGCGGGGCGCTGTTGAAAAGGCCCAGGAAATTGTTGCCAACACCGAGAACGCCATCTGGGCGCAGCAGTTCGCCAACCCGGCCAACCCGGAGATCCACCGCAACACCACTGCCGAGGAAATCTGGGCGGACACAGATGGCGAAGTAGACATCTTTGTTGGCGGCATCGGTACCGGCGGTACCGTGACCGGCGTCGGGCAAGTCCTTAAGGAGCGCAAGCCCGAAGTCCAGATCATTGCCGTTGAGCCCAAGGACTCCCCCATCCTTAATGGCGGCAGCCCCGGTCCCCACAAGATCCAGGGCCTGGGCGCCAACTTCATCCCGGAAGTCCTTGACACCAACGTCTACGACGAAGTTCTCGACGCCACGCTTGAAGACTCGGTTGCCACCGCCCGCGCCTTGGGTTCCAAGGAAGGCGTCCTCGCCGGCATCTCCGGCGGCGCCGCAGTATGGGGCGCACTGGAAGTGGCCAAGCGTCCCGAGAACAAGGGCAAGCTGATCGTCGTGATCGTGCCGGACTTCGGAGAACGTTACATCTCCACTGTGCTCTTTGACGATATCCGCGGCTAACACTTCGCCCGCAAGCATTCATTTCCTGTAGAAAGGTCTTTGTGAGCTTCTTCGCAAGGCTTAAGGAAGACCTCGATGCCGCCCGGTCACATGACCCGGCGGCTCGAGGTTCTTTTGAGAACTTTTTCGCCTACTCCGGCCTGCACGCCATCTGGGCTCACCGCGTGACCCACAAGCTCTGGCAAAACCCGGCACTTCGCTTCCCTGCCCGCCTGATCTCCCAGTTGGCGAGATTCCTGACGGGCATCGAGATCCATCCCGGCGCAACCATCGGCCGGCGTTTCTTCATCGACCATGGCATGGGCGTCGTTATCGGTGAAACTGCTGAAATCGGCGAGGACGTGATGATCTACCACGGTGTGACGCTCGGCGGCCGGTCCCTTGCCAAGGTCAAGCGCCATCCCACCATCGGGGATCGTGTGACCATCGGCGCAGGCGCCAAGGTCCTGGGTCCCATTACGATCGGTGCAGACAGCGCGATTGGCGCGAACGCCGTAGTGGTGAAGAACGCTCCCCCGGAGTCGATCATCACGGGCATTCCGGCCACATGGCGGCACCGCGACGCGAAATCCGAAACCAAACCGGCGGTTGACCCGGCTGAGTACTACATCGAATACCGGATCTAGCTGAGTTAGCCGGTAAACCTCTTGTAGGAGTTCCAGAGAACGGCGTCAAAGACGCGGTCAGGAAGAACCCTCCGTAAGGCCAGGACGCTCCAGGCTCCCCTACCCACCGGGTAGCGGGTCTTGGGGCGTTTTGCCGTTGACGCGCGAACTATTGCTCTGGCCACTACCCTCGGAGGCGTAGATATCAGCTGTCCGGATGTTGACGCCAAGGCTGCTGCCATGACGTGGGCCTGCCCCTTGTATGGACCTCTACCGGACGCCGATAACAGGCCTTCCCCGGCAATGGTGCCCCATTCGGTGTCTGTTCCGGCAGGTTCAATAAGGACGACGTCGATGCCGTGCGGTTTCAACTCAAGCCGCAAGGAATCGCTCATCCCCTCCACCGCGAATTTTGTCCCGTGGTACCAAGCGCCCAAGGGCTCATAAATTCTTCCGCCGATGGACGAGACGTTGATGATCCGACCGGAACCGGCTTGCCGCATCCTGGGAATAACGAGTTGAGTCATCCTTGCCAGACCCATCACGTTCACCTCGAACTGGCGCCTGCCTTCGGCCAAGGGAACCTCTTCCAGGGAGCCGTAGGAGCCGTACCCTGCGTTGTTCACCAGGACATCTATGTGCCCGTGTGCGGCTTCAACAAGCGCCACAGCTGAGGCCATGGAGTCCTCGATGGTGACATCCAGGTGCATGACGGTGATTCCCTGTGCCTTAAGCGGATGCATCTTCTCCACCCGACGCGCGCCGGCGTAGACAATGAACCCTTCGGACCTCAGGGCACGCGCCGTCTCGAAACCAATGCCGGTAGACGCCCCCGTGACGAAAGCGATGCGTTCGGTCATGGCACTGGCTCCTTGGCTCGTGGCACCCGCGCGATGGCCCAGTACCCGTTCCGGCACGGCAAAGGCCGGCTCCTCCCAGCGTATCGGGGAAGAACCGGCCTTGCGGTGGAACTTAGTGGGTGTCGACGGCCGAGATTTCGGACTTGTCTTCGCCCCACAGCGTGTGGAACGTACCTTCGGCATCAACGCGGCCGTAGGTGTGCGCACCGAAGAGGTCGCGCTGGCCCTGGATCAGCGCAGCGGCAACGCGCTTGCGGCGCAGGCCGTCGTAGTACGCCAGCGAGGAGGAGAAGACCGGTACCGGGATGCCCAACTGGACAGCGGTGGCCACAACGCGGCGCCAGGCCGGGAGAGCCTCGGCGATGGCCTTGGTGAAAGCCGGCGCGAACAGCAGGTTGGCAGGCTTCTCCTCGGCAGCGTAGGCCTTGGTGATGTCCTTGAGCAGTTCGGCGCGAATGATGCAACCTGCACGCCACAGCGAGGCGATCTCGTCCAGCTTGAGGTCCCAGCCGTACTCCTTGGCAGCGGAGGTCAGCATGTCCAGGCCCTGGGCGTAGGAAACCAGCTTGGAGGCATACAGTGCCTGGCGGACGTCCTCAACGAACGTCTCGGGGATCTCCACGGAAGCCTCTTCGCCGGCCAGCAGTTCCTGGCCAAGCTTGCGCTGCTCGGCCTGTGAGGACAGTGCGCGGGCGAAAACGGACTCGGCGATGCCGGAAACCGGGGAGCCGAGTTCCAGGGCGGAGATGACCGTCCAGCGTCCGGTTCCCTTCTGGCCTGCGGCATCCACGACGACGTCAACGAACGGCTTGCCGGTCTTGGCGTCAACGTGGCCCAGGACCTCGGCGGAGATTTCGATCAGGAAGGAGGACAGATCGCCCTTGTTCCACTCAGCGAAAATCCTGGACTGCTCGGCGGGCTCAATGCCGGCGCCGGAGCGGAGGAGATCAAATGCTTCACCGATGACCTGCATGTCGGCGTATTCGATGCCGTTGTGGACCATCTTGACGAAGTGGCCGGCGCCGTCGGTGCCGATCCACGCGCAGCACGGTTCGCCGTCGACCTTTGCCGCAATCTTCTCCAGCAGCGGGCCGAGGGCGTCATAGGACTCCCTGGAGCCGCCGGGCATGATCGAAGGACCGTTCAGGGCACCTTCTTCGCCACCGGAAACGCCGACGCCAACGAAGTGCAGGTCCTTCTTGGCCAGCGCGGCTTCCCGCCGGCGGGTGTCCTCATAGTGCGAGTTCCCGGCATCGATGATGATGTCCCCGGCGTCGAGCAGCGGTTCGAGCTGCTCGATCACGTTGTCAACGGGAGCACCTGCCTTGACCATGATCAGGACACGGCGGGGCTTTTCGAGGGAATCGACGAGTTCCTGCAGCGTTTCCGTGCGGATGAAGTCGCCGTCCGTGCCGTGCTTTTCCAGGAGGGCGTCGGTCTTTTCCACGGAGCGGTTGTGGAGAGCCACGGTGAAGCCGTTGCGGGCAAGGTTGCGGGCCAGGTTGGCGCCCATCACCGCAAGGCCGGTGACACCGATGTGTGCTGACATCAAAACTCCAATTCGATCGTGTACAACGTGTACAAACAGTCCTGCGGGCACGCAGGAAGCGATTTCAAAACCAGGGGCTGTAATAAACCATACGTATTTAAGCCATGAGCAGGAAAGCGGCGCCCACGTTTTGGAACGGCGCCGCGTCATAAACAGTCTATGATGTGCGGGACTTCCGCGGACTCCGACGGGTGCCGAAAGGCATGAGATGCTACACGCGGAATGTCTTCGCCCCACTATGCTTACGTCTATGTCAACCAGCCTCCACCACCGCGCCGTAGAGCATCTGGGAACCCGGATTGTGGGCGGCGCCCTTCCCACCGGCCACGTCATGCTGGCCGAACATTTGGAGGACGAGCTCAACGTTTCGCGCTCGGTGGTCCGGGAGGCCGTCCGCGTCCTGCAGTCGCTGGGCTTGGTGGAGACCATCAAGCGTGTCGGAATCCGCGTCCTCCCGGCACATCGTTGGAATCCCTTTGATCCGTTGGTCATTCGCTGGCGCTTGGCTGGCGAGGGCCGCGGCGCCCAACTGAGGTCGCTCGCGGAGCTGCGTTCCGCCGTCGAGCCTGTTGCTGCGGAACTCGCAGCTGGAAACGCTCCGGAAACCCTGCGCCGGGAACTCGTGGATATTTCACTGGCGATGAAGGAAGCCGGCGACGCCGGAGACATGCCTCGCTTCCTTGACCTCGATATCCGGTTCCATGCACTGGTGCTGTCAGGCTCTGGAAACGAAATGTTTGCCAACCTGATTGGCCAGGTAACAGAGACCCTCACGGGACGTACGGTGCACGGACTCATGCCGGAGCACCCGCAGAAGCAGGCGCTGCAGTGGCATATCGACGTCGCCCACGCCATCGACGCCGGTGACGGCCAGCAGGCCAGGGATGCGGCCGGAAAAATAATGCGCCAAACGATCGCGGAGCTGGCCCCCAGCTGGAACGACCAGCCCCGCGTCTTCGTACCGGTGGCGAAAAACTAATCCTGGAAGTTCAGCAGGACTTTGCCGGACTCGGCTGAGTTCCTGGCTACTTCGAATGCCTCGAGGCCGTGTGCGAGGTCGAATTCGTGCGTTATCACGGGGTCCACGAACAGGGACCCGTCGGCCAACGCTGCGATGACGTCGTCGATTTCGTTGTTGAACCGGAAGGATCCCAACAGTTCCAGTTCGCGGGTGATGGCCAGGGAGATGAAGACCGGCTGCGGGCCCGAGGGCAGCAGCCCCACCATCACCACTTTCCCGCCGCGCGTGGCTCCCTTGATCGCCGAGGCAAGACCGTGATGGCTGCCGGAGGACTCAATGACGACGTCGGCGTCCACTGCTGCGATGGCGTCCGCTTCGTCACCCTTGAGGACCGCATCGGCTCCGACGGCTTGGGCGATTTCCAGCGGTTTGTCATGCATGTCGACGGCAACAATCCGGGCCGCGCCAGCGCGCTTCAGGACGGCGACGGTCAAGGCACCGATCGGGCCGCTGCCGATCACGAGGGCCGTCTTTCCCGCCACGTCGCCAGCCCGGGCAACCGCATGCCAGGCCACGCTGGCCGGTTCCACCAGCGCCGCGGTCCGCAGATCCAGGGTTTCCGGAAGGGCACGGAGCATCCTTGAGGGAAGGGTGGCGTAGCGGCTAAAGGCGCCGTCGGTGTGCGGAAACCGTGCCGCACTGCCCAAATACGTGCAGCCCGGAGAAAGGTTGGGCCGCTCTTCCGGGTAGCGTGCCCCGCCCGGGCCCGGCGTCGCCGGGTGCACGGCCACCGGGGTGCCGGCCACAGGGCCGCTGCCATCGGGCGCCTGCTCGAGGACGACCCCGACAATTTCATGGCCCAGGACCAGCGGGGCCTTCAGGATCGATTCCCCCGCGGCACCATGCAACCAATAGTGCAGGTCCGAACCGCAGATCCCGCCGTAAGCGATCTCCACGATCGACTCATCCGGCGCCGGGGTCCTCAGCGGGACGTCTTCGATCCGCAGGTCCCCCTTGGCATGGGCGACGACCGCGGGGCCGGAGGCTGGGAGGGTGATGCCCATCAGACCACCACCGTCATTCCGCCATCGACGAAGATCGTCTGGCCATTGACAAAATTGGACCCCTGGGACGCAAGCCACACAACAGGCCCGGCCAGGTCAGCGACCGTGCCCCATCGGTGGGCAGGCGTCCTGCCGAGGATCCAGGAATTAAACGCTTCGTCATCAACCAGGTTCTGCGTCATTTCCGTATGGATGTACCCCGGAGCGATGCCGTTGATCTGCAACCCCGAAGCGGCCCATTCAGCAGTCATCGCGCGGGTCAGGTTACGCAGCCCGCCCTTCGCCGCCACATACGGGGCAATCGTAGGGCGGGCAAGGTCCGTCTGGACCGAGCAGATGTTAATGATCTTCCCCCGGCCCCTGGGAATCATATGCCGGGCCGCTTCCCGGCCCACCAAGAAGGCGCTGGTCAAATCCGTGTTGATCACCCGGTCCCAGTCCCTGACATCCAGGTCAAGCATGGGAACCCGGTGCTGGATCCCGGCATTATTGACCAGGATGTCCAGCGGGCCAACGTTGGCCTCGATCCACGCCACTCCTTCGGCAGCCGAAGCCGCGTCCGTCACATCAAACGCCCGGCTGTGGACCCTCCCCGCAGGGTAGTCAGCCGCCAGAGCCTCACACGCCGCTTCCAACCGTTCGGGGTTGATCCCGTTCAATACCACCGTCGCACCAGCATCAGCCAGGCCCCGGGCCAACGCGTTACCAATCCCCCGGCTCGAACCCGTCACCAACGCCACGCGCCCACTCAGATCAAACAATCCACTCATGTTTCTTTAGCATTCCTTCTTGTCTGGACAGGTTTCTTTGGCCGGCATTTAGTTGGCAGCCGAGGACATGGCAAGATTGGCTATCGCTTGGCGAACGACGGCGAGGTCCTGATCGCCAAGTCCTTGGCGTTTAAGCTCGCCGTAAAGCTCGATGGCCGCAGAGGCCATGGGTACCGGGGAGCCCACACTTTCGGCGCTTTGGATCACGAAGGCCAAATCCTTGTGCATGAACTTGGCCGGTCCGGTGGGGGCATAGTCCTTGGCCGCCAAGCGTGGCCCGACTATCTCCAGCACCCGGCTTCCGGCCAAGCCCCCTGCGAGGACCTCATACAGGGCGGCAACATCCATTCCGGAGCGCTCGGCAAGTTCAGCAGCCTCGGCAAGTGCCGCCGTCGTAGTCCCGACGATCAGTTGATTACAAGCCTTGGCGAGCGAGCCTGATCCCAGTGGGCCCATCCGGCGGACTGTTGTCCCCATGGTTTCCAAGAGTGGCTGAAGCCGTTCAAAGTCCGCTTCGGACGCTCCTGCCATAATGGCCAAGGTTCCGTTTTCGGCGCCTATAGTGCCGCCGCTTACTGGCGCATCAACCACCACAGCATTTCCACTGCTGGCCTGATGGACTCTTTCGCCGAACTGCCGGACATCCGTTGGCGAAACGCTGCTCATAATCACGACGGCGGTCCCCGGCTGGGGCGGTTCCGACCCCCACGCATCGAGCAAGCCTTCTGCTGCAGATTCAATGAAGGGCAAATCGGGGAGCATGAAAACGATCGCCGGTTCGTCCCGGAGTTGGGCAACGGTCCCCACCCGGCTGATGCCGGCAAGGCCTTCAAAAACAGCCTCGGAACGGTTCCACGCCTTGACAACCCATCCTGCTTCAGCGATGTTGGCCGCCATGGGAGCTCCCATGAGTCCCAAGCCTACGAAACCCACACGTTTGCTGGTCATGTCGTGAAGAACCTCACTTCTTTGTGTCCATCAAAAGTTTGTCCCAATCAAAATCAACTGTTCAATATCCTAGCCTCCATTCAGTATGATGAACACTATGACGACTGATGAACTTACCATCGCGATCGCTGTACCGCTCGAAGTTGAGCATGTGGAGCGTATTCGCGCCGTGGATCCTTCCGTAACTGTCCTGTACGAACCAGATCTCCTTCCGCCCGAGCGCTTCCCTGCCGACCACAGCGGGGACCCGGATTTCAAGCGGACGCCAGAGCAGGAAGAACGCTACTGGGCCATGCTCAACCGGGCCCAGGTTCTGTACGGCTTCCCTAACGAAAGCCCCGCCGGCCTTGCCCGGATTGCCCGGAGCAATCCCCACCTTCAATGGATTCACGCCATGGCCGCTGGGGCCGGCGGAGCCGTTAAGGCTTCGGGGCTGGATACTGAGACGCTCCGAAAATTCCGCGTCACTACGTCGGCCGGAGTCCACGCGTTGCCGCTCGCGGAATTCTCCGCCTTTGGCATCCTTAACGGCTTCAAGCGCGGCGCCGAAATGGCCCAGGACCAAGCGGCCAAGGTTTGGCCCGAATTGCGAACACCCACCAAGTTGGTCAACGGATCCAAGGTGGTCATTGCCGGGCTTGGCGAGATCGGCATGGAAACCGCACGTATTGCCCGTGCCCTGGGGATGAAGGTCAGCGGCACCAAACGCAACGTAGAGGCCATAGAAGGCATCGACAAGGTCACCAACAATGACGGCCTTGCGGGTCTGGTTGCCGACGCTGACGCTGTAGTGAACACCCTTCCCGGCACTCCATACACAGAGAAGCTGTTCAGCACCGACATCTTCTCCGCAATGAAGCCGGGTACCGTGTTCGTCAACGTTGGCCGTGGCACAGTGGTGGACGAGGACGCCCTTCTTGAGGCCCTCAACAGCGGCCAGGTTGGCTATGCCTGCCTGGACGTCTTTGCCGTCGAGCCGCTCCCGCAGGACAGCCCCCTGTGGAACCACCCCAAGGTGCTGGTATCGCCGCACACGTCTGCACTGAGCTCCGCCGAAAACCGCCTCATCGCGGAACGCTTCTGCGGCAACCTCCGCACGTTCCTGGACGGTGGCGACCTTCCCCACCTGGTGGATCCGGTCCACTTCTACTAGGCCCAGTAAGCTCTGATGCAAAAGGCTCCGACCCCAAGGGGTCGGAGCCTTTCTTGCGCCGATGTTTTTCTGCGCCAATGCTTGGCAGCTGCCAGTGGGCTACTTCGCGTCCTCAAGGGAAAGAAGGTCCCGCCCAGCTGTTTCAGGCGTAAAGAATGTGGTGATGAAGGAAATCAGCGCCAACACGAGCGAGTAGACCGCGAGAACAACCCAGGAGTTATGCGTGGCTGCCAGGAGGATGGCGCCGAGCAGGGGCACAAGGCCGCCGGCCAGCACTGCGGAGATTTCCCTGCTGAGCGCAACTCCGGTGAAGCGGTACTGGGAACCAAACAGTTCAGGTAGCAACGGGCACTGCGGGCCAAGCATGGACTGGACACCCAGCGCGATACCAACCACCATGACTGCCCATACGAGGGTCACGTTTCCGAGAGTCACCAGATAGAAAGCGGGGATGGCAAAGACCGCCTGGAACAAGGCACCATAGCGGTAAACCCGAACGCGGCCAAAGCGGTCAGACAGTGCTCCGAAAGTCACCACCATGACGGCTGCGAATCCAGCGGCAATCAGAAGTCCCACAGGGCCAATGAACTTGTCCCCAGGGAAGACACCTTCCTTGACCGACATGAAGGAGATCAGCAGAGCCGAATAGATGGAAGAGTTGCCGTTCTCTCCCATACGGAGTCCTATACCAACCAGCACGTTCCTTCTGGAGTGCTTCCAAAGTTGGCCGACAGGGTTCTTGACCACATTCTTGTGCTTCTCCAATTCCTGGAATACCGGGGTTTCCTTCAACCTCAGGCGAATGAAGACGGCAACAATGATCAGGACAAAGCTGGCAAGAAACGGCACCCTCCAGAGCCACGCCTCGAAAGCATCCCTATCCGCCAGCTGCAACAGTGCGAAAGTTCCGGCGCCCAGGAGCGTGCCGAGCTGAATGCCCACGAATGGCAGCGACGCGAAGTACCCGCGACGCTTCGGCGGAGCCACTTCTGATATCAGGGTTGTGGCTCCAGCCTGTTCCGCTCCGGCACCCAAGCCCTGGATGATGCGCAACGCCACCAGGAGTACAGCGCCGAGCATTCCGGCCTGCTCGAAGGTGGGCAGCAGGCCGATGGCAAAGCTTGCGAGTCCCATCATGCCAATTGTCAGCAGGAGGACCATTTTGCGGCCAAACCTGTCTCCGATGAATCCGAAGAAAATACCGCCGAACGGCCTGGCCGCAAATCCGACGCCGTAGGTGGCAAAGGACGCGATCAAAGCCCCACTCTCACCCAAGGGTTTGAAGAACAGAGGCCCGAAGATCAAGGCCGAGGCCAGGCCATAAATGTAGAAATCGTAGTACTCCAGGGCAGAACCCACGGAGCTGGCCAGCGTCGCCCTGCGAAGCTGTTCCGGCTCAACCACTGCATCGTCAGCCTCAGCTGCGAGCTTTGCATTAGTACGAGTTGTCACAAGCACTCCCTCAAAATCACCCCAGGCCCCCGTTGGCCCGGCGAGATAGCGATGGCATCACCGCCAAGATCACTATGGTGAACAGAGTACAGCTTGTTGAACGCAGTGCCAAGATTGAAATCAGATTTATTCAAAACCCGACGATTGTGACGTGCAGCACCGCATCAACCCATCGGATTCCCCAGGGAACGGGCCAGTTCCTTGAGTTCCTTGACCATGAGCGCACCCTGCTCCTCTGAATACGTCGCTTTCAGTGCAGTGACTGAGAGCCCCAGGCTGGGACCATGTGCACCGTGGGTGGGCACCGGAACGGCAAGGCACACCACGCCTACGGTGGATTCTTCGTCTTCAAAGGCAAAACCCTGCTTGCGGATCGTGGCGATCTGCGCCTTCAGTTCCTCGGCAGTGCGCAGTGAGTTGGGCGTCATGACCGGAAGTTCCATGCCATCCGGGAACATGGCATCGATGTCGTGATCATGCAATTGCGCCAGGAGCGCCTTTCCTACACTGCAGAGGGAGACCGGCATCTTGTCGCCTATGTTGGAGGTCAGTCGAACTGCAGGATGACCCTCATAGCGGGCAAGGTAAATGACATGGTCCCCGTCCAACATGGCAATGCGGACAGTTTCTCCGGACAGGGTGGGTGCCTGTTCACAGTACTTGTAGAACTCCTGCACTTCGTCCAAACGGCTCAAGTAGGCTGCGCCCAGCTCCACGAGCTTTCGCCCCAAGCCAAAGTCCGCGCCCTGCCTGGTAATAAGCCGCGCTTCTTCCAGTGCCAGCAGCAGATTGGACGTGGACGATTTAGGGATTCCCAACTCCCTGGACAGATCACTCAGGGTGAGGCGGCCCGACGGCGATTCTGCCAATGCTTCCAGAACGGCCGCGGCGCGGGTGACCGCAGGTGCCGGCGATGAGGCGCCCAGTCCTTCGGACCGGGCAGTGCGGGAATCGGCCATGATTCTCCTTCGTCATATCAAACCGGACGTCGTGTCTAACGGCTGTTCATTCAGCTGAACACTACCCATCATAGTGTGATTGCCTGCTGTCCCGCCGGGAGGAATGGGGACTTTGTCGACACACAAGGCCTTAAGGAGGGCTTTACTTTCCAAACCGAAAAGTTCGCTGTATATTCATTTTCGAGCTCTCCACCGCGGCATCCCCCAATAGTCGTGGTGGAGAGCTCATCCATTTCCCGGCGCGAATCCTACGCAGCCGCCCGCTCCTCGCCACGCAGGTACCAGCCGCCACCGCTTCCGTCGCGCACGAGTTCCCAGGTTGCCAGGCTGGACATGGCGTTGCTTCCCAGCCGCACCTGGACTTGCAAGACCTCAACATCCACGCGGCCCTGCCCCCGGGGCATGCGCTTGGAGCTCTCCCACCACGGCACCCTCTCGAACCATCGGAATGGCTCTTCGGCAATCTGCCATTCCCGGCCGCCCCGGACCACCGTAGTTGCCGTGCCGCCCCCTGTAGTGCGGATGTATACCTGTTCCATAAGCCAGACATTAGGCGTGGGCACTGACTTTTTTGTCCGGGCTATTTGTGTCCTGGCTCTTTGTGTCCTGGCTTTTTCGGGAAAAGGAAAACCCCGCCATCTTCGAACCTTGCGGTCCTGGATGACGGGGTTTCTTGGTGGGTCCTACCGGGATCGAACCGATGACATCCACGGTGTAAACGTGGCGCTCTACCAGCTGAGCTAAAGACCCAAAGTTCAGTATCAGTGCCTTAGCGCTTCAACCAACGAACAATGACTCTACATGATCATTCGGGCGAAACACCAATCGAGTCCTCCGCTACAGGAAGGTCAGGCAAATTCCGCGCGAGATAATCCAGGGCGCCGCTCACTCCCACTTCAAGTTTCAGCGCGGCAAATTCGTCACCTCGCGTGATTCCCCTGTTGATGATGACCACCGGCTTGCTTGCCTTCGCCGCATGGCGCACGAACCTCAACCCACTCATCACCGTGAGCGAGGAGCCGGCAACCAAGAGAGCTCCGCCTGCGTCCACCATGGCATAAGCCCGTTCGACGCGGGTTTTAGGAACATTTTCGCCAAAGTAGACGAAGTCAGGCTTCAGCGTGCCGCCGCAGACAGGACAGACTGCCACCACGAATGACTTGATAAGTTCGGGATCTTCCACGGTGGCGTCAGCGTCGGGTGCCATCTCCACCACACCCGCCTCAAGCGCGGCTGCTACGAACCCCGGATTCAGCTCCTCAAGGATGGCGGCGAGGAGCTTTCTGGAAAAAATGTGTCCGTTCTCAAGGCAAATCACCTGATCGAAGCGCCCATGCAGATCCACAACATTAATGCTCCCGGCGTCCTCATGGAGTCTGTCGACGTTTTGGGTGATGAGGCCGGTCAGCAGACCTCGCCGTTCCATGAGGGCGACGGCGGCGTGGCCGGTATTTGGATCAGCATGCCGCAGGTGGGACCAGCCGATATGGTTCCGGGCCCAATACCGCCGTCGATTGGCGGCACTGCCGATGAATTCCTGATAGGTCATGGGGCTCCGTGGCGCTGAACCAGGTCCCCGGTAGTCCGGAATACCCGAATCGGTGCTCAGTCCGGCCCCGGTGAGCATGGCCAGCCGCTTGCCGCCAAGGATGTCCAGGGCCTCCTTCAACGCCGCCTCTTCCCCGGCCTCCAAGGTGGCCGCGATAGCCGGCTCCATGCTGGCGAAGCCAGTCATACCAACACCGGGCCGCACTTGGTTCACCCCCGCTGCACACTCAATTCAGAGAGCGCCTGGCGGTAGCCAGCGAGGTCCCTCGCCTGTCCCCGCGGATTGACCACCACGTAACGGATCAATCCTTCGACATCAATGATGAACGTTCCCCTAAGAGCCATCCCGCTCCGGGGATCAAAGACACCGTAAGCCTGTGCCACAGCTCCATGTGGCCAGAAATCAGCCAAAAGATCGAACTCGTAGCGTTCCTGCTCCGCGTACGCTCGCAAAGCAAATTTGCTGTCTACGGAGATCGCAAGGACCGTGGCGTTCGAGTCTTCGAAGGCGCCGATATTGTCGCGAATCTCACACAGTTCTCCCGTGCAGATGCCGGAGAAAGCGAACGGATAGAACACCACCACAACGTTGCGACCCCTGAAATCCGACAAACGGACCGGCTCGCCATATTGATTCAGCAGTTCAAAGTCAGGCGCTACCTCTCCGATCCCGGGAACGAGCACGGGGGCCGGCGCTTGCTGGACTTCCGTCACTTGTTCTTCTTCGGCACCAGGCGGGTGGCGCTCCAGTCCTTGGATACCGGGGCAGAAGTGGTCAGGTGCAGCCCCGAGGTGGGCGCCGCGTCCTGGATGTCCGCCGGAGAGACGTAGTTGTCGCGGCCGGATTTGGGGGTAAGAACCCACACCACGCCGCCCTCTTTCAAGGTGGTGAGCGAATCCATCAGAGCATCGACCAGGTCACCATCGCCGTCCCGCCACCAGCAAATAACAGCGTCTACGACGTCATGATCATCTTCATCCAACAGCTCAGAGCCCGTGACATCTTCAATGTCGTCACGCAAGTCGAAATCGACGTCGTCGTCGTAGCCGCGTTCCTGAATCAGATCCCCGTCTTTGAAACCCAATCTTTCCGCCACATTTACCGATGTGGCGGCGTCGGCCTCGCTCACGTTTCCTCCTTTTGAAGTGACTTCCATTACTAACAGCCAACACCCTTTGGGCGTGTGCTTCAAGCCATTGTCCCTGCGATGACGCATATTCCGCACTACCTAGGGTGTTTCGAAGCTGTGACAATCACGTGGCATCCGTCACGGAGAGCACCAAGATGTGACATACAACGCCCCTGAAGCCCCACGGCTACGCATCCCAGCGCTGTCAAAGCTAGAGTGGCCATGAGCGCTTTGGCTGCAGGGCGATCGCCCCGAGGAATTCTACTGGGCAGCCATGCGCTCACAAGACCTGCCCGGCGCATCCGACCGGGCTGTTGAAACCGAGATGTCGCACACGACGCGTTCATGACGGGCAGTTACCCTGCCAGACCTGAGGCGCCGATGCATGCGCCTAAAGGAAGGTTGGACGTGGCTGCAGGAGAAGAGACCTCACACATCCTCAGCGGGTTGACTGCCCAGCTGCCTGATCGTGATCCGGAAGAGACCGCGGAGTGGATTGAGTCCCTTGATGCGTTGATCGCGGAGCAGGGCACGGAGCGTGCCCAGTA
>NZ_JBFTJT010000015.1:0-122776 GCF_056395565.1 Paenarthrobacter sp. 10L412 | reverse complement strand
GCGGTGGTGGTCGCCGTGCCCGTCACAACGTTCACGAGCTGTTCGTTCCACGCCCCGGCTTTGACCACGACGCTGTACTTCAAGGTGGCGGTCTGCCCGGCCGGGAGGGTGAACGCCGCGGTGGCGAGCAGGGTGGAGGGCGGCACGGGATTGGCCACCGCCACCGGTGCCCCGGTGCCGATTATCAGGGACGCGGACCCGGACACGAACGTCGCATCGTCCAGGACCTCCGCCAGGTTGTCCTTCAGCACAACCCCGGTGATGGTGCCGCTGATACTGCTCGCCGTGACCGTGTACACGATGGTCTGGCCCGGAGTCACGGACCCGTTCGCCGGAACGGCCCCGTTGACCGTGGCGGTCTTTTTGATCTTCCACGCCGGGGGTGCGGTGACCTGAGCGTCGTCGGTTGCCGTGACGGGCAAACCCAGGGGCGGGTTCCCGGTGACCTTCGCCGTGTTCGTCAGCAACCCCGTGGTGACATCGCTCGCCGTGACCACATAAGTTGCGGTCGCGGTCACGGACTGCCCCGGCAAAAGGATGCCCGGAAGGCCCGGCCAGGCGTAGGACAGGGCAGACATGGTGCCCGTTCCGGAGAACTGGGTCTCGGCGATGACCACCGAGGTCAGCGTCACGTTGCCCGTGTTCTTCGCCACGAACGTGTACGTGGCCGTTTCACCGGCCACCAGGATGGTCTTGTTCACCGTCTTCACCAACGTGATCGCCGGAACAGCCGCCGGAGCAACAGTGAAGATGTAATCCTCCACCTCGCCGGAATCGGAGGGTCCGATCGGAAGCTGGACCTGGGCGGTGGTGTAACCGACCCGGAACCGCGCATACGTCGTCCCCGCAGTCACCCCCGCAGGGACCGTCGCCCAGGTCAGTGTGGCGGTCGTGGCACCCGCCATGAAGGTGGCGCAGGCCCGCTCGGCAGTGTTATTGAACAGTCCGTCTTTGTTGAAATCAATCCACCCGCAGGTCATGCCTGCTTTACTGGCCCCACTGATCGCCACCGTCGTCGAGTAGGTGGTAGCACCCTGCACCATCGGAGCCAGCACCACGCCGTCGTCCATCAGGTCCTGGGCCGCCGTCGCACCCGCATTCGGCGACGCGGTGCCGTTGGCCACAGTCGCGTTGTCCTCAGTCACACTCGGCCCAAGCGTCACATCCGACAGAACAGCCCTGGCAGCACTGCCTTGGTCATAACTGGCCGGGGCATCACCGAAATCCTGGGGCACCGTCACGGCCATGACGAAGTTGTCCCTGTTGTGCAATGGGTCCGTACTGTCATTGATGGTGTAGGCCGGCAAAACAGGAGTGGTTTGGACAAAAACAGCACTGATGTTGAAGGTCAGAGAGGTGACGGTTCCGTTGATGCGGGCCGAACCGCAACCAGCTGTCGCCTGTGCGTCGACGGGGTCGGGTGTGCCGGTCTGCACACTCGTATTACACGCCGTTCCGGCGTTGTCGTTGGTGGTGGTGATCGAGTTTCCAGAGACGGAAAGATTTCCACCGGAGAGCTTGGTCATCGACAAACCTGCAGTCGCAAGGTTGAGCACCGCGTGCTGCTGGGACTGTTTGTCAACGGTCCCGTTATTGCCGACGTCGTTCAAAACGTATCCGCCGAGGCCAGCGATGTTGAGCACAGGATTCCGCACCGGCTGGCTGAAAGCGATGGTGACAGTCCCCAAGCCTGTACAGGTGCCAACCGCTGGGCAGTTGTTGATCAGGTTCGATGAGAACTCGACCGCAGGAGCGGTGGTTGCAAGGCCTGGCGTGAAATCGGAGGCAACGTAACCCCGGCTATTCATCGAAGATGCGCCCACGAGGTCAGTCAGGCCGGATTGATCATAGGTGGCCGTAAGACCGGATCCCGGCATCGTCAAAATAGCCGCCCCACCGGTGACGTTTGCCTGGTTGGTTGCTACTTCGTAGGCGTGAGCTGGTGCAGTCAGGTGGAGCACCCCCAATAAAAGAGCGCCAAAAACGACCATTAATACGGTAACGAAGGCGGTTATTTTCCCAAGCAGATACTTCAAGGGATTCTCTCCAATGAACAGTGACCGACAGACCCCACAGCCGCCGGCCAAACATATGTTGCGGAGACTGACCGATTGCGTCCGGCAAGGTCGGGTCTCCAGTCAAAGGAGTGCGTGATTGGAAAAGTTCATGCCGCAAAAAGCAAGAATTTTTTGAGAGACAGCTCTCGGGACTCCTCCAGGAAGTTCGCGGCCTCGGTTCGGTTCCTGACAGAGCCGCCGAGTGAAACCCGGAGATCCTCACAGCATCGCGGAGGAGTAGTATTCCGCTCCACGCGGGATGGGCGTGGGAAATGAGGCTTGAGCAATTCTCCTGCAGAGCTGAAAGGCATTGGGTGCGCTTTCTGCGGGCCAGACCTGAGCTGCGTCCCCGAGACGTGGTCTTGCCCTTTGATAGCGACGAAATCCGCTGACTGGGCGTGACAACTTCATCAATTGCGCGCAGGCTGGTCCGATGGGGGAAAAGAAGCGCGGCCAGGCCGATGGGCAGCGGGGCGAGGCACGGTCGGCGCCGGTTGCGGTTGCGATCCTCAATATAGCCGGGGTCGTTACTTCTCTCATGATCATTGGCGGGCTCGGTCTGGCCATCTGGATGTACGTGTGGTCCCGGGAGGTGATCGCAGCATACCCTGTCGAGCCTGACAATGACGTAACACGCGGGTTCTCCATCGGCATGGCTGGCGGCCTTGGAATAGCAGGACTCTCCGTCGTGGCCCTTATCGGGTTAAGCCGCGGAAGGCGCTGGGGCGGCATTGTTGACGCGTTCCAGTGGATTGTCATTTGGTTGCCCTTCTCATTTGGGCTTCAACAGTTCTCAGCAGATGCCTTCGCGATCTCCACCACCGTGTCCCTCGTGGGTACGTTGGTGGGCGTGCTGGCGTACGTTACTGTGCCGCGAGGCCGCCTCACCAAGGGCAGGCCCCGGCGTGAGACTTGCGCCCAAGACCTCTGAAGGAGGTGGCTCACAGCTCTATCGCCCGCTAAGTGGCAGGCGTAATCTGGGTGGAATTCGCTACCACCATGCAAAGCCCGACAGAAGGGGATGTCCACGGCATGAGCATCAAACACGAATGGAATCGGCTGGACTCGGAGACCCGGACATGGCTCTTGGAGAATCCGGCAAGCCTCGTTCTGCCCCAAGCCCTATCGAGCAGGATCAGCAACGAAGCATACAAGGACGTCGAGTACGACGTACACGGGCAGGTTGTACTTACCCGCGATGATCACGATTTCCTCCGGGACAAAGCGGAGGCCGCCGGAACCATCCGCGTTCCGGACACGGAATACCGATTCTTCGACACGGCGCCTTTACCGGTCATCGGGACACCGTCCACTGGAAAGCATGCCCAAGAGTCGGCCGGTAACGGTCGGTAGGAGCAACTGCCGCGCTTCCACACCTTGCCGCTACCGCCTACTCTTCCACGGCAGCAGGGACCAAACCACCCTAGCCCCGGTGCAGCGATAAGCGGGCCTAAGTAAAGACTCGAAAAGAAGCATTGGGATCAGGTTCGCTATCCACAGCAGGAGCATGCCACTGACGCCAAAAACTCGTGGAGTGCCCAACGTAAAAGCCGTGGAAACACCTGAACCAATAAAGGTCACAACGAAGACCAGCCATTTCCACGGCTTGGTAGTAAGCACCTATGGTAAACGCTTTTTCTACCTAGCCGCCAGGCGCGTACAAGCGTGTAAAGACGACCCTCTGATTGCGGATCCGTTCTTTGCGGCCAGCGATCCTATAACCGCGGGCGCCCGAATGCACTAAGGTCCCACTCATGATTCTGAGAGATCGCTACCCAAAGCGGGCATAGATCGTGCCGCCGATCAACAGCTGAGCCACATGCTCCTTGAGGTAAGCGGGACGGGGTGGTAACTCATACTTCTGCTTCAACGATCTTCATTGAAGTTCAGCTGTTCCTTCCGGCGATGGGGTAGGCATTTTCAATTGACCGAGCCCTGTGTGAACGATTCGTCTTGGCGCCACCGTCAGGTTGACTGGTTGGCGGGTCAGAGGCGGACACTTTTGTTGTCGCTCATAGCTTGAACACCCTTCGTGGTGAGGCATCAACGATGTCCACAATGAGCTCGTGTGCGCGTTCTTCGCTGATTCGGTGTTCGGCGACGAGCCGCGCGAGGAAAGCGGACTCGATTCGGCGTGAGGTGTCGTGGCGGGCCGGGATGGAGCAGAACGCCCGGGTGTCGTCAATGAATCCTGAGGATCGTGAGAAGCCCGCTGTTTCCGTGACTGCGGCGCGGAACCGGAGCATTGCATCCGGTGCATCCAGGAACCACCACGGGGCACCTATATATACAGATGGGTAGAAGCCAGCCAGTGGCGCCAATTCACGTGAGAAGACTGTTTCGTCCAATGTGAACAGCACAAGGTGGAAGTCTTTTGCCGTGCCGAAGTCCTGCAGCAGCGGCCGGACGGCTTCGGTGTAATTGACGGCGAACGGAATGTCGTGTCCACGGTCCGGGCCATATGCCTCAAATGTGGGGCTGTGGTGGTTGCGGTATGAGCCGGGATGGATCGTCATAACCAATCCGTCTTCTACCGACATTCTGGCCATCTGATAGACCATGTGCGCTTCGAAGGCGTCGCGGTCTTCCGGGGTTGCTTTTCCGGCGCGGGCGCGCTCGAACAGCCGCTCTGCCTCAGAATAATCCAGTTTGAGGGTGGCGGGAGTGCGGACGCCGTGGTCAGCGGACACAGCCCCGCGATCAAGGAAATGACGCCGTCTTGCCTCCAACGCCTCCAGGTATCCCTTGTAACCAGAGGAACCGGTGCCCCCCGCAATGAGTCGTTCGACATTGTCGTGCCATGCCGGATGGGCGATGTTCAGGTACTGGTCCGGGCGGAAGGTGGGAAGGACCCTCCCCCCGAAGGACGGGTCTGCGGCCAAGGCAGCGTGGCTGTCCAGCGAATCCAAGGGATCATCGGTGGTGGCCAGAACCTCGATATTGAACTCTTTGAACAGCTCGCGAGGGCGGAACCCCGGTTCGGCGAGCTTGGCAGAAATTGCGTCGAAAATCCTTTCGGCGTTCTCCGCCGTCGGCTCGTCACGTACGCCGAACACGTGCTCGAACTCTTGCCGAATCCAGTAGCCGGATGCCGTGCCTTCGAACTGCGGCCACGCAGCAATAAAGTGCCTCCAAATTTGACGGGAGTCAGCCGGAGCAGCTCCCAACCCCAACTGGTCCATGGAGGTTCCGCCAGCGTGAATCAGGCGGGTCACGTAGTGGTCCGGGGTGACCAGGAGCGCTGCAGGATCTGGAAAAGGCACGTTGTTTTCAATTACCCCTGCATCCACATGTCCGTGAGGGGAGATAATCGGGAGACTGGATACTTGGTTGTAAAGGGAACGAGCTATGTCCCGAACGCCGGGTTCGGCCGGGAGGAGCCGGTCAGGATGGGCTGCTATTGACTGCTTCATAGGTTCAGGAGGCTCCTGCTATTGAATTCGGCCCGCACGGGCTACGAGGTCGTTGTACTTTCCGGACAGGACTTCATTGAAAAGGTCAGCCTGGTTCAGTGTGGTAGACACGCAGCCCGCCCTGTTCCCAGGGCGTTGACGGCGTCACTGACAGGCACTGCGGGCTGCGGGCCCTCGCTAATGGGGTCCAAAATGTCGCGGTGCCGTATCTGCCCCGATGGGTAAACCGTTGGGTCAGAGTGTGCCGCTGCAAGTCCGAGAGCCGCAGCGTCCGGGCCTTGCCCGCTTGGCGCAACTGCTGCTCCGGCCTGGCGGTTATGCGCTTCAGGAGCGTCCGGGGGGTTCCGCGTCAGTATATGAACCTGCCGTGTGAACGCGTTGTCCTGCACAAGTGCAGGAGGTTTCGATTTCCAGCCGGACTGTAACCGTCGGCTGGTTTTCCGGCACGTGGATAATGAGGTTCTTTTCGAGCATGGTTGTGCTGTTCATCGTGGTCCTTTGAAGTTGATCTTTAGTATTGGTTGGCCGCGTTGAAGCTACGGCAGGGCGTCGGTACCGACGGACGCACGGTTATGTGGCAACTGTGCGACTCGACCGGACGAGCGGGTGGTCCTTCGCAAGCCTTTCCTGGGTGTCGGTTACTTGATGCCGGTGTTGGCAATGCCGGTGACGATTTGCCGTTGGAAGAAGAGGAACAGAATGATCACGGGCAGAACAGTGACGACGCTCATGGCGAGGATGAGGTTGAAAGGAACGGTTTCCTCGGCGGTGAACCTGGCAAGGGCAACCGGCAAGGTGTAGACAGACTCGCTTTGGGCGACCACCAGGGGCCACAGGAAATCGTTCCACCGCCACATGATGGACAGGATGGCAACGACGGCAAGCGCCGGCCGGCACATCGGAAGCACGATCCGGAAAAATATGCGGAACTCCCCTGCCCCGTCCACTCGTGCAGCCTCTATTAGTTCATCCGGAATCGAGAGCATGTACTGCCGCAGTATGAACACTCCGGTTGGAGTGGCTGCTGCGGGGATGATGAGACCCCAGAGGGTATTGACCAATCCCAGGGATGCCACAACCTGATACACAGGGAGCAAGATAACCTGCAATGGAATCATAATTGTGGCGAGGGTCAGCAGGAACAGCCCGTTTTTCCCACGGAAGTTGTACTTCGCCAAGGCATAGGCTGCCATGGAGTTGATCGCCAGGGTAAGTAACGTCGCGGCGAGGGTTACGATGACGCTGTTGGTCAGGTATGAGGGGAAATTGAACCGGGTCATAGCCTCCGTGTAATTGGAAAGTCCCCAGGACTCAGGCAACAGCGTCGGCGGCCGCTTGGAGAGTTCTGTCGGCGTCTTGAACGACCCGAGGACGAGCCACACGATGGGGATGAGGGCCATCAGGGCTGACGTCACCAAGATGACTACCCTCAACGCATCTGTGGAGGTAACTTTGCTACGTCCCGTGGACGTCCACGTTTTAGACGGGCCGATCGCGGGAGCGTCCTTGGTTACGGTGCTGTGGCTCATGCTGCCTCCCTTTTGCGGCCGATCATCCAGTTAGCGATGGTCAGCGCGAATATTGCACAGAACAGCAGGACGCTGCCCGCTGTAGCGACTCCGTACCGGATTGGCGAGACAAAGCCGTTTTCGTAAATGTACTGAACGATGAGCGTGGTTGCGCCCACGGGGCCGCCGCCTGTCAAGGTGTAGATGAAATCAAATGCTTGGAACCCGTGAATTGTGGCAAGTACGACAACGACAAGGATGCTGGGCTGTAGTAACGGGAAAGTGAGGCTGATGAACTGCTGCCAGCGCGAGGCACCGTCGATTTTTGCCGCCTCATAGACGGACGGGTCGATACTTTGCAGACCGGCCAGAAGGATAAGCATGTAGAAACCCACCTGCATCCATGTGCCGACGCCAATAACGACGACCATGGCCAGGGTGTTATCCACCAACCACGGGACCTCCGGTATGCCGAGGGTGCCCAAGAAGGTGTTGGTCAGGCCATTTTGGCGCTCAAGCATCCAGTTCCACACCAAGCCGGCGACGACGGGCGAGATCAAGACGGGGATGAAGAACACGGACCGGAAGAAGGTCCGACCCCGCCGCTGCTGGTCAACAAGCACGGCCAGCATGACGCCCAGCACGACAGACAACAGGACGAATGCCAGAGCATAAACGACGGTATTCCTGACGATGCCCCAAAAATCCTCGTCGGTGAGGATGCGCTGGTAGTTACCGGTGCCCTCCCACCGGAACGTGCGGCCGTTGGACGAGGAGTACATCGAGATGTTGAAGCCGTTGATGGCCGGCCAAACGGTGAAGAGTCCGAAGATCGCCATGTTTGGCAGCAGGAAGAGATAGGGAACCAGGCGCATCTTCAGCGGCGCCTTGCGCTGCCGAAGGCGCGGCGTAGCTTGTATAGCTGCCATTAGTGCAGTTCCTCCACGAGGGATTGCGTCTTCTTCTGCAGGTCTGACACCGCTGTCGACAGGTCCTTCTTTCCACCTACGACGTCGGAAACGGCGTTGACAAGCTCTGTAGCAGACCCGGTAAAAGCCGGATCAGAGTTCGCCGCGTATCCAAGATCAGGGGTGCGTGCCAGGTCTTTCAAGAAGACGTCCATGTCCGCCTGACGGTCAGGATAGGCAACACCCTTTTCAGCCAGGTCTTTACGGGTGGGCAGGAAACCGCCTGCTTTGATAAACGTTTCCTGGTTTTCCATCGTGTTCATGAACCGAATGAATTCCGCTGCCAGCGCCGGATTCTTGCTTTGTTGGAGTGCCGCCATGTACTTGCCGCCCGGGAAACCACCGCAGTTATCCGCGCAGGGGTTAGGGGCAGCGGCCCACTCAAATTTGGCGTTCTTGGCGAACTGACCGACCTGCCAGTTGCCGGAGAGGTAGACCGGAGCATCCTGTGCGAGGAAAATTTCGTTGGCACCGGAGTAGCGGGATCCCGAGCCGAGCCAGAAGTCTCGGGGCATTCTGTTGTCACTCATCATGTCGATAAGGGGCTTCAGCGCCTTTTTGGCTTTTTCAGCATCCAGCGTGGACTTCCCGTTTGCGACCAATGCCGTGCCGTACTGGTTCAGGACCGTAGAGAGACGGTGCCCGGACTTATCCATCGCAAAGGCGTATTGTGAACCATTTGCCTTCTGCACCTTGGTAGCAGCGTCGATCATTTCCTCCCAAGTCCAGGGCTTCTCGGGATCGGGAAGGCTGACGCCGGCCTTCTTGAACATGTCAACGTTGACGAACGGGCCATTGAGTGTCAGGTCGGATGGGACGGCAAGCATCTTGCCATCCTTGCCGGTTGCGCCGACCACGGGGCCGGGGAGGAATTCCTTGGCATAGTCTTCGCCAAGGTAGCCTCGCAGATCCAGAAGGTCGTCACGGAAGTCAGTCAAACCTGTCAGCCTGACCACGTCAGGAGCGTTCCCACCAGAGAGTCTGGCTTGGACCGAGGTCACAAGGTCCTTGTAGGGCAAAGTCTCCAGATTGACCTTGACTTTGTACTTCTCCTCGAACTTCGAGATAAGCTGGGCGGTCGCGGCCGCGTCCGGCCCATCGGTGAAATAGACGTAGTTCAGGGTCTTGCCCGCAAACTCTGCCGGGTCCACGCTTTGCACAGCCGATGGAGATGCGCCCGAGCCCTGGCCATCGACCTGTCCCGGCGCACATGCGCCCAACATGGCAACTGCGGTGAGTGCTACCAGCAGACGAGCTGTTGTTCGAATTTTCTTAGCCACTTACATCCTCCTTGATGGTGGTCGCCCTTTGGGCGATGCGTTCTTAGGGGCAATACTTTGTTGGGGGCGGCACACTTCAGTGCTGCCGCCGTTCTTTTCCGCAGAATGGACGAGCCGCCTTCTACGAAGCACTAAAACCCGGTAGTACTTCGGCCTCGTCTCACTTTCCGGTCATGTCAGCATGTTTAGGTAGAATTGCAGACGGTAGGCAAGCGGTTGCCAAAAATTGCCATAATATTGTCCTTTCCGCAAGAATCGGGCACGGGGCGACGAAAGCTGATCGCATTGTTCACTTGGCCCCCGTGAGTCTGGAGGCGTCACGTGCCAGGTTCGTCATCTGTTCCCAGTCGTCGTGCTCCATTGCTGAGCGCGGGGTCAGCCAGCTGCCGCCAACGCAGGCGACATTTTTCAGCGACAGGTATCCAGGCGCGGCTTCAAGGCTCACCCCACCCGTCGGGCAAAACAGCACCTCAGGGAGGGGTGCTCCGATGGCGGCGAGGTAGTCCGGCCCGCCAGCTGGGCCCGCGGGGAAAAACTTCATGGCCTTCAGGCCACGCTCACGGACTGCCATCACTTCGCCAACTGTCGCCACCCCGGGAAGCACAGGGATCTTGAGCTGCAGCATGTGGTCCAGCAGGAACGGCGTTACGCCAGGACTGACTAGGAACTGCGCACCGGCGGCAACCGCGGCGTCCGCCTGACCGGGAGAGAGGATCGTGCCGGCGCCCACCAGGATGTCCGGCACTTCGTTGACGATGCGCTTGAGCGATTCGAGGGCGCTGTCCGTCCGCAGGGTGAGTTCGATGACGCCGACACCGCCGTCAATCAGTGCCCGGGCCACAGGAACCGCATGCTGCGGGTCGGCGATGGTGACTACCGGGATGACAGGGGACACGTGCAGGACGCTGGTTGCGTCAGCCATGGGTAATCTCTTCTCTCAGGCCGTCCAGCCCGGTGTCGATGATGTGGTACCAATGCATTAGCAGTTCTACGAAGGCGGCGTTGGCCGCGAGCTCTTCATCGAAAATGCTGCGCACGCCCAGGAGTGCCGGAACCACGGTGGCAGCGGACCGCTCCTTTGGCAGGGCCGCCTGGAGGTCCTCCGCGAGTGGATCGTTCAGATCCGTGGCACGGGTGGCGGCCACGTGGTGCATCCAAGCGGCCACCGCCAGCGCGGCCCAGCGCGGTTCGTGTCCGGCGTCGAAGGCGGCCCGGACAGTGGTCAGCAGCCGGAGGCCGATTTTCTGGGACCCATCGCTGGCCACCTTGGCGGTGGTGTGGCCCAGGGCCGGGTTGGCAAACCGATCGAGGACCTGGGCGCAGTACGTTTCACCGTCCAGGCCCTTGGGGAGGCGGATGGTGGGTAGCGCGTCCTCGGCCATCATCCGTTGGCATGCAGTGCGGAAGGCGTCTTCACCGACCGCTTCGCTGATGGTCGCCTTGCCGCTGACAAGTCCGAGGTATGCCAGCATCGAATGGCTGGCGTTGAGCAGACGCAGCTTCGCCGCCTCCCACGCTGGCACATCGCTGCTGAACAGCGCCCCGGCCTGCTCCCAGGCGGGCCGGTCCCCCGCGAAGTTGTCCTCGATGACCCACTGCATAAAGGATTCGGCCACTACGGCGGCCTCGTCCCGGAGCCCGAGTTCCCGTTCGACGGCGTCAAGGTCACCGGCGGTGGTGGCCGGTACCATCCGGTCCACCATGGTGCTGGGGAAGGTGACGTGGTTCTCCATCCAGGCAAGCAGCGGCCGGGATTGGTCCTCGGGGAGGGCGGTTGCGAACGTCCGGACCAGTGTGGCCGTCAGTTCACCGTTGCCTGGCAGGTTGTCGCACGAGACCACGGTGAGCGGTCCCTTGCCGGCCAGAGCCCGTTTCTGGATACCGCGGGTGAGCTGTCCGATGGCGCTCAGCGGCGGGTTCCCGGCAAGATCGGCCTGGACCTGCTTATCCGCGAGGTTCAGGGACCCGGTATGCGGATCGATGCGATAGCCCTTTTCGGTCACTGTCACCGTTACCACGCGCGTGCTGTCCGCGGCGATCCGGTCCACCACGGCATCCGGCTGGTCCCGGCCGGAGATGGCCTCCACGATGCTGGATACGACACGGAGCGGCTCCGTGCCACTCCCACGCTCAGCGACGCAGAAGAGCCCGTCCTGTGGCGCCAGCTGGCGTGCCACGGTGTCTGAACGCTGGGTGACCCCGATGATCCCCCAGCCGGAATCGCCGGTCGCGAGCATCGCTTCTTCAGTGAAAACCGCGGTGTGGGCGCGGGCAAACGCACCCAGCCCCAGATGGACGATTCCGGGCTGCAGCTTTTCCCGCTGAAGCGCAGGTGTCCGGCCGGCAGCCGCGAGGGATGAATTGCTCAGGCGTTCGATGGCACTGTCCCTTCAACCAAAGTCCCGGCGGCGTGCGCCCGGGTCTGCTCAAAACTTGGAATGAAGCCCGTGCCGCCCCTGCCGCCCACCACCAGGGAAGATGCGGCAGCGCCGAACCGGGCCGCCGTCGGGAAGTCGTTGCCGAGCACCAGGCGGGCCGTCAGGGTGCCAACAAACGCGTCGCCGGCGCCGGTCTGGTCCACGAGGGCAGGCGCCGGGATGGCTGGAACCCAGGCCGACACGCCGTCGGCTTGGAGCTGGACGCCTTTGGCGCCGCAGGTGACCGCAACGTTCCGGGCACCCAGGGTGCGCAGTTTCGCGGCTGCCTCAACCGGCGTCGAGCAGCCCAACAACGCCGAGGTCTCGCCTGGGAAGGACGGTGTGACCAGGAAGGCGCGGGGCGCCAGCTGCTGTAGTGCCGCCGTCGCCTCCCCCACTGAGGTAAGCCGCGGGCGGAAGTTGGGATCGAAGACGAAGTGTTTGGCGACGACAGCTGCCTTGAAAACCGCCGCCCGGGACGACTCGGAGATGGCGCAGGCGATGCCTCCCGCCACCACGGCGCCGGCAGTGGCGAAAACTGCCTGGTCGACGTCGTCCGGGCCCAGAGTGGAACCGACGCTCCCGGTGCGGGCGTAGGAAAACTCGCGTTCGCCGTCGGGATCGCTGTGCACAAGGTAGACGCCCTGCTGGCCCTTGCGGAATTTCAGGAGGGCGGTGGAGATTCCCAATTCGGTGATCCGGGCGGCAATGGCCTGGCCGAGGTCGTCGTCGGTCAGCACGGAGAGCAGGCCGACCTGGGCGCCCGCAGCGGCCGCAGCGGCGGCGACGTTCAGCGCGTCGCCCGAAATGCCCAAGTGCGCGGGCACACCGTGGCCGAAAGGCTGGTCGGTGGCGACTTCGACGAGGATCTCCCCCATCACCACCACGTCAAAGGATTCTTGGGCTGCAGTGTTCACCAGTCGTGTACCGATCCGTCGAGCCGCCGGTTCACCGGCAGGTACTTGGGGTCGAACGGGAACCGGGCGGCGGCTTCCTCGTTGAACTCAACGCCGACGCCGGGAGCGTCGCCGGGATGCATGTAGCCGTCATTAAAGGTGTAGGAGGTGGTGAATACCTCGTTGGCGGGGTCCCGGTGGCCCATGTATTCCTGGACGCCAAAGTTGGGAATGGACATGTCCACGTGCAGCGCGGCGGCGAAGGACACCGGCGAGAGATCGCCGGCGCCGTGCGAGCCGGACCGGACGCCGTAGAGATCCGCGAGGGAGAAGATCCGGCGCAGGTGCGTGATTCCGCCGGCGTGCGAAACCGAGGTGCGGATGTAGTCGATGAGCCGTTCGGTAATGAGCTGCTGGCAGTCCCAGATGGAGTTGAACACCTCGCCCACGGCGATGGGCGTGGTGGTGTGCTGGCGGATCAGGCGGAAGGCGGACTGGTCCTCGGCCGGCGTCGGGTCTTCGATCCAGAAGGGCCGGTACCGTTCCAGTGAGGCGCCCAGCCGGCCGGCTTCGATGGGGGTCAGGCGGTGGTGGACGTCGTGCAGGACGTGGACGCCGTAGCCGAATTCTTCCCGGATGTGGGCCATCATCTTCGGCGCGAAGTCCAGGTAGGCGGTGGTTTCCCAGGTGTCTTCCTGCGGAACGTTGCTGCTGGCCGGCTCGTAGAGCTTCCCGTCCACCGGAGCGATGCCATAGGTCTTGTCCAAGCCAGGCACGGCGGCCTGGGCACGGATGGCCTTATAGCCGAGGTCCAGGTGGTGCTGGAAATCCCTGCTGAGATCCTCCAGGGTGGTGCCGCTGGCGTGGCCGTAGACCATCACGCCCTCGCGGGCGGCTCCGCCGAGGAGTTCGTAGACCGGCATGCCCGCGGCCTTGCCCTTGATGTCCCAGAGCGCGACGTCGATCGCGGCGATGGCGGTCATGGTCACCGGGCCGCGGCGCCAGTACGCGCCTTTGTAGAAGTACTGCCAGGCGTCCTCGATGCGGCGCGCGTCCCGGCCGATCAGCAGCGGGCAGAGGTGGTCGCTGAGGTAGGACGCCACGGCCAGCTCGCGGCCGTTAAGCGTGGCGTCGCCGATGCCGGTGACACCGTCCTCGGTTTCAATAACGAGCGTCACGTAGTTCCGTCCGGGCGACGAAACCACAACCCGTGCGTCGGTGATCTTCATAGGTCGGTCCTACCTACTTCTGAGAGACGTGGCTGAGGTTGAAGGCACGGTCAGGCGACGAGCCCCACCGGGCGCCACTGTGTCCGGGGTCGATCATCGAGCTGCCAGTCGCACGGCGGCGGCAGTGAGGTCACGGGCAAGCATCTGCGCCTTGACGCTGATTTCCGCGGCTTTGAAGGCGTGGACCTGCGTCATCGCGGTCTCGGTCCGGTCCAGGCAGTCACGGATCAGTGCGCCGAAGAACGGGTACCCGACCCGACCCGTGGCGTTGATGTACTGTTCGCCGTCCTTATTAACCAGGAACAGGTGGTCGGCGCCGTCGTCGGCAGCGATGTTAACGTACTTTCGCAATTCGATGAAGCCGTCGGTGCCGAGGATGATTGTGCGCCCATCACCCCACGTGCGCAAGCCCTCTGGGGTGAACCAGTCAACGCGCACGAAGCCGGTACTTCCGTTGTTCATGACGATGTGCGCGTCACCGAAATCTTCGAACGCGGGGTATTCGGAATGTGAGTAATTGGCAACGGTTGCGCTGACGACTTCGGCGTCAGTGGCGCCCGTGAAATACAGCATCTGCTCAAAGTTGTGGCTGCCGATGTCGCAGAGGATTCCTCCGAACTGATCCTTGTCAAAGAACCAGTCTGGTCGGGAGTCGGGGGCGCCGATCCGGTGCGGGCCGAGGCTAGTGACCTGCAGAACGGTGCCGATGGCGCCCCGTTCAATGAGCTGCCCGGCGAGGACGGCCGCTTCGACGTGGATGCGCTCGGAGTAGTACACGGCATATTTCCGCCCCGTCCGGTCTGTGGCTTCACGCACCGCGTCGAGCTGCTCGAGCGTGGTCAATGGTGCTTTGTCGGTGAAGTAGTCTTTTCCGGCATCGATGACGCGCAGTCCGATCGCAGCGCGTTCGGAGGTAACTGCAGCGCTGGCGATTAACCGTACGTCCGGGTCGTTGAGGATCTCGGCCTCGCTGGCTGCGACCCGGACATCGGGGAACTTTGCACGGAAAGCGGCAACTCTGGCTGGATCGGCGTCGTAAACCGACTTCAGCGTGCCTCCGGCGCCGAGCAGACCTTCGGTCATTGCGTAAATGTGTCCGTGGTCCAGGTGTGCAGCCGCGAAAATGAATTCTCCGGGTTTGACCACGGGTTGGGGCATGGGTGCGGGCGCGTAGGTGGCGCCGTCGGAGTTGGGCATCTTGAACCTTCTCTTGTTCGGTCAGTCGGAGACTGCGCTTGTTGCGGCGCCCACGATGATGTCGCCGGCGAGTTCCTTTACGGACTCTCGTTTTTCGTAAAAGTGCGGGGCTCGTTGGAGAAGACCGCCCGCCCGGTAGTAAGGGTCGTCTGCGCGCAGCGGCAGGTCGACGACTTCGTGCTCGATGCCGGCTTTATAGATGGCAGTTACGATCTCGATGGCATTGCGGCCGTCGACCCCGTCCGCGGTGGGTGGGTGTCCGGCGCGGATAGCCGCCATTACGTCCCCGATCTGCCCAGCGTGGCCTTGATGAGGGAGCGGGACATGCGCGTTAGCCAGCGCGTTCAGTTCGTCGACAAGTGCAGGGTTGCCGCCTTCACGGGGGAATCCGTTGGGCTGGGATACTTCCGCAGTGACGCGCCATGGCTGTGAGATGCGCGCGTGTTCACCCTGGATAACGATTTCCTGCTCCTCGCCGTGGTGCACGACAGAGCTGGTCAGCTGCGCCAACCCGCGTCCGTACTTGAGGATCGCGACGGAGAGATCCTCAACCTCGGCGTTGTCGTGCTGCGCATTGGCGATCATTGCGACGGCCTGGCTGGGCTTCCCCATCAGCCACAAGGTGAGATCAATGTGATGAATGGCATGGTTGAGCGTGCACCCGCCGCCCTCCGATTCCCACGTTCCCCGCCACCACAAGTCGTAGTACGGCAGGCCACGCCACCAGGCGGAGTCGATGCGCACATGCGACACGGACCCGATCATGCCTGACACGACCGCTTCCTTGAGGATGACCATATCGTCACGGAAGCGGTTTTGCGCGACCACGGACAGGACCTTTCCGGACCGCTTCTGCGCGGCAAGCATCGCGTCGCATTCTTCCAGAGACGGTGCCATAGGTTTTTCGACCAGTACGTTCACGCCCGCGTCCAACCCCGCAATAGAGAGTTCGGCATGGCTGCTGGGCGGGGTGGCAATACTGATCAGGTCGACCCCGCCGGCAGCGATGAGTTTTGCCGGGTCATCGTAGGTGGCCGCGTCAGTCAAGCCGAACGCTTCGGCCTTGCTCGCCGCCTTCCCGGGATGGATGTCCGCCAATGCGACTATTTCGCACTCGTCAGGGAACTCCAGATACCCGCGAATGTGGGCATCCGCGATTCCTCCGGTGCCGATGATTCCGATTTTGAGCATTCGCTCGTCTCTCTCTCCATGAAGCAAAAAGGGTGGGAGGGGCCCACGAGGTGCCGTGGGGACCCAGGTGACGTCAGGCGGCCTTGTTAACGGAGGCTTTCATTGCTTCCGCAAGCATCGTTCTGTTCTTCTCAAGGGCAACCCAGTTCGAGTCCGCAGCAGGTTGCAGTCAGCAAGAGTCCCACACAAGGACGCAAGGATGGGTCCGAGGTTGAAGACCAAAGCGACACTCGCTGGCACACATCCTCCTCGATGGCTGGGACACTGAACACGTCCATGTAATACGTATTAGTAATACGTATCTGCTAGTATGAGACGCAGATCACCAGGCGTCAAGTGACACCGAACTAAAAACTGGCAGGAGAAGCGGCATGGGTAAAGTTCCAACCAGCCGTGACGTAGCGGCCCGCGCGGGCGTATCGCAGTCCACTGTGTCAAACGTCCTGACCGGGCGGCCTGGCATTTCCCAAGCGACCCGTGAGCGCGTACTTAAAGTCGCAAAAGAGTTGCGCTATCGTCCGAACCTGGCGGCGAGGTCCATGCGGACACAGCGCACCGGTCGATTGGCATTGGTGCTGCCGATCACCACCTGGTTCGCATCCAAAATACTTGCTGGCGCAACCCAAGCAGCCCAGAAGGCCGGCTACACCATCGAGGTCCACACCCTCCCAGGCGACTTCCATGCGAGGCAACAACGCCTTGATGAGATCGTCAACTCCGGGCAATTTGAAGGAGTCCTGTCCTTCGTGCCGATGCCACCATGCCCGTCCGGCGAGGGCGGAGCGACCGTCTTGTCCCTCGCCGAGTTTGATGACGATATGAAAGTGTCCGGGGACCTCACTGATCCCGCACCCCTTGTCACGATGATCGAAGAACTGGCCTCGCGCGGCCACCGGCGATTCCTCCACATCACCGGAGCGCTGGCCTACCCTTCGGCCAGGGCCCGAAGGGATGCCTACGTAATGACTATCGAGAAACTCGGATTGCATTCCCTAGGAGTCATCGAGGGAGATTGGACCGGCGAGTCAGGACTCAACGCGATTCGCAGTCTTCCCGATGACGCCCCTCCGCTGGCAGTCGTAGCATCCAACGATTTAGTGGCCACCGGGGTCGTTCGTGGCGCGCTGGAGCGGGGGTGGACTGTACCCGGCGATCTCTGCGTCACGGGGTGGGACGACCTGGTCTCCAGCGCACTCCAAGTGCCGTCAATCACCACCGTCTTCCTGGACTACCAGAGGCTCGGTGCCCGATCAGTTCAGCGACTAGTCGCCGCCTTGCGTGATGAACCAGAACCGCCTTCCGACGGAGGACTGCAGCGAATCATCTGGCGTGAGTCAACTGGTGACCTCATCATTGCTAAGACGCCTCATGGGAATGATTGATGCGGACTATGTACTGCTACCTGGCCGAGGGAGGGCTTTAATACGTACTCTCGACGTGGGCCTCGACCAACCGGACGTCTTAAGCCGGCCCTAAACAATGGCGATCATGACGTTCCAGCCCTGCCCTACCTGGACGCGTGGCATCCAGCCGTAGTCACCGGCTTCCGGATAGAGCCACAGCAGGCCGTCATTATCCCTTGCGAGCACGTCCGGCCTACCGTCACCCGTAAAGTCACCGGGCACCGTGATGGCGTCCATGACGTTCCAGCCCTGCCCCGACTGGAACCGCGGCAGCCAACCGCCGGCACCGTCGCCGGGGTACACCCACAGCAGCCCTGCCGAATCCCTGGCCAGGACATCAGGTTCCTCGTCCTCGTTCAGGTCACCGGCGCCAAGGACCGTCGTCATGCCGTTCCACCCCTGACCGACCTTGATCCTGGGGAACCAGCCGCCGGTCCCGTCGCCTGGATATAGCCACAGCACACCGCCCGGGTCCCGGGCCAGGAGGTCGGGGAAGCCGTCGCCGTCGAAGTCCCCCGCACCTAAAAGGGCCGTCATAGACTGCCAGCCTTGCCCGACTTGAACAGGTGCCAGCCAGCCAGCATCCCCATCCCCCGGATACAACCACAGCAACCCAGAAATGTCGCGGGCCAGCACGTCGGCCCGGCCGTCGGTGTTGAAGTCACCACCGGCGATGATGGCTGTCATGGCGTTCCAGCCCTGGCCAACACGTTCTGAGGCCAGCCACCCGCCTGAACCATTCGTGGGGTACAGCCAAAGCGCACCGTTGCCGTCACGGGCCAAAACGTCAGTTCGACCGTCCGAGCTGAAGTCCCGGTTTGAAGGGTCCCGGATGACGGCCACTGCTCCGACTGGCGAGGGGACATAGACAGAGTGTGATACCGGGTCCACCACGGGTCGACCGGGTTTGTGGAACGAAACAACAGAGGACACCGCGCTGCCATGAATTACGGAGACCGTGTGGAGCCCGGGACTTGTCACGTACGCGGTGTGGGTTGAAGAATCCACCGCAACATCCTGGGGAAAGGGAACATCAATCGTCCGCACGACCGCTCCGCCGTTGATCACTAGGACTTTCTTGTTGAACTCGCTGGGAACGTAGACGTCATGGGTTACCGAATCGACAGCAATTGACCAACCGCTGGCGGCCGGGATGGTTTTCGTGACGGCGCCATCGACAATGAGCGAAACCGTGGACTTGGAATAGTTGCCTGCGTACACGGCGTGGGTGGAGGTGTCCACGGCGATCGACCACACGTATCCTTCATCCTTCAAGGCGATCGTGCCAGTGACTTTATCCCCCTCGATGACTGTCACACCCGCCATTCCGTTGGCGATGTAGACCTTTCCGGCACCGGGGTCCAGTGCCAGCTCCTGAGACCCCTCAGGAACCGGAATGGTGGCCGTCACGGTTGTTCCGTTGATGACCGTGACAGTGTCGCTTGTTGAGTCGAGGGCGTACAGCGTGTGCGTCAGAGGGTTTACTGACATAGTCTTTGCAGCCACGGCGATCTTGCCCACCGTGACACTGTCCTTCACAACGGAGATGGCTCCGTCGGCTCCCACAAAGAGAGTCCGTGTCGTCGGGTCGTAGGCAACCGCGGACGCGGAGTCGCCAACTTCGAGCCAGTCGCTCACCTCCGGAGCTGCCACGGCAAGATTACTGCCCCCAGCAGCAGCGACAGAGAAAGAGAGGGTGATAACCAGAGCAATGCCAATACGACCCAGATGCCTAGCCAACATCATGCGACATCATTCCCCCAAGGATTTCGCACAGATTCATCCTGCTCAGACAATATGTCCAGACCCGCTGTCCGGCAAGCCGTTTGGACATTCATCGGGGAAATATCGGCGTCTTCGCTGCCCGTTTTATATCGGGCTCTGTCCGCATTCCGGTGCCTGTCATGACGAGCGGGATGCTCTCTGGCTCGCCGCAGGTCCAGCCATGCGCGAACGGCTTCTACAGCTCCGCGCGACCGATGACTACACGTATCTGTCTCTTCAGGAAATAGCCCTTCTGCAGGCATCCCAGGACGAAGAGCAGAGCACGTAGCATTCCTGTTGCCGCTGATCTGTCCGCTCGGCCGTTAATGGTGTCCCGTTTCCTTGGACAAGGAGCGGTTCGTCCCGCGCTCTCGGCCGTGAAGGGGCCAGGGTCAGGGAAGGTGCGTCTGGAGTAGCCAGGACATGGCCTCATCGCGGGAAGTGAAAAACCGAGTGGGGCACGGGAGCGTCCGCCGTGCCATTGCGAAGTTGGCAATGACACGAGTGACCGGACTTGAGCCAAGCAGGGCAATCCGTGAAGCGGCGCACTTGACGCTGAAAACTGACCTGGCCTGACGGGTCACCGCCTGAGTGTTCGCTATGTCGATCAACATCGGGTACTCGGCACCGGCGGCAAGCTCATTGACCGTTGCCATCGCCGCATGTACGTCGTCGGCCTCCAGAACAGTCCCCGGTTGCCACACCAGGTGGAGAACTTCTTCGGCATCGAGTTCCAGTGTGCCCTTGCCGCCATCAACGGTGATTGGATTCATTTTCTCCCCCAGAGTCTTGTGGAGCTAAGACTAACTGCCTGCTTGGATATGGGCACGGTGGTGTCAGGAAACGGGTGCCTGGAGAAGCCAGGACATCGCCTCATCGCGGGAGGTGAAATACCGAGTGGGACACGGGAGTTTCCGCCGTGCCATGGCGAAGTTGGCAATGACCCGATTGAGCGGGCTTGAGCCAAGCAGGGCAATTCGTGAAGCGGCGCACTTGACGCTGAAAACGGACTTGGCCTGAAGGGTCACAGCTTGAGTGTTGGCTATGTCGATCAGCATCGGGTACTCGGCACCGTCGGCAACCTCATTGACCTTTGCCATCGCTGCATGTACGTCATCGGCCTCCAGAACAGTCCCCGGTTGCCACACCAGGTAGAGAATTCCTTGGGCGTCGAGTTCCACTGTGCCCTTGCCGCCGTCGACGGTGATTGGTTTCATCTCTTGCTCCCCCAGAGTCTTGTAGAGCTAAGAGTAACTGCCTGTTTAAAGATGCGCAGCCAAACGACCGGTCAAATTTCGCGGCGTCCCATTTCCTTAGAACCCGGACATCCGTGGGCTCCGGGGACCTCTTGTGGACACGCGCAAATTCATGTCATTCTCTCGTGTCAACGAGTAGGGCGCCGGGAAGCTCCTATGACGTGACCTGACCGAGCGCCGGCTCTTGAGCGTCCGGGTACCGAAGCGGATACTGGTTGGGTCAACGGGCTTAGGCCGTTGTAAAAATACCGACAAGGATGACGGGGTGTTCGAAATGGGAGCTGCAGAAAACGCTGAACTCGTTCGGCGGGGGTACGAAGCCTTCAACACCGGGGATTTGGCGACCCTTGGCGAATTGTTCGCGGAGGACGCAGTCTGGTACGCGGCAGGAAGCGGCGTGCTGTCAGGCAAGAAAGACGGACGCGAAGCCATCCTGGCCTACTTTGGCGAGCTGGGCGCACGCTCCCAGGGGTCGTTCCAGGCGAATGTCCAGGACATCGTCGGCGGGGAAAACCACACCGTGGGGATCCAGCAAAGCCACGCGGAAAACAACGGGAAGACTTTGGACGTGGCGTCAGCCATCGTGTTCGTGCTCCGCGACGGAAAGGTTGTCGAGGGCCGGGAGTTCTTCGAGGACACCGCCAAGGCGGACGAATTCTGGACCTGAGTTCTGGCCCTCGAAGCAAGGATCCTCTAAGGCCATAAAGTGACCCAGAGGCTGGACTTTCGATGCTTGAAGACCTCAGTTCCGGCGGCCGATAGAAACTTGCGTTGGGGACTAGTCGGCCAGTACGGTGCCATAGCTGGCTTCCAAAGTCCGCATACGGTCATCGGCCGCCGGCCCAAGTTTGACGTGGACCGCAGCGATGAGGGCTTCCACCAACACCGTTGCCGGCACGATGCTGTCGAAGGAACCCGCCGCCTCCACCCGCGCCGGCAGAACGACGTCCGCGACAAATGAAACCGGAGAGAGCCACGGGTCCGTGATGAGGACAATCTTTGCCCCCTTCTCACGGGCTGCCTTTGCCAGGTCAACGGTGTCTTTCTGGTAGCGGCGAAAATCGAAGAAGACGCAGACATCGCGTTTGCTGAGGTCAGCTATGAACGTGGAGTCATTGTTAGGATGCTGGGCGTGCACCACGGTGTTGGGTCGCATCAGGCGAAGGTGCAAGTCCAAGTAGGTGGCCAGCAGGTGAGAGAACCTGCCACCGACCGAAGTAATGTCCAGTGACGTATTGCATAGAAGGGCAACGGCACGGTCGAACTCGTGCTCCGGAAGCGAGGCGACCGTGCTCTCGATGCCCTCGACCGCCGTCTCTGCCACTGACTGAGCCAATTCTGGAGCGGCTGAATCAACTCGTATTTTGCCTTGGAGGGTCAGCGGCGATGCCCGCCGCGCCTGCACTTCTTCGCGCAGGGCATCCTGGAAGTCCCGGTACTTGTTGAAGCCCAATCTGCTGACGAACCTGAGCACCGTGGGGGCACTGACATTTCCTTTCTTGGCAAATTCAATGGTGGACTCAAGCCCTGCCGTCGGGTAGTTGGCGAGGAAAACGCGGGACAGCTTGTGCTCTGCCGGGGAAAGCGAACCCTGAATTTGACGGATTCGGTCCGCCAGGGTCAACCGGGCAGATTGGTTCTCAGACTGTTCATATCGTCCGGACTGCGTCATGGCGTTCCTTTCTTGCATAGACGGCAAAGCTGGAAGTTAGTGTGAACTCCCCGCTTTTATCCCCATTCAATCAGGAAACCCAGAACGGGTTGACCGGTGCCTGCCGTCAGCTTGTTGGGGCAGCGACCAAGGGCAGGTCATGGACGGGCAGTAACGTCCTGGCGGCGCCAACGTATCCAGCCAGGAGCGCATGAGCTACATCATGGACGTGAGAGTCATGGGGCACGAAAGTGCTTGAGTGCAACCGTTCCCCGGTTCCGCTGGTACCCACGAACATCATCAATGAAGGCATTCTTTCCGAAAAATACGAAAAATCGTCGGAGCCTGCCGACCTGAGATTGCTGTCCACTTCCAAGCCCAGAGCCAGCAGTAGAGGAGCAGTCGCCTTAACGATGTGCGCATCATTTTCCAGGACGGGTTCGCCTTCGGTGACGCTGACTTCACCGCTGCAGCCGTGCGCAGCTGCAACCAGGTGCACTGTCTCGGCAAGACGCCGTAGCACTTCCTCCCTCACAGGGGTGGCCATGGTGCGGACAGTTCCCCGGGCAGCGGCAGTACCCGGTATGACATTGGCGGCGGTACCGGCCTGAAGGGTAGCAATGGTGAGAACGACCGAATCCATGGGATCCACGTTCCGGCTCACGATGTTTTGCAAAGAGACCACAACGTGGGATAGCGCCAGAACAGGATCCGCTGCAATGTGCGGGTAGGCAGCGTGTCCACCCCTACCATGAACGTTGATGACGAACTCGTCCGATGAGGCATTCACGGCCCCCGGTGTGCACGCCACTGTCCCTCCGGGTAGCAGGGGCTGAACATGGGCCGCGACTGTGGCACGCACGTCTTCCTCCGCGAGCATCCCTGTTGCGCAGATGTCCCTTGCCCCGGACGGGTAAGTTTCTTCCCTGGGTTGCAAGACCAGTGCCATGGGAGCTGCGCCCGGCGTTGAGTGGACAGCCCGGGCCAAGGCAACGACGGCAGCCAGATGGATATCATGCCCACAGGCGTGCATGACACCCGGCCTTTGGGAAGCCCAATCGACTTCGGAATCTTCCATGGCCGGCAGCGCATCCAGCTCAGCCCGGACAGCGACCGCCTTGCCGGGGCCGCCGATTCGCAGTACTGCCCCCGTTCCGGCCACAAACCTGGTTTGCAGGTCCCCAGGCAATGCGTTCAAGACCAGATCAAGGGTGGGCCCCTCGGAACCGGATAAATCCGGCAAGCTATGCAATCTATGGCGCAGTTCTATTGCACGCGGAATTTCCTCGTCGATGCGTCTCCTGAGCACCTCAAACAGTTCAGAGTTCACTTCTCCCCCAGCTCATAGACGCGCACTGCGTTATCCCTTCCGACCATGTGAACCACTCGAATGGCATCCTCCTCAGCCCAGTCCCCATCGCGAACCCAAGCCCCCAGGACCTTGCCCATTCCTTCGCGCCATAGTCGAGCCCCGAGGTAATGGAGCTCCGGAGGTCCCCATGCATCCGTTGAAAACAGGATCTTGGAGAACGGTGCCAATTCGAAAGACTCTTTGATCAGTTCCAGAGACTGAACGCCTGTGTAGTTGGTCCCAAGCCCGACATCGAAGTAGACGTGCGGGAATACCTGCGCAAGGTAGCCCGCGTGACGATGGAACGGGTAGCAGTGGAGAAGGAGTACGTCCACCTTCAATGATTCAATCAGCTTCAACCAGGGAACCAGCAGCAAGGGGTCGCAGCGGTCCAGACGCAAATCGGGATCACCGTATCCAGTGTGCATTTGAATGGGCAGGCCACGGTCGACGCCCGACCAGAGAAAGAAGCGCAAAAGCACAGGATCCGAAACACGGAGCGAGTAGCCGGCTGCTACCAAACGGAGCCAGGAAGCGGCCGCCTTCACCACTTCTTCTTTGGACGGCCGGATTGGATCAAAGTCGAACCCATGTCGGTAGGCGATGATGCTCTTGACTCCCACGGCGTTCTCCGTTGCCAGCGCTAGCCGGGCCGTATAGGCGTTAGCGAAATCTGCGGCTGATACGCCTTCCCACGCCAAAGACTCCGCTACGGATTCGAGTCTGACAACCTCACCTACGGTGGCTGAGCTGATGCGCTCCATCCCCGAAAGGCCGTGGATTTGATCACCGCGATATCCGGTTTCGACCAGGAAATGACCTATCCCCGCAGACTGGAGCAGACGAGAGGTTACTTCCGACGTCCCGAGCCCCACACGCCGTTCAAAGTACGCGTCGGCACTCGCATGTGCAGATAGGCCCAACAACGGCGCACACCAACGACGAATCGCGAATCCCAACTGCGAATCGAATTGCGTCATCCATTCAGGAATGGGCCTGTCCGACTCCGTCAGAAGTTCCTCCAGCGAGGATCGGTCAACGTCATCCTTCAACGCTCCATGGACATGGTGGTCCACCAAGGGGATTTCCTCGATGGTGGTCAGGAGATCTTCTACGGAATTAGTAGACATCAGATACCGCTTTGACTCGGGCAGCATCGTCGAGAGTGGCCACATGGGCGAGCTCATGCCGCTTGACCGCCAAATACGTTGCCAACAGATCAGGATGGAACCACGACGTCACGGTCTGGTCCTTTTCCAATGCCAGAAGTGCGTCCTCGAGTGTACGAGGCAGTCGAGGTACGTCGTTCAATTCAGCCGGGCCTGCCGTCTCGGGGAAAATATCAGGTTCGGGGTACTCGTCACCGCCTACGATTCCGGCCAGACCGGCCCGGAGCAGGACACCAAGCGTGAGCCACGGGTTGGCGGTTGCGTCAGCTGCCCTGTACTCAAGATTGAACTGGTGGTCCGGAGCAGATCCACCTGCCGAACTGGTCGGGCAGATTCGTAGAAGAGCCTCCCTGTTTCGTTCCGCCAGGAAAATTCCCCCTACACTCCATCGATCCGGCGCCAGGCGCATGAAGGAAACCGGGCTTGGCGCTGTCCAGGCCGTCAGCGCTTCGGCGTGGTGCAGGATTCCTGCGCTGAATCTTGATCCAACCTCGGAAAGGCGCCCCGGACAGGTGGCGTCGAACAGAACCGGAGTACCGACGTCGTCGACCAAACTAATGTGGACATGGACGCCGGTACCGGTACCGTTTGGTTCCTGAAGCGGCGCGAAGGAAGCTCTGAGGCCGCGTCGGATTGCCAAATCGCGGACCAATTCGCGCAAGAGCACCGCCCTGTCTGCTGCAGTAAGGGGGTCGCTCGGTTCCACCGTGATTTCAAACTGGTTCGCCCCATATTCGGGCAACCAGTTCTCGGGTGCGAGACCACAATCCGTCAAGAGGCGCAGCAGGTCCATTCCGAACGGATCGGCGTCCAGGTGCCTGCGCAAGGAAAACGGAGCCGATTGAGGCAGGCCCTCCACAACGAATTCGTGTTCGAAGGTGGCGATAACGCGCAGGCCCGTTTGCTCTCGAAAGTCGCTGATGGCTCGGCGCAGGAAGGTCCTCGGACAGCAGTCCCAGTCGGTTCCGTCAGGTTGTGTTTGGTCGGCGATCAGAATCCTGAGTCCGGCCTCTTTGGGGCCATCGGCCACGGTGATTTCCGTGGCCTCGTCCGGCATAAGGCGCAGGTCGCCGGTTGAACCGAAGGCGCTGCCCGGCGCAATGCTGCCGAAAGCCGAAATGCCAAGGTTGGCCGGCACCCAGCCCAGACCGGAGCGAAGGACGGAGCCGTAGGCTTCGCCGGGTGCGCCTCGTCCTTTGACCTGACCAGCGAGATCGCAGGTAGCAACGAATATATCGGGGGTGTTCACGGGCGCCTCCGGCCAGTCGTGGGTGGATTGATGCTGGATTCAGTACCCGAGACGCCGCAATAATCCATTGCAGATAGGGCGTACGTCTTTACTGCGGTAATGATCTGGTGGATTGGCACGAACTCGTTTTCCGCGTGCGCGGTTCGGCCAACCCCAGGACCGTAAACTAGCCCGTCGATGCCTTGGGCATCCATCCATGTGAGATCACAGACACCGAGGAACCCCTCTTGTTCAGGAGGGGTGGCCAGGTCAAACCCGCCGACGGAATCACTGTGGGCCTTCATGACCGCGGGGATGAGTTCATGGCTGGCCGGCGCGGTGTACGGCGGCCATAGGAGCTTCCAGTCGAATTCGGGTCGGTGGGCGCTCAGCCAGGGATCGTTGGCACAAGCTTGACGCACGGTTCGTTCGATCTCGTCGATGACTTCGTCGTTGCTTCGCTCAGGGTGGTGGTAGACGCAGTATTCCACTGTGAGCGTGTCGGCGAGGAAGAACGGGACCAGGACGCCCTCCGGGTTTCCACGGATCACCCCGGGCAAGAGATTGAAGTAGCCCGGCTGGAACAGGGGGTGCCTGTCACGCCGCGCCCAAGTATCTTCCAACTGCCGCAGGGCGTGATAAATGATCCAGAACTTATCGATGGTATTGACGCCTAAAGCTTCGCCTTCAAGGGTTGGATGGATGGTAAGACCCCGCAGTCCGGAGTGCGCAGCTTTGCCGACAAGGGACAGCGAGAACCACAGCAGCCCCGGCGTGGTGGGAACCAGATTGGGGGCTGCATCCGAGAAGTTCGACGGTTCGCAGACGATTGCGGCGTCGGCCCCGTATCCAGCCTGTAGGGCTGCCGTTGTACCCGAGAGGTGGTCACCGACTTCTTCTCCGACGACCGCCTGCAGTACGAGGTCTCCTTTGAGCCGGATACCTGCGCTGGCTAATGCGATGGCAGCATATGCCGTGGCGACTGTGCCGGCTTTGTTATCCGTAGCTCCCCTGCCATGAACCGCGTCATCGGTAATCAACCCGGAGAACGGCGCCTGGTCCCACAGACCTTCCCGGTTGGGCGGAACAACATCGACGTGCCCGTTGAGCAGCAGCGAGCGGCCACCGCCCGTCCCGGCAATCCGCCCGCAAGCATTGTCCCGGCCCTTCTCAACTGTGACGAGTTCCGTGGAGGCCCCGGCTTCGCGATGAAGATCGTTCATGAGGGCGCTCACCTCACCCTCGCCGCCCACAAGCTTCTGGTAGTCCTGACCGGGATACTTGGGGTTTATGCTCGGGATCCTGACTGCGTCGGCGACGGACTGCACGATCCTGGGCGCCAGACGATCCACAGCGTCCAGGACCGCCTTTCGCTGGTTCTGCTCTGCCCGGGCAGTGGCATCAATGGACATGCGTGCTCTCCTCGACTTCCATAGTCCGGCTTGCGGGTTTTTGGAGTGCTCTATGGGCGGATTTGTTCGGGTTTCCCGGAAGTAGCCTCCGCGCTCTGGTCCATACGTCTTCGAAGAGCCCGGAAATGCCGCGTGGAAGGAAAATGAGAACCAGAAGGGTTCCAACGCCGATGATGATCGCACGCACAGGCCCAAGGTCAGTGAGTTGGCGGTCGATGACGGTGACTATCAATGCCCCCAGGACCGGACCCCAGATGTGGCCGGTACCGCCGAGGAAGATCATGCTCAAGCCAAGGGTGACGAATCCGAAACTGAAGAGTGTGACGTCCGCAACGCGGAAGTACGCAACATAAAGGGCTCCTGTGACGCCGGCGACTGCTCCGCTGAGGATGAAGGCCAGGAGATGCTGCCTTATTCGGTTCATTCCGCGGCTCACGGCAAGGTTTTCATTGTCGCGCAGCGCGATGAGGCTCTTGCCGAACGGTCTGCTCAGGGCGGTCCGGAGCAGCGCCAGCAGCAGGACCACTGCTCCGCCGAGCAACCATAAATAGCCCAATCCCGAGTACTTTGCGAAGGAAAAATCCCCAACGCTCAGGGCAGGTACGCCTGTCAGTCCGCTGGATCCGCCGGTGATTCCGGGAATGGCCAACACCAGGTAGTAGCAGAGCTGCACGAAGACGAAGGTGATAAGTGCGATGTAGATGCCTCGCATGCGTATCACCGGGATATAGGCCAGGGCACCAGCCAGCCCACCGGCAACGGTTGCCAGTATGAGCCCAAGCCATGGATTCATATCCCATGTCACGGTGGCAACGGCCATCGCGTAGCCACCGACCCCGAAGAAGCCAACGTGTGCGAAGTTGAAGATACCGCCGATACCCAGCGTCAGGTTCCAGCTGGCCGCGAGCAGGGCGTAAATGAGCGCTGTCGCGGCCAGCAGGCGTGCAGAGCCGCTGATGACGACATACGGCAGCAAGGCGGCGGCAAGCAAGAGCAACGGCCACGTCGCGAAGCGCTTGAGGGATCCAAGAATGTTCATCACGAACGTCCTTTCACTAGACCTTGGGGGCGGACCAGCATGATGAGGACCAGCACGAGGAATACGGCTACAGGGCTCCATTGCAGACCGAGCCAGTACGTTGTGCCCGCCTCCAACAGGCCTATGGTGAAGGCGCCGACCAAGGTTCCCCACAAAGTCGCCGACCCGCCGAAGACCAGGACGACAAAGGCAGTCAGCAGGGGTTCAAAGCCCTTGGTGGGCGTAATGGTGGTGGTCGTTCCGTAGACGAAGGCAGCGGCGCAGGCCAGAATTGACGCCACCGCAAATACGCCGGCGTATATGCGCGCTGGCCTGATTCCGACGAGCATTGCCATGTCCCGGTTTTGTTCCACTGCCCGGACGGCCATCCCCCACTTCGTCTTGCGCAGCAACGTAATCAGTCCTACGACTAGAACTAATGCCAGGGCCAGGGCAATGAGGGTGGAGCTTGCGATTTTTACGTCGCCCAAGGCAAATGTTGAGGTGCTCACGGCCTTTATCTGCTTGTTCTGCGGTCCCCAGATTAGTTGTGCAGCACCTTCGACGGCGTTGGCGATGGCGAGGGTCGAAACCATGACCAAGAGAGTTCCGTTTGCCCTGCTGATGAACGGCCGGACCGCGACGAGGTCCAGGAGCATACCCAGTAAGGCCAGCAAGGGAATCGCAGCCGCGAAAGCGAGAAGTACCGGGAGCCCGACCTTCTCTGAGAACGTCCAGATAAGGTACGCGCCCAGCAGCAGGAGCGCGCCGTGAGCGTAGTTGAAGACCCCCAGCGTGGACCAAATGAGGGACAGTCCGCTTGCCATCAATGAGTACAGCGACCCGAGCACGAGGGCTGAGACGAGGATGGAAAGGAGCGCGTCAGACATGCTTGTCTCCCTCAATGTCGTTGATAGCGGATGACGGGTGGGAGCCGACGTACATATCCATGACTTCCTCGTGGCTGGGCTTGATGTCGGTGGTCCCGCTGGAGACGATCCGCCCGAGCTCCACGAGATGCCACCGGTCCGCGAGTTCGAAGAGGAACTCAATATCGCCATCGGCGACTATCAGGGATAGGCCCAGTCGTCGGACTTCGTGAAGTGTCTCAAGGATTTCGTACCGGATCTTGGGTGCCAGCCCGAGAGTTGGTTCATCCAGCACCAGAAGCTTGGGCTTGGCCATAAGGCCCATTCCGATGGCCACCATTTGGCGTTCGCCTCCGGACAGCGTGCCCACAAGTTGCCCTCGACGTTGCAGGAGCTTGGGAAACAGTCCCTGGACCATTTCAAGAGTCTCTTCCCGCTGGCCCCTGGCCGCCGGGATCCCACCTGCCAATAGCAGGTTCTCCCTGACGGTGAGCCTGGGAAAGAGCTGATTGCCTTGGGGCACATGCATCATTCCCTGGTTGACTACCTTATAGGCGGGCATCCCGGTGATATCGCTGCCATCGAAGACAATCTGACCCGAAGAGATCCTGCCAAGGCCCGAGATGGCGCGCAGGGCGGTCGTCTTTCCATGACCGTTGGGACCCAACAAGGCCAGGGCTTCACCCGGGACGACCTCCATGGAAAGTGATCTGACGACAGGCAGGCGTCCATATCCGGCCGCCAGGTCACTGACGCGGAGCAGGGGGCCAACCGTCTGCTGTTCGGCGTTCATGCTGCAGCCTTCCCCAGATATGCCTCCATGACCCGCGGATCCGAAAGAACGGCGTCGGGGGTTCCTTCAACCAGGACTTCGCCGGATGACATGATGACCATCCGTTTGGCCAGATCGCGGATAAGACTGAGTACATGCTCAATGATCAGCAGTGTCAGGCCGCCCTTCTGAAGTTCCCGCAAAAGCAGGATTAGTTCAGCCTGATCTTCATCGTTGAGGCCCCCGGCTGGTTCATCCAGCATCAAGAGCCGCGGCTGTGAAACGAGGGCGCTGGCGATCATTAGCTTCTTTTTTGCCAGCAGTGGTATGTCCGCCGCGGGATCATCTCTGTACTTGGTGATTCCGACTGTCTCCAAGGCAGTTTCCACGTCCCCTTTGGTGCGCCGCCCGCCGAGGTAGTGGTTGGCCACGGCGATGTTGTCCGAAACGCTCAACGACGGGAACAGCTGTTCCGCCTGGAAGGTTCGACGCATTCCCGAACGAGCGATTCTGTGCGCGGGAAGCCTGTCAATCCGCGTACCGTCAAAGAAAATCTCTCCGGCTGTCGGGCCGAACGGCACCCCGGAGATCAGGTTGAAGAGAGTACTTTTTCCCGCGCCATTGGGACCGGCAATTCCCAGGATCTCCCCCTCGTGAACATTCAGCGTGACGTCGTCCACTGCCACGAATCCCCCGAAGTGTCGACTGACCTGCCGTACTTCCAGGAGGTGCCCTGTGGACGGGCCGGCGACTGGTGACTTGGCGATCCTCATTTCATCCACTCGGGTCTCTGGAACTTGCCGTCGGCGAACTCTTCGGGAGCGATGTTCAGGCGTTTGCCGTTTTGGATTTGGTAGTACGTCATCGGGATACCGTCCTTGCCGGCTACCGCCAGATGGGTTGTTGGATCAAAATGGACACGCCCGAGGGTGGTTTGTTTGTCCAGCTTGCCCAATGCAGCTCCGACTTCCTCGCGTTTGTCGGGATCCCCGACTTCCTTGACGGCGTCGGCCCACAGATGGACCTGTTCGTAGAGGCCATAGCTATAAAGGCTCGGTTCGTTCTGGTATGTCTCCGTAAGCTTCCGGGTAAGGTCCTTGGTTTCCGGCAATGCCGGCAACGGGGCAAACGGCAGGTTGTAAAGCACGCCATCAGCGTTCTTCCCTGCAAGCTCAGTGAACTCCGGGACGCTGGGGGCGTACTGCGAAAACACCAGTGACTTCGTGGGGTTCTGGCGGAATTGAGTGAGGAACTTTGACGCATTTGCAGTCAGGTAGTCGAGGTTGATGATTACAGCCGGATCGACCTGCCGAATTTTGGTGATCTGCGTGGTCCAGTCGTCCACTTCCCCAAACGGAACAGTGTCAGGACCGGTGACTTCCCAGCCTTTTGTCTTGAAGTTCTTGTCCAGACCTGACGCTATGCCATTGGAATATGCATTGTCGCTGGAGATGATGTAAACCCGGCGGTTAGTGAGCGGGAACGTGCCATCGGCGTTCCATGCATCCAATTGTTCAGGAATTCCAGTGCTGTAGCCCTCGTATGAAGGGGCAACGGACCAGACACCGGGGTACTTTTCGGGATTCTTGGAAATGATCTCCTGCGTTTGGCCGCTGTTGCCGCTGAGCAGGTACGGAATCCCGGCTTCTGCGAGCTGATCGATTTCGAAGTTCGTCGTGCTGGCGTAGCCGGTGATCACTGCCGCAACATTGGGGTCTGAGGTCAGTTGTGTCACAGCGGCCGAGACCGCATCTGACTTCTGGTCCCGCACGTCAAGGGCTTTGAGTTCAACCTTCCTCCCATCGATGCCGCCCTCGGCATTGATTTCATCGACCGCGAGTCGTGCACCTTGTTCCATGAGCTTGCCGTCGGCAGCGGCCACGCCTGTGAGCGGGGCCAATAGACCGAGCGTGATGGCCTCTCCGGATCCCCCGGAGACACCACCTTCGCCAGTGGGAACGGTACAGCTCACCATCGACATGGCCACGAGGGCGGCGACCGAAAGAAGAAGGGAAGAACGTAAGTGGGGCTTGATTGAGGTGGGCATAGCGCTCCGTAGGAGATGGGGATTTTGGTCCGGGTTTGGGAGTCATATCTGGATACATTTGCTGGATGGAGACAACGATCGAGTCAGTCACCTAACCAACGGGCGATAAAGCACCAACAAGACCGAACAGGTCTTTGGGGTCGTCGGGATTGGCAACGAGATCGATATCTTCAAAGAACTCGGAACCATCCACGGAGTCCCGTACATAACGCAGGGCCGAGAAGTCTTCCACGGCAAATCCGACGGAGTCGAAGATGGTGACTTGATCTTCTGATGTACGCCCAGGTGCGGCGCCGAGGAGGACCTTCCAGAATTCGGTAACGGCGAAGTCGGCCGGCATCTGCTGGATTTCACCTTCGATCCGCGTCTGTCCCTCGTACTCGACAAAGACGTCACCCATCTCCAGGATCAACGGATCCAGTTCCGTCTTTCCGGGGCAATCTCCGCCAATCGCATTGAGATGGACGCCAGGAGCAACGTGCTGAACGCTGAGGATCGTGGCCTGGGCTTTGTCCGCAGTGCAGGTCGTGATGACGTCGGCGCCCTGAACCGCTTCCAGAGCAGATGCAGCAACATCTATTTCGAATCCAAGCGGAACCATGTTCCGGATGAACTTCTTCACTGCGGCGGAATCGGTATCCCAAACCCGCAGCTTCGCAACGCCCAATGCTGTTCTCATAGCCAGTGCCTGGAATTCTGCCTGGCTTCCGGTTCCAATCATGGCCATGACCCTGGAACCGGGCCGGGCCAGGGCCTTCGCAACCATGGCGGACGTGGCGGCGGTGCGCAGCGCGGTAAGGATCGTCATTTCTGCAAGGAACGTTGGATAGCCGTTGTGGACATCTGCGAGAACGCCGAATGCCGTGACGGTTTGGTAGCCGCGTGCAGGATTGGAAGGGTGCCCGTTCACATATTTGAATCCGTAGGTCTCATGATCGCTGGTGGGCATGAGTTCTATAACGCCATACGGGGTATGACTGGCTACCCGGGGCGTCTTATCGAACCGCGCCCAGCGGCGGAAGTCATCCTCTATGTACTGGATCAGATCTTTGATGATCGTCTCCGGCCCCTGGGATCTGACCCAGCTGATCATGTTGTGTACATCAACAAAGCGCGTCATCTGCGCTCCCTTCTGGTTCGTGCCGTTCACGTCCTCGGGATCGGCTGCTTCCATAATGCGTTACAAACCATCCAAAGTCACTAGTTTTGCGAAGTTTGTTACATTTCGTTCAAGGTCGACAGGTGTACCCGAGTGACATTCCTATTCCGGCTTCCCGCTCCACTTAGCACGAGCGCGAGCGAACGCTCGATAGGCTGTGCCCATGAACCCGATAACCACCTGGGCGCTTGGCATCGACTTACTGCTCTTGCGGGACGGCGGTCGGCAAAGCCCCCTCTTGGGTGGCAATGCTGTCGAGAACAGGTTCACCTATCGGCCTAACTGGGGCCTCCCCGGCTGGCCTTCCGGGGAGCAGACCGCAGCCCCGGTGTTGGGTTTCTCCCGGGAGAATATCCGCCCCGGGGAGTCGACACTCGCGGTGATAGTGCCGCTCTTTCTCGAGCACGTGCCCGGATGGTCTGATGTACGACCCGGCGACGAGCTGCGAATGTACGAAGGCCCTCGGGTCTGCGGGATGGGAACCGTCCTCTGGATCGACCAGGCGATTTGGCCTGTACCCGCAGATGATCAGGAGCGGCTGGCGGCTTGGCTCTCTGCGCCATTGGGCGAACGACGATGAAGGTCATGTGCATGCAGCTCCTCACCCATGACAGGCGGGGAACACTGGAATCCAGTCCCTGGCTGACCCTCGACGAGGAGTATCACGTACTCTCATTGACGGCGCACCCTGACGGTCGCGTAGAACTGGCAAGCCCGCATCGGCGAGGGCGGCGTGCTGGAGTTCGCACCGGCCAGCTGGCAGGTGCCCGGCTTCTGGGAGGACTACTACGACGGTGATCCCGCTGCCGCCGAGATCGTCAAGACTGAACTGAGCAAGATTCTGGGCACCCAACGCGACTCCAGCATGCCTGATCTCAGCGGCCCAATGACTTCGCTGGAGCTCCAGGCGGCGGCTGAGCAGCTGGTGACCGCACAAGGAACAGATCCGTGGAAGGGTCTGATGCTGGTGCTGCTGCACTACATCAAGGAATTATCTGTGCCGAAGGAGCTCTCGGACGTACTGGTCTCTGTGGATGCGTACTGGAGCTCGGGCAAGGGAACCCCGGAGACGCTGGAAGCAGCCAAAGGAAAATGCAGGGACTTCCTGAATGAGTTCGAGATGCACACGCACTTGGACAGTCCCGACACCCAAATGCGTGCCGTCCTCCGCGGCGCGCTGTCTAATTGCTTACTTGATGCGGCATTATGGGCGAACGGAGGACCTGTCCAGCTGCGGCTTTACGAACAAGAGCCTGATTGTCTGAACGCAGATTCCCACATTCAGGAACAACATAAACAGACTTGGAATCCTGCCGCTGGTCGCCGCGAAGTCAAGGATGTTGATAACAGTGAACGTCAGCGCGAGGCACGACAAGACAAGCGCAGCAATGAGCGGCAGCTTGTCTGTGCTGCGCCTGGCAGCGATGTTCCAAATACCAACCGCAGCCAGCGCCATGAAGTAGAAGATGTTGAGGGTTACGAAGACTGCTTGTTCAGACCTATCGCTCTCGGTGAGGGTTGCCAGCCCAGCCCCATACAACGAATACAACCAAATCATTCCCGCCGCGCTGATCACGGCGACAGCGATGAGGCCGATGCCAATGGAAGTACGGGCTTTGCGGTTTTTCTTCGGGTCCTCGTCTGCCGTCGCTGTGGGTAGGTCGCCAGGGCGCGGAATCTGAAGGCTCATACGGGAACTCCTCGGCGTGCAGGAAGCACCCTTTGCACCCCCATCGGAAACAATGTAGCAGTGAGCGCAGTCACATACGGAGCTTCTCGCCCACCCCGGGTTCATGATCCACGTGCGATAGCGATCAATGCGACGCTCTGGGCGCAAAACGAAGAAACCCCCGGAAAATCCGGGGGTTTCTTTTGGTGGGCGATACTGGGTTCGAACCAGTGACCTCTTCGGTGTGAACGAAGCGCGCTACCACTGCGCCAATCGCCCGGGTGCAACCTGCATCAACTCGCTGATGCATACAGAAGACTAGCCCACCGTGGCTGGATTGCAAAACGCGCTCAGCCCACCTTTCCACAACTGAATGACAAGCCTGGAATTACAGCCGTGAAACTCCCGAAGAGCCGCGTAAATTCAAGGATCCGAGCCCCTTAAGAAGCCAAGGCAACCAACCGATTTGGAGTTTCAAGCAACCTCCTATAGAGTTTTTACTCGTCGGAAAGCGACGGAATGCCTACTGGGCAGGCCGGCGCAACGGCACTGCGGACGTAGCTCAGCTGGTAGAGCACCACCTTGCCAAGGTGGATGTCGCGAGTTCGAATCTCGTCGTCCGCTCGCAAGGCACTGTCAAGGCAAGAATTCCTCGGAATCTGCTTACACGGTGGGTTGGCCGAGAGGCGAGGCAGCGGCCTGCAAAGCCGTATACACGGGTTCGAATCCCGTACCCACCTCGGTGAAAACCATGTCTTCCAGTCACGGCTGGATGCATGGGCGATTGGCGCAGCGGTAGCGCGCTTCCCTGACACGGAAGAGGTCACTGGTTCGATCCCAGTATCGCCCACCAGAACAAGGCAACTTGTTTGTTGTTGAAGGCCAGGCATTCGCCGGGCAGACAACATGTGCGGACGTAGCTCAGCTGGTAGAGCACCACCTTGCCAAGGTGGATGTCGCGAGTTCGAATCTCGTCGTCCGCTCTCCTTTCATAAGGACCCGGAAACGGGCGATTGGCGCAGCGGTAGCGCGCTTCCCTGACACGGAAGAGGTCACTGGTTCGATCCCAGTATCGCCCACCAGAACAAGGCAACTTGTTTGTTGTTGAAGGCCAGGCATCCGCCGGGCAGACAACATGTGCGGACGTAGCTCAGCTGGTAGAGCACCACCTTGCCAAGGTGGATGTCGCGAGTTCGAATCTCGTCGTCCGCTCCAATGAAAAAGGCAGCTCCTCGGAGCTGCTTTTTTTATGCCCACACGCGGAGTCAAATGCCATTCATTATTTGAAGTAACTGATACACCTAAGAAAAAGTCGCTTTATCTAATGTGATTCGTCTCGCACAATGTAATGCGAGCTCATCACCGTTCCACGCCAACTGGCAGGAGTACCCCATGAATCAACAGACGGCTTCCCAATCCGTCATGAGGCGCAAGCCCATCGACGACATAGAGGAAGAAAGCAAGCACAGTGGACTCTTCAAGAGTCTTGGCCTCTGGCAACTGACGGCCATCGGCGTCGGCGGCATTATCGGCGTCGGCATTTTCTCGCTGGCTGGCCTTGTAGCCCATGGCGACGCAAACAATCCGGGCGTAGGCCCTGCAGTGCTCGTCTCGTTCCTTATTGCCGGACTTGCTTCCGGCGCCGCTGCTCTGTCCTATGCCGAATTTGCCGGCATGATCCCCAGGGCCGGCTCCGCCTACACCTATGGCTATGTGGCTTTGGGCGAGATCATCGGCTGGTTTATCGGCTGGGATCTCCTGCTTGAATACATCGCCATTGTTGCCGTTGTGGCAATCGGCATCTCCGGCTACTTCGATGCTTTCTTGTCCGGCATCGGAATCCACATGCCCACCTGGATGACGTCCACAGCGGATGAAGGAAAGGGCGGCATCATCAACCTTCCGGCAATCCTGGTGTGCCTCCTGGTGACCTGGATCCTGAGCAGGGGAACCAAAGCTTTCGGCCGCTTCGAGTTGGTGGCTGTCGCCATCAAGGTGGTGCTGATCCTGTTCATCATCGGGTTGGGCATTTTCTACGTCAACACCGAGAACTTCAATCCGTTCATGCCCAGCGGCTTCGGCCCGGTCTTCTCCGGTGCAGCCACGGTGTTCTTCGCTGTCTTTGGTTACGACGCCATGAGTACAGCCGCGGAAGAAGCCAAGGACGGCAAGAAGCACATGCCCAAGGCGATCGTCCTGTCCCTGATTATTGCCATGCTGCTGTACGTGGCAGCTACGCTCGTCCTGACCGGCATGCAGAACTACAAGGATATCGATCCCAAGGCTGGCTTCGCATCGGCGTTCACCGGGGTGGGTCTGCCTGTCATCGCCACCATCATTTCGGTTTTCGCTGTCCTGTCCATCCTGACGGTCATGCTCACATTCCTTCTGGGCGTTACCCGCGTGTGGTTCTCCATGAGCCGCGACGGCCTGCTGCCGGGCTGGTTCGCCCGTACCGACCGTCACGGCACACCGCAACGGGTGACGTGGATCGCGGGCATCGCCTCAGCGTTCCTGGCCGGCGTTTTCCCGATCAAGGAAGTGGCCGACCTCACCAACATCGGCATCCTGGCAGCATTCGTTGTGGTCTGCATTTCCGTCATTGTCTTCCGCTACAAGAGGCCTGACGCTCCCCGCACCTTCCGTTTGCCGTGGATGCCCGTAGTTCCCGCCTTCGGCGTGCTGGCTTCCGGGTTCCTGATGTCCCAGCTGCATTGGGAAACCTGGCTGCGATTTGTCGTCTGGCTCATTGTTGGCTTGATCATCTACTTCTCCTACGGCCGTAAGCACTCGCTCATGAATCCGAACAGCCCGCGTCACCTTGAGCTCAGTAAGCCCTTGGCGTAGCGCATCTGCAATCCTTGGCACACCCTGAATCTGGTGTTAGGGTCGGACGCGGAGGAGCGAACTGGCTCCGCGAAGGAAGGGAGGTGCCCGTGGGTTTAATTGACGACCTGAAGGGTAAGGCTCAGGGTCTCATTCAGGGCAACGAAGAAGCCATTCAGAATGGCATCGAAAAGGCCGGAGACTTCGTCGACCAGAAGACAGGCGGCAAGTTCGCAGGTCAGGTTGACGCGGTTCAGAATGCCGCTTCCGACTTCGTGGCTACAACAGACGCGGACGCCGCACAGGCTCCCGTCGCGGATGAGCCTAAGCAGCTGTAGCTGCCTGAGCCCGCCGTACCAGATACGTCAAGGGGGCACCGGTCCCGCCGAGAGGCGCCACCGGTGCCCTTGGCGTTTAACCGGCGACTGGCTTCCCGTCCGGTATTTTGGTCCTTATGCCATCAGCCTCTTCCGCAGTCCAGCGCCCCTCTCGCCAGGACACGTTGGGGCCGCCTATTACGGCTGGCATCGTCACCGCCCTCGTCGGTTTCACGTCCTCCTTCGCTGTGGTCCTTGCCGGACTGCGGGCTGTGGGAGCCAACCAGGCGCAAGCCTCCAGCGGCCTCCTTGCCCTCACACTGACGTTCGGACTGGGCATCTTGTGGCTGGCGTGGAGGTCGAAAATGCCCGTCACCCTGGCCTGGTCCACCCCGGGTGCGGCGCTCCTCGCCTCGGCAGGAATGGTCGACGGCGGGTGGCCGGCAGCGGTGGGTGCGTTCGTCGTCGTCGGGGTGCTGATCGTCCTGACGGGGTTACTGCCCAGCCTTGGCAGGCTCATGGCGAAGATACCCACAACGCTTGCGCAGGCGATGCTGGCGGGCGTGCTGCTCCCCCTGTGCCTGGCACCTTTCCAATCCTTGGGAGAACTGCCCTTGCTGGTTGGCCCGGTGGCCCTTTGCTGGTTGGTGATGATGAAGTTCGCGGCCCGCTGGGCGGTCCCGGCGTCACTCGTGGTCGCCCTCGCCGTCATCGGCATCCATATCGTGGCTAACGGCGTTCAGATTCCCGGAGACGACCTGTTGCCCCGGCTCGAATGGACTACTCCAACATTTACTGTGGAGGCAGCGGTGGGGCTTGCCCTGCCCCTGTTCATTGTCACGATGGCATCGCAGAACATTCCCGGCGTCGCCGTGCTCAAATCCTTTGGCTACACAACGCCCTGGCGGGCATCGATGGTGGTCACGGGAGCCGGAACCATCGCGGGCGCTCCGTTCGGAGGCCACGCCATCAACCTTGCTGCTTTGAGTGCGGCGTTGGCCGCGGGCGAGGAAGCCGGGAAAGACCACGGCAGGCGCTGGATCGCGGCATTCGTGGCTGGCTTGGCTTACCTGATACTGGCAGCGTTCTCCGCGGCCCTTGTCACGGTCGTTGCTGCTGCACCGGCGGGTTTGCTTGAAGCGGTGGCAGGTCTGGCCTTGCTAGGCACCTTGGCCTCAGCCATCTCCTCCGCATTGGCAGTCGCCGAAGAGCGCGTACCGGCGTGCATCACTTTCCTGCTTGCCGCCTCAGGGATCAGCTTCGCAGGAGTGGGTGCCGCCTTCTGGGCTTTGGCGGGAGGCATCCTGGTCCGCTGGTTACTGAAAGACCGGGAACCGCTGACGCCTTCACACAGATAGCGTCGGACCCGATTCAGGCAGGTTCGTGGTTCTGTCCCTCACGGGCAAGAGCCGTAAGCCTGGACACGGCACGGAAGTACTTCTTCATGTAGCCGCCCGTCATCATCTCTTCAGTGAAGAGTTTGTCGAACGGGACCCCGCTGGCAAGAATCGGGACATCTTTGTCGTAGAGCCGGTCAGCGAGGACCACGAAGCGCAGCGCTACTGCCTGCTCGGTAATCGTCTCGACGTCGCGCCACACCACGGCTTCGATGCCTGAGATCAACTGGCGGTAGCGGCTGGGGTGAACGCCGGCGAGGTGGTGCACGAGAGTGCCGAAGTCATCCACGGCAACTGTTTGTCCGTCGAACTCGGCGTGCATGCGGTGCTTGAGATCTTCAGTCTTCAACGGTGACGGAGCAGCGGGCAGGCCACGGTGGCGGAAGTCTTCGCCGTCAATCCTGACCACATCAAACTGGTCGGCAAGGACCTGGATTTCCCGTTGGAAGTCCACGGCTGCGAAGCGTCCTTCGCCCAAGGAACCCGGCAGGGTGTTCGAAGTTGCGGCCAGCTTTACGCCGGCGTCGGCCAGTTCACGCATCAGGCGGGACATCAACACGGTATCGCCGGGATCGTCGAGTTCGAATTCGTCAATGCAGACAAGCTTGTAGTTGCTGAGGGCTTCCACGGTTTTGCGGAACGAGAGCGCGCCTACGAGGTTGGTGTATTCAACGAACGTACCAAAGGCCTTGGGACCCGGAGACCGGTGCCAAAGGGAGGCCAGAAGGTGGGTCTTTCCGACGCCGAAGCCACCGTCAAGGTAAATGCCGGCCCGGGTGGCAGGAGCCTTCTTGGCGAACAACTTCTTGAACAGGCCACCGCCGTCATCGGCTCCAACACCGTCAGCGAAAGCCGACAGCAGCTTGACCGCATTGGCCTGGCTGGGCTGGGCAGGGTCCGGGCGGTAGCTATCGAACGATACCTCTCCGAATCGCGGAGACGGGTAGAAACCCTTGAGGAGTTCCTCCACGGAGACTGCCGGTGTGCGGGCAGCCAGTTGTTCGATCTGTACCACGGTGGTCCGTTCTTAGAGTATTTGGGTCCCCAGCAAGAATACCGGCATCCGGCGTCCCGAAAACGGCGACGTGACCAAGGCCATGTTTCACCATATGACCAGCGGGGAAGCATTCCTCGCGGCCCGTGGTTAGTGTTGGAGCACGCCGGGCCGGCAACTGATGCAGCTTCCAGGGCCTGGCTCCGCCCGTTGTCAGTGAAAGGCCATCATCATGTCCTACCCCGTTGAACAAAACGAAAAGTTCGCGTCCTACGCGAACCCTGAACGACTCGTATCCACGCAGTGGCTTGCCGCAGCACTTGCCGAAGGCGCTATCGCCGACGGCAAGCTGGTGGTTGTGGAGTCCGATGAGGACGTCCTCCTGTACGAAACCGGCCACATTCCGGGTGCCGTAAAGATCGACTGGCACACGGACCTGAACGATGAAGTGACCCGCGACTACGTGGACGGCGCCGCATTCGCCGCCCTTGCAGCGTCCAAGGGTATCTCCCGCGACACCACCGTCGTGATCTACGGCGACAAGTCCAACTGGTGGGCTGCCTACGCCCTCTGGGTGTTCACCCTGTTCGGACACGAAGATGTCCGCCTGCTGGACGGTGGCCGCGACAAGTGGATCGCTGAAGGCCGCGAATTGACCACCGACGTACCGACGCCGGCCCCGGGCACCTACCCCGAAGTAGAGCGCAACGACGCCCCCATCCGGGCCTTCAAGGAGGACGTCCTTGCTCACCTGGGCAACCCCCTGATCGATGTCCGCTCCCCCGAGGAGTACACGGGCCAGCGCACCCACATGCCCGCCTACCCGGAAGAAGGCGCACTGCGTGGCGGTCACATCCCCACGGCCGCTTCGATTCCGTGGGCCCGCGCTGCTGCTGAGGATGGCACCTACCGTTCCCGTGAGGAACTGGAAGCCCTCTACCTGGGCGAAGCCGGCCTGACGGCGGGCGACGACGTCGTGGCCTACTGCCGCATTGGCGAGCGATCCAGCCACACGTGGTTCGCGCTGAAGTACCTGCTGGGCTTTGAGACCGTCCGCAATTACGACGGTTCCTGGACCGAATGGGGCAACGCGGTCCGCGTACCCATCGTCAAGGGCGCCGAGCGCGGTTCCGTGCCGGCAGCCTTGGTCCGTAACTAGCGATACAACGTAACTAGCAATGCAATCAGGGCCGTTGTGCGTAAGCTGGAAGTGATGAGTACCAACACTTTGCCCGCCGCACTGGCGGAGATCGTCGATGACTTCCAGGCACTGACGGAGCCTGACCGCCTGCAACTGCTGCTCGAGTTCTCCCGTGGGCTGCCGGAACTTCCGGAGCGCCTCAAGGACCACCCGGAGTTGCTGGAGCAGGTTGTGGAGTGCCAATCGCCTTTGTTCCTCACCATCGAATCGGAGAAAAACAAGGACGACGCCGAAGGCCCCCGCGCTTACCGGTTGTTCTTCAAAGCTCCTCCGGAGGCTCCCACCACGCGTGGATTCGCCGGGGTACTGCACGAAGGACTCGATGGATTGACGGCCCAGGAAATTCTGGACGTTCCGGATGACATGCCGGAGTTACTGGGATTGACCAGGGCCATCACTCCCCTGCGCATGCGCGGCATGACCGCCATGCTGGGCCGTATCAAGCGGAAAGTGGCGGCCGCAAGCCGCTTGGAACACTAAGCCGTTTCTGCAAGGAAAAGCCACTTTCTGTACGGCAAAGCTGAGAGGCGTCCCGGCACATGGCCAAGAAGATGGCATCACAGGGAACGCCGGCCACTGCAGCACTCGCTGCGGCCGGCGTTCCCTTCGTGCTGCACCCGTATTCCCATGATCCCTCGGCCGCAAGTTATGGGTTGGAAGCTGCCGAAGTCCTGGGCGTCGATCCGCAGCGGGTTTTCAAGACATTAATGGTGGAAGTCGAAGGCAAACTCGCCGTGGGCATCGTCCCCGTTTCAGGAAACCTGGACCTCAAGTCCGTCGCGGCAGCCTTCGGTTCGAAGAAGGCAGCCATGGCCGACCCCAAGGCGGCCGAGCGCCGGACCGGCTACGTCTTGGGCGGGATCTCCCCCTTGGGCCAGCGCCAACCCTCCCCCACCGTGCTGGACGAGTCGGCTTTGTCCTTTGACACCATACTAGTGTCCGGTGGCCGCCGCGGGCTCGACATTGAAATTGCCCCAGGGGACCTGGTCCGGCTGACCAAGGCAGTGACGGCGCCAATCGGCACCAAGGGCTAGCGTCACCCTGGGGTGACGTCACCCAGCCTGCGCGTTACCTCTATTGACCAGCACCCTCTGATTGCCCAGCACCCTCTGATTGTCCGGGATTGTTCCGGGGAGCCAACTGACGCTGCAGCCATGAGCGAACCAGCCGTTCCCATTTCTCCGGGTCAACGTTCCACTCCTTCGTGTGCCGCGCACCGTGGAACGGTTCGAACGTCACCATGTCCGGGTTCTTCTCGGCAAGGCTCGCAGAAGGCTCAAAGGGGACGTAGTCGTCGTCGACGCTGTGGATCAGCAGGGTTGGGGTTCGTAACTCAACGGCTCGTGCTTCCCAGTCCATCGCTTTGAAATCCACGGGAGCGGAAAGTCCTGTGAGCCTGCGGCCCAGTGGATGTCCGAGCATCAACTGTCCGTATCGGCCTACGTTGTAGGGGATCCTGTTCATCTCTGCATGGTGGGCCATCACGTTGACCCAATTGATCACTGGCGCGTCCAGCACCAAAGCACGGATCAGGTGCCTGTGCTTGGACAGATCTGCTGTTTGAAGGCTGATCGCGCCACCCATGGACCAGCCGAACAGGACCACTTCCAGGGCACCATGTGCCGTCGCGTATTCGATCGCGGCTTCCACGTCCCGCCACTCCGTGGAGCCCAGTCCGTACCGCCCATCAAGTGCAGAGGGCGCAAGCCCGTCATTGCGGTACGAAATCAGCAGGCTGTCCAGTCCCAGCTCCCGCGCGGTCCGAACAGCCCTGAGGCCTTCAAGCCTGGTGGCACCGCGTCCGTGCACCATGATCGCCCAGATGGGTGCGTGGGTAGCTGGATCGGCCCGGACCAGCCATGCTGGAGCCTTTCCGACGTCGAGGTCAATCTCTACATCCTCGGCGGCTAGCCCGATGGCCGCGGGATCCGGGTACGTTGCGCCGCTCCACCATCCCCGGCGGGCTTCAGCCAGGTTGCCGCTGTAAACCTCTTCGACCTCGCGCAGCACCGTTTGTTCAGCTGGTGAGTAGGACACGATCCTGCCAATCCTGGCATGGCCTTTACCGCCCTCGAAGAAGAGGCTGAACACGCCATCGATGGTGGTGTCAGGGGTTGCCGCAAGGATGACCTGCAGTCCCTTGTCGCTGCGGATGACGGCGAGGACCTCCTGGTCCTCATGACGGGCAGCGGGTGTAATGACGCGGCGGGCAAAATACACTGCGAGCGCGGAAGATCCGGCACCGACGAGTCCTGCGAGTGTCCCTCCGGTGAGGATTCCGGCGATGGCCCATTTTGTGCGCAGGGACATTTTCTTCTCTGCAGCGTCGCTCGCTGACCGGGTATTCAATGCCATGGCTCCATTGTCGCCGTTCAGTGGCCGTGGTCCATGCACGTGGAGGCCGCGCGGCGGATTGGTTGCCGGGAAGAGCCCTGGCAGGAATTGACTGCCGAAAATCTGCGTCGTCTTGTTCGGCGGGACTACGCTGTAGCCATGAGCGATCCCATCGTCATCCTGACAGAAGAGCCCCTTGGTCCCGACGACCGCGTCAACATCGCCAAATTGGTCGACGGCGGCGACGCACCCTTGGTTGTCCTGGTCCCGGCCAATACCGAGCGACATCTCCTGGTTGATTTCCTGGAGAACCTTTCCATGCTCGATATTGCCAAAGCGTTCAGGGAACTTGGTGGCCAGTCCCCCAACCCGGATGTTGAGAGGGCGGAGGCGTCGGAAACCCTGGCCACTTCGTTGGCAGCGCTGGAAGGTTTGGGCGGCGGTGTCACAGGCGAGATCGTCGACGGCGGTGCCGTGGCCGGCTTGGTAGCGAAGGTCCGGGCCTTGGATGCCGCGCAAGCTGTGGTGGTAACGCGTCCGCACGCAATCGCGGATACTTTTCACACGGATTGGGCCAATAAGGCGCAGGACCAGTTGGGGCTTCCCGTTCTTCACTTGTACGCGGGTTCGGGATTTATCGGCGACTCGTGAGCGTTGCATAAGACATGAACACTCCTGAGAACATCAGCAAGACCACGGGCGTGCCCATGGAGAAGTCCGATGCCCAGTGGCGTGAAGAGTTGACTCCGGATGAGTACCGCGTGCTGCGCCAGGCCGGTACTGAGCGGCCTTACACCGGCGAGTACTGGGACACTCATACGGAAGGCGTTTATCAGTGCCGCGCTTGTGGCAGCCAGTTGTTCACCAGCCACGAAAAGTTTGATTCCCATTGCGGTTGGCCGTCCTTCTGGGCTCCGTTGGCTGAGGGCACTGTGCGTTATCTCCATGACCGCACGATGGGGATGGACCGGGTGGAAGTCCGGTGTGCGAACTGCGACTCGCATTTGGGTCACGTGTTTGAAGGCGAGGGCTACGGCACTCCCACGGACCAGCGGTTCTGCATTAACTCGATCTCGCTGCGGCTTGTGGAATCGAAGGAGCCAGTTGGGTCCAAGGAACCAGCCGAGTTCCAGGAGCCCGCTGAATCCGAGAGGAAGTAGGCCCTTTCCGGGGCGGGCGCGCATGCGGTGCCCGTCCCGGAAAGCGCAGCTGCTGCATCTCGGACACTTCCAAACAACCCTTTGCACCAGAGTTTCTTATGCTCAACCCTTTTTTGGATTAGCTAAACTTTTCGGTTGCTACGCTCACATCAGAAGCATGAACGACTTCTGAAAGGACGAGCATCAATGACCATCACCGCCACCGCCGCCCTCCTGCGTGTCACTGCAGACAACCCGGAGTGGACTGCGCTCAAGGCCGCTGCCACCGCACTCCAGGCCTACCAGGAGCAGGACGGTTCCATTACGGATCCCGCCGCCCACGATGAAGCCGCGCAACTGGTAGCAACGATTTCGGACGCCATCAACACGCTGGCCCCCCACTTCCCGCATGACGCCCGATACCTTGAACTCTTGGTGGAAGACTTCAGCCGCTGGGTCCAGGGCGGCTTTGAAGTTCCGGATTTCCTGGACTCCCTCCAGGCCTTCCAGCCGCAGGAACAGCGGGTGGATGGACTCCAGCATCTGGTGGTCTTCCCGATGTACACCCAGAACGGCAGCACCAACCGGCTGGTCGAAGCTGTCTTGATCGAGGTCATTTGGCCGGAGTTCATTGGCGGATTGGAAGCCGGCGAGTACTCCAACAAGCTGTTTGTTCCGATCCGTTTTGTTGATTTCACACCGGGCTACGACACCAACTCGGCAGTCCTCTTCCCGGAGACAGTGGCTGTCCGCCAGACGCCGACGTTCACGTGGGGCGCCATCTTTGCAGACCGCGAAGCGGCCCGCTTCCGCCGCGTACTCAAAGCTGCGGCTGCCACCACGTCACTTGAGCTCCCTGCGGACGCCGCGGAGCTCCTTGAAGACCAGGAACTCACCCAGCGCACCTTCGTCATGTGGGATTTGATCCACGACCGCACACACATGCGTGGCGACCTTCCCTTTGATCCGTTCATGATCAAGCAGCGCATGCCCTTCTTCCTCTATTCCCTGGAAGAGCTCCGATGCGATCTGACGGCCTTCCGCGAGTCCGTGCGCATCGAAAAGGACGAGAACGCCGATCCTGATGCCCGCAAGCACGCCAAGCTCGTGCAGTACGCGGTGATTTTTGACCGGATCTTCCGGTTCGCCATCACAGGCAGCCGCGTCCGCAATTACGACGGCCTTGGTGGTCAGCTCCTGTTCGCATGGATGCACCAACACCACGTGCTGCACTGGACGGACAGCAAGCTCAGCATCGACTGGGATGAAGCAGCAGAGGTAGTTGTGGAGCTTGGTGCCAGGATCGAAGAGCTGTACTGGCGTTCCATTGACCGCCCGAAGGCCGCCCACTGGCTTGCTGCCTATGAACTCATTTCCGGTACAGTAACTCCACACCCGGCGTCGATCTGGGCCAAGGGCCCTGAAGCCCTGCCTTTGAACGGTGCCCCCCGCGGCCTTACCGATCAAGTCCTGGACGATGAGTTCCCGTTGTCCATGTTCTACGAAGCATTGGAGAAGAAAATGCGCCCTGTTATCGAATCCACCACCGGCATCACTGGCGCGACGGCGGCCTGATGAGCCCACTGACAGTCCTCGTGACCGGCGGCAGCAGCGCGTCCGGCGTCGCCACAGCGCGCGCTTTGGCGGCCGCCGGTCACAGGGTTTTCACCATCGGTTCAGACGATGTCCGCATCAAGACCGCGGCCTTGGAGGCCGGAGATGGCGTGACTCCGCTGGTTTGCGATCTCGCAAGCCTTGAAGCCGTCCACGAACTTGCAGAGACGATTCGTCAGCTCGGCAGCGAGCGGGTAGACGGCGTCGTCCATCTTGTGGGCGGCTGGCGCAGCGCGGCCGGCATCGAGGACCAGTCCGACGACGACTGGGCCTCCCTTGAAGAGGGCGCGATTACCACCCTGCGCAACGTCTCGCGCGTCTTCTATCGCCAGTTGGAAGAGTCACCCCATGGCCGCTTTGCCATGGTCTCATCCACTACCGCGTCTGCGCCGACCGCCGCGACAGCCAGCTACGCAGCTGCCAAGGCCGCGGCGGAAGCCTGGACCCTCGCGGTAGCCGACGGTTTCCGGCAAGACCAGTCAGGAAACAAGCAAGCCCCCGCACCTCAGCACAGTGCCGCTGTGATTTTCGTGGTCAAATCCCTCGTCGATGCCGCCATGCGGCGCGAGCACCCGGAGCGGCGCTTCCCCGGCTACACGGACGTCGAAGAACTGGCTGCTGCCGTCGTCGAACTCTTTAGCGAACCGGCGGACACCCTCAACGGCCAGCGCATCCTGCTGGCCAAATAGACTTGAAAGCGTGAATGAACAAGTGACGAGCACAACAGAGGCGCTCCATAGCGCCCCCGCCACAACCGGCCACGGCCAACTCCACGACCCCTCGGTTCGAGGCTTTGCGTCGGACAATTATTCCGGAGTCCACCCTGAGGTCCTCGCTGCTCTGGCTACCGCCAACGGAGGCCACCAGGTCTCCTACGGTGAGGACGTTTACACCGCCCGGCTCCAGGAGGTCCTGGAACAGCAGTTCGGCAGCGGCATCGAGACCTTCCCGGTCTTCAATGGCACAGGCGCCAACGTCCTGTCCCTGCAATCGCTCCTCCCCCGCTGGGGTGCCGTTATTTGTGCTTCCACGGCGCACATCAACATGGACGAGAATGGTGCGCCCGAGCGGGTTGGCGGAATCAAGCTCCTGCAGGTACCCACCGAAGACGGAAAGCTCACGCCTGCGCTGATCGACCGTGAAGCCTGGGGCTGGGGGGATGAGCACCGCGCTCAGCCCCTGGTTGTCTCCATCACCCAGACCACGGAGTTGGGCACGTGCTACACGCCTGAAGAAGTGCGCGCCATCGCCGATCACGCCCATGCCAAGGGCATGAAGTTGCACATGGACGGAGCGCGGCTGGCAAACGCGGCAGCACACCTTGGCGTACCCCTGCGTACGTTCACGCGCGACGCCGGTGTGGACATCCTGTCGTTCGGCGGAACCAAGAATGGACTGCTTTTTGGTGAAGTCGTGGTTGCCCTCAACCCTGAAGCCGCCGACGGCCTGAAATTCCTTCGCAAAATGAACATGCAGCTGGCTTCGAAGATGCGCTTCATCTCGGCGCAGTTCATCGCCTTGCTGGAGGACGGCCTGTGGCTGCGGTCAGCTGCCCACGCCAACGCGATGGCGGCACGCCTGCGCTCGGCCATCGAGGGTATCGACGGCGTGGAGCCCACCCAGGCCACACAGTCGAACGGCGTATTCGCGATTCTGCCCGCCGGAGTCGCCGACCGCCTGCGCTCATCCTTCGCCTTTTACGATTGGGACGCTGCCCGCGGTGAAGTCAGGTGGATGTGTTCCTTCGATACCACGGAGGAAGATATCGACGCCTTTGTCGCCGCCATTAAGCGGGAGCTGGCCACCGATTTGGCGGCCAGCTAACAAGTGAACAAGGAATTGTCCGGGGCGGCGAGCCTACAGGGATTCGCCGCCCCGGACGCATAATCTGCGATGGTGAACGCCCTCGCCCAGGTTCCCTCGGAATTTCTTTTCGCCTTGGGAACGCTACGAAAAGCACAATGCCGCAGCGAATTGCGGTTGGACGAAATCCCCGCGCCCGCCCGTCTGGCACCATATGCTGTGGCCCTTGGAGCGGAAGTCTTCAGCCCCACGGCAGCTACCCGGCAAGTACCGGTCCATGGCCCTGCAGCCAAAGCCTTCGCCGAAAAGCAGAAAGCCGGCCCTCCGGATGAAGAAGACGAGGAGCTGGCCACGGGCCGTTTCATCCTGCTGTACGATCCCGATGGATCAGCCGTATGGGAAGGCGAATTCAGGATTGTCACCTACATCCGTGCCCAGATGGATGCCGAAATGGGAAACGACACCATGCTGGGTTCCGTCGCCTGGACCTGGCTGGTGGAAGCCCTTGAAAACCATGCAGCCCAGTACCGCGCTGCCGGAGGGACTGCAACGAGGATTCTCTCGGAGAGCTTCGGCACCCTGTCCGATCGCCCCGACACGATAGATATCGAATTGCGCGCGTCCTGGACACCTGCCACGGCCAATGTGCAAGCGCACCTGGAGGCCTGGTCTGACATGGTTTGTACGTTCGCCGGACTGCCGCCCCTTCCGCCAGGCGTCACTGGACTACCCAACAGGAGGCTCAATTGATTGCCCTGAATTCGTTCGCAAGGGCCTGCAGCAGCAGGAATCGGTAAGCTTAAGCCACCATGACCCCTGAAAACCTGGATAAAACCACAGCCGGCGATCCGGTTGCTGATCCCACGACCCACATCAAAGTTGAAGGCTTCGACAGCCACGTCCCTGAAGTCATCGATCTCGATACCCCGCGCGAAGGTGTGCCCCTGGTCATCGATACCCTGGCAGGCCTGGAGCGATGTGCCGCGGCCATTGCGGCCGGAACCGGTCCCGCCGGCGTCGATGCCGAACGCGCTTCCGGATTCCGCTACGGCCAGCGCGCCTTCCTGGTACAAATCCGGCGCGAAGGAGCCGGCACCTGGTTGATCGACCCCGAACCTTTTGACAACCTGGACGTCGTCAATGACGCTCTGCGGGGTGTCGAATGGATCCTGCACGCTGCCACCCAGGACCTTCCATGCCTTTCGGAGCTGGGCATGTGGCCGGACAAACTCTTTGATACCGAACTCGCGGCCCGTCTCGCCGGACTCCCTCGTGTGGGGCTCGCTGCCGTCATCGAACAGCTCCTGGGGTTCGGTCTCGCCAAAGAACATTCCGCCGCAGACTGGTCCACCCGGCCGTTACCGGAACCTTGGCTGCGCTACGCAGCACTCGACGTCGAAGTCCTGGCTGAACTGCGCGAGGAGCTCATCGAACTTCTGGAGGCCGACGGCAAGCTCGGATTCGCCGAGCAGGAATTCGCGGGGATCCTTGCTGCGGGTGTTGCACCGCCCCGGGTAGATCCATGGCGGAAGACATCAGGGCTGCACCAGATCCGTGACCGCCGCCAGCTGGCCGCCGTCCGGGAACTGTGGCAGGAGCGTGATCAGCTTGCCCGCAAGCGTGATGTCGCTCCCGGGCGGCTCATCCCGGATTCCGCTCTTGTCGCTGCAGCCAAGGCGCTTCCCACCACCGTTCCCCAGCTTCTGGCCACCAAGGGCTTCCACGGCAGGTCAGCCCAGCGCGAAGCCCCGAGATGGCTGCGCTGCATAACGATAGCCCGCACGCTCACAGACTTGCCTCCCCTGCACCTGGTCACCAACGCCCCGCCCCCGCCGCGCGTATGGGTGGACAGGGATCCGGCAGCTGCGGCACGTCTTGCCACAGCCCGCCCTGCGCTCCAGGAAAAGGCTGACGAGCTCAAGCTTCCTATCGAGAACCTGCTCACCCCGGACTACCTCCGGCGCGTTGCGTGGCGGCCGCCGTCGGACGTTTCGCTGGAATCGATAGCCGATGAGCTACGCACGCTGGGTGCGCGGGAATGGCAAGTATCCTTCGCCGCACCCATCTTGACCGAGGCATGCCTGAACCCGAAGCCACTCCCCGGCAAGGAGTCCAAGTCGAGGGAAACACAGCAATCCAAGGACTCCGACTGAATCACTGCCCCGCCTCTAGGCCCGTTACCCGAACTTCAGTTCGAGGTGGCGGGCCTTTTGCGTCCCAGGAACACGCTTGACGACCACAACACCTTGCACCCTAAGTTACTCACGAGTAACATTGCATCAATGCCAACCGGAGATCCTTTCTACGGAATCCGTACCATGTCTCAACGAGGAGTTAACCCATGAGTCCATCACGCAGTGCTCAGAGGAGCGTCCGCGACGTCGTGTTTGTGGATGGTGTACGGACACCCTTCGGTAAAGCCGGCGAGAAAGGCATCTATGCGGGTACGCGGGCTGATGACCTCGTCGTGAAATGCATCCGGGAACTGATGCGCCGCAATCCGTCGTTGCCTGCTGACCGCATTGACGAGGTAGCCATCGCCGCGACAACCCAGACAGGCGATCAAGGTCTCACCATTGGCAGGACGGCTGCCCTCCTGGCAGGCCTTCCCCGCACGGTGCCCGGCTTCGCAATCGACCGCATGTGCGCCGGGGCAATGACAGCAGTAACGACGACGGCGAGCGGCATCGGCTTCGGCGCGTACGACGTCGTCATTGCCGGCGGCGTGGAGCACATGGGCAACCACCCCATGGGCTCAGGCGCTGATCCCAATCCGCGGTTCATGTCCGAGCGGCTCGTGGATCCAGCAGCGCTGAATATGGGCAACACGGCCGAGAATTTGCACGACCGCTTCCCGTCCATCACCAAGGACCGAACGGACGCCTATGCGGCCGCGTCGCAAGCGAAACTGGCCGAAGCCTATTCCCGCCAGCAGATCCAGGAGGACCTCGTCCCGGTGGCCACCATGAAGCCAGGGCAGGGTTGGGCACTGCACACCACAGATGAGCCGCCCCGCCCAGGAACCACGGTGCAGGATCTTGCCGAACTGCGCACCCCGTTCCGGGCCCATGGGCGGGTTACGGCGGGCAACGCAGCAGGCTTGAACGACGGCGCCACAGCTGCGGTACTCGCTTCGGCAGAAGCCGCGGCAGAGTTGGGCCTGCCAGTGAAGATGCGCTTGGTTTCCTATGCCTTCGCGGGAGTGGAACCGGAAGTCATGGGAATCGGTCCCGTGCCAGCCACGGAAAAGGCCCTCAGGAACGCGGGCCTCGCCATTGAAGACATCGGATTGTTCGAGATCAACGAGGCCTTCGCCGTGCAGGTCCTGAGCTTCCTTGACCACTTCGGCATCGCGGATGACGACCCCCGGGTCAACCGCTATGGCGGGGCGATCGCCGTCGGACATCCGCTCGCTTCCTCGGGAGTTCGGCTGATGAACCAACTGGCCCGTCAGTTCCAGGAAGACCCGTCGGTCCGTTATGGCATCACCACCATGTGCATCGGCCTGGGCATGGGTGCCACAGTGATCTGGGAAAACCCGAACCACGCTGACTTCGAATCCCCTGACTTCGAATCCACCGTCCAGACTTCAGGCCAGACCACCACAGAAGGAGCCGCCGCATGAGCGCCACAGAATTCCAGAAGCTCGCCTCCCTCTTCCCCGACGAGATCGTGACGCATTCCTATGTCCAGGACATCCAGCTTCCAGGCGGTGCAGGCACCTTTGCCTTGATCACCCTGGACAACGGACTGGACCACTCCAAACCCACCACTCTGGGTCCCAACACCCTGGTGGAATTGGGCGAAGTCCTCGAAGGGCTCAAGGAGCGCGCCGCCAAGGGCGAAATCGTCGGGGTCGGCGTCACCGGCAAACCATACTTCCTGGTTGCTGGCGCAGACTTGTCCGCCGTGAAGACCCTCAAGGAACGCGAGCATGGGTTGTGGATGGCCGAGCTTGGACACGCGGTGTATTCCGCCCTGGCCAACCTCGGGGTGCCCAGCTTCGCCTTCATCAATGGATTGGCGCTTGGCGGCGGACTGGAGATCGCCCTGCAGTCCACCTACCGGACCGTTTCCACCGGCGCAGGTGCCCTCGCACTGCCTGAGGCGTTTATTGGCCTTGTTCCGGGCTGGGGCGGCGTGTACATTCTCCCCCGCTTGATCGGTCCCGAAAACGCCGTCAAGGTAATGATCGAGAACCCGCTCAGCAACAACCGTACACTCACCGGCCCGGAGGCGTTTGAGCTCGGTATTGCCGATGCCATCTTCGAGCCGGCCGATTTCATGGAGCAGTCCCTGGCATGGGCTGCCCGTGTCATTGCCGGCAAAGAAACACCAGCGCGGAAGAACGCCGTCGACCCCTCGGACGAGGGCGTCGCCCGCCGCTGGGCTGCAGCGGTCGCCGCGGGCCGCGCGTTTGTGGAGGCGAAGACCTCCAATGCCTCTCCCGCGCCTGCCAAGGTGCTGGACATCATGGAAGCAAACCGCACCATGAGCCAGGGCGAATCGGCTGAACTGGAATGTGAAACCCTTGCCGGCCTGATGCAGACGGATGAGTTCCGCTCCACCGTGTACGCCTTCCTGGACCTCGTCCAGAAGCGCTCCAAGCGGCCTGCAGGCGCACCGGACCGTAAGCTGGCCCGCCCGGTCACCAAGGTGGGCGTGGTAGGTGCGGGGCTCATGGCAAGCCAGTTGGCGCTACTTTTCGCCCGCCAACTCAAGGTACCTGTCGTGATGACAGACATCGATCAGGCCAGGGTGGACAAGGGCGTTGCGTACGTCCACGCAGAAGTCGACAAATTGCTGGCAAAGAAGCGCATCAAGGCCGACGCCGCCAACCGGACCAAGGCGCTCGTCACCGGTTCGGTATCCAAGGAAGTCTTCGCTGATGCCGACTTCGTCATCGAGGCCGTGTTTGAAGAACTGCACATCAAGAAGCAGGTGTTCGCGGAAGTGGAAGCGATCGTCTCCCCCGAGTGCATCCTCGCCACCAACACGTCCTCGCTGTCTGTTACGGCCATGGCCGAGGACCTCCGGCACCCGGAGCGGCTGGTGGGCTTCCATTTCTTCAACCCTGTTGCCGTCATGCCTCTCCTGGAGATCGTCAGGGCGCCAAACACTGACGACGCCGTACTTGCTACGGCTTTTGAACTCGCCAAGGGCCTGAAGAAGACCGCCGTCCTGGTTAAGGACGCGCCGGCGTTCGTCGTGAACCGCATCCTGCTCCGCCTCATGGGCGAAGTTATCGCCGCCTTCGACGAAGGCACCCCCGCCGAGGTTGCAGACACCGCTTTGCGGCCCATGGGGCTGCCGATGACTCCCTTCACCTTGAGCGCCATGGTGGGGCTGCCGGTGGCACAGCATGTGCAGGAGTCCCTCCATAATGCCTTTGGACCCCGTTTCCCCGTTTCACAGAACCTGCAGAAGCTCATCGACAACGGCGTGAAGTCCCTCTGGGTCCCCGGTCCGGATGGAAAGCCACTCATCCCGGCTGAGACCCTGGCCATCATGTCCTTCGGTAACACTCCCTCCACACGCGAGGAAGTGCTGCGCCGAACCCAGGATGCACTGGCCGAAGAAATCGGATTGATGCTTGAAGAAGGTGTGGTTGCCGGGCCTGAGGACATCGACCTCTGCGTCATCTTGGGAGCGGGTTGGCCCATGTTCCTGGGCGGCATCACTCCATACCTGGACCGTGTTGGCTCCTCTGAACGCGTCAATGGCAAGCGTTTCCTGGCACCGGGCGTCGCCTCCGCCCCAGCCTAAGCGGCAAGAAAGAAGGGCAGTGGCCGGAGCGAAAGTCCGCGCCACTGCCCTTCCCCATTAATGAGGCTTTGCGGTCTAGAAGAGTGCCACCTTGGGAGCACGCGGGAAGATCTCGTCCAGTTCCTCGCGCTCCTCCTGGCTCGGGACCCAGCACACTGCTTCCGCGTTCTCACGAGCCTGCTCCGGACGCGTCGCGCCAGCGATGACACTGCCGACGCCGGGTTGGGCTGCCAACCACGAGAATGCCAGCTGGAGTTCGGTGATGCCCCGCTCCTTGGCGAACTGGCCAAAGCGGCCCAGCTGCTGCCAGTCGGCATCATGCACCAGATTGGTCCGTGTGTGGCTCAGGCGGGAGCCCTCGGGGGCATGACCTGCGGAGTACTTGCCGGTGAGCAGGCCGTTGGCCAGGGGGAAGTAAGGAAGCACGCCAAGCGAGAAGGCGCCTGCAGCCGGAAGTACCTCGAGCTCGGCGCGGCGGTCCAGCAGGTTGTAGTGGTTCTGGGTTGAAATGAAGCGAGCCCCGCCAGACTGCCGCCCAACGTACTCGGCTTCGGCGATCTGCCACCCTGCGAAGTTCGAGTGTCCGATGTAGCGGACCTTGCCGCTGGTGACCAGGACATCCAACGCTGCAAGGGTTTCCTCGATGGGCGTCTGTGGGTCCGGGGTGTGGAACTGGTAGAGGTCGATCCACTCCGTGCCCAGCCTGCGCAGTGAGGCTTCCACCGCCTTGAGAATGTAGCGCCGGGACCCGCGCGCGCCAAAGTCGTTGCCATTGGCTCCGTGCATATCCATACCAAACTTGGTACCGATAACGACGTCGTCGCGATGCCCCTTCAGCGCTTTGCCCAGCATGGTCTCGCTGAGGCCAGGCTCCCGGCCGTACACATCTGCGACGTCGAAGAACGTCACCCCGGCATCGATCGCGGCGTGAACAACGGCATCCGTGCCTTCCTGCGACTCCGTGGGAGTGTTGGCGCGCCCCAGGTTGTTACAACCCAGCCCTACAGCTGAGACGGTCAGTCCGGAGTGGCCAAGGCGTCGATATTCAGTCATGGATCCCAGCCTATAACGCTCTTCCGGGGACTAAGGCCGACGTTAGCGCGAGCCGAAAGTGATGCCGGATTCCTCCATTGCTTCCTCGAGCTGGGCAATGGCTACCGGCCCCATGCCGTGGAGCTTGGAGGCCTTCTGTTCGCCAAACTCGGCCAGCTGTTCCAAAGTTTCGATGCCTTCGTGGGCCAGGGCGCGTTTTGCCGGCGCCGCAAGGCCCTTGGGTAGCGGCGTATGTCCGGGCCAATTGCTCTTGGACGACATGGAACATCCCTCCTGAGTGCGTTAGGTCCTACTTAGAGGGTAAAGCCCACACCTTGCTTGGGCGAGTGCTTCAGGCGGAATGCGGTGGGGTCGCTGTGTGGAGCCGCCGCGATGGAGAGTTTGGTGAAATCAAGGTCCTCATTGCGAACGCAGATCTTGATGGCATTGACAGCCTTGTTGACGTCCGGGCAAAGGCAAAAGACGTTCAGGCGCGAGTTTCCGATCTCCGTGCGATCCACGATTCCCAGTCCTCGCCAAGCCAGTTCACCCGTGAGCGCGGCCTTTGCCTTGCGCTCAAAATGACGGTCACGTTCGGTGCCGTCCTTGGTCTTCAGAGCGAACTGTGCCACCACCCAAAACTGCTCGGACTCGGGGACCTCGGCGAATCCGTCCTCTTCACACTGGGCAGCGAAAGCCGCCATCAAACCATCTACGGAAGAGTCGTCGTCGACGTCTGTTTCATCCGTCTTGCTTTGGTGGCCCACCACGCCGTGATTGATCACGAACTGGTGGTCGTCGTCGTCGTACCAGGCTTCACGGAAGTGAAGTACTCCCTCATCGTCGCGTTTGTATGCGCGGATAATGCCGCTCATGTTCGTCCTTTCCTGAACCACTCTGCACTGGTGTTGCTGGTGCCCTCGACGTCGAATGGAGCCTTCATGGCGTCCACTGCTTCACGAAGGGCTGCGCACTCCGCACGCATGGTTTCCACGGTTTCTGCGGGATATCCCATGCCTGCCCTGTGGTCCTCAAACTCGTCTTCGTCATCGACAAACACACCGTGAAGGGTGGAGCGGATGACGTCCAGGTCCATATCGATCATGTGGAACTCGGTAACGCCTGGCCTGATGGTGTTCCATCCATGACCGGTTGCCAGGTCTACGTAGATCCGGAAGTCACCCGGGTACGTGTCGTCATAGAAAGTGGCTACGAATTCGCCCGTCCGCGGTACCAGCAGGACGGCATCCGAGGCTGTGTAGAAGGCAGCACCGGGACGCGAACAGAACTCCCCCGCGCCCTGGAAAATCCACCACCCGTGGATGTCCTCACCCAAGTAGCGGCCGGGCACAACCCAGTGCGCCTTGCCGTTCCATTTCCTGTTTCTCGCCACCACGAGGTCACCGGGCTGCAGGGAGCCCGGTTCGCGATCGGGACTCACAGCTTAGGCAGACTGCCGGTGGTGGGGTGTTCCTGACCTGGCAGGGGCCGTGCAAAGGGGACCTTTGTCCCCAGGACCTGTGCCACGACGTCGTGGGCTATTTTCTGGGCCGTAAGCCCGACGCGCTCCAGGACCTGGCTCCTGGATCCGTGCACCAGGAACTCAACAGGCAAGCCCACCTCGTTCAAAGCCGTATCAACGCCGGCTGCGCGCATTTCCTGGCGGATGCGTGAACCCACGCCGCCGGCGCGGACGCCGTCTTCGATACAGATGACCAGGCGGTGCCGGGCGGCAAGGGCGATGATTGACCTGCGGACGGGCAGGAGCCAACGGGGATCAACCACCGTTGAGCTGATTCCCTGGGCACCAAGACGGCCGGCGACATCAAGGGCGAGCTCGGACATCGCGCCAACGCTGACGATGAGGACGTCGTTTTCGGTGGAACCCTCGGGACGGCGAGCCAGGATATCCACGCCGTCGTGGAGCCGCTCAATGGCCTCCACTTCAGAGCCAACGCTGCCCTTGGAGAACCGCACCACGGTGGGGGCGTCATTGATGGCGACCGCCTCACGCAGTTCTTCCCGGAGCCGGGTGGCGTCGCGCGGGGCGGCTAAATGGAGTCCCGGGACAATCTGGACCATCGCCATGTCCCACATGCCGTGATGGCTGGGACCGTCAGGCCCTGTAACACCTGCACGGTCCAGGACAATGGTGACCCCTGCCTTGTGGAGTGCGACATCCATCAGTAGCTGATCGAAGGCACGGTTCAGGAACGTTGCATAAACCGCCACCACTGGGTGCAGGCCACCGTAGGCCATCCCCGCAGCAGACGTGAGTGCATGCTGTTCCGCGATACCGACGTCGATAACGCGTTCAGGATGGCGCTCCGCGAACTTGTGCAGACCGACGGGTATCAGCATTGCCCCGGTGATACCGACAATGTCAGGACGCTCATCAGCGATGTCGGCGATTTCCTCGGCGAAAACCGACGTCCAGGATCTGGCGCCGGGCCTTTCGGTCGGCTCACCTGTCTCTGGATCAATGATTCCCACAGCGTGGAACTGATCGGCCTCGTTGGCAAGGGCGGGAGCATATCCGTGGCCCTTTTCGGTCATCGCATGCACGATCACCGGGCCGCCGTAGGCTTTGGCCGTAGTGAGGGCGTGCTCCATGGCCTGGAGGTTGTGTCCGTCCACCGGCCCGATGTACTTCATGCCCAGGTCTTCAAACATGCCCTGGGGCGCCCACCAGTCCTTGATGCCCTTCTTCATGGCGTGCAGGCTCTTGTAGGTGAACTGACCTACGGGACCGCCGTTCTGGAGCTTCTTCTTCCACCAGTCAAGCATCCGCTCATAGGCCGGGGTGGTTCGCAGCGTGTCGATGGTGGGGCGAAGCGATGCCAGGTAGTCGGCAAAACCGCCCACGGTCGGTGCATAGGAGCGGCCGTTGTCGTTGACCACAATCACCACGCGGCGCCGCTTATCAGCGGCGATATTATTGATGGCTTCCCAGGTCATGCCACCAGTGAGCGCACCGTCACCTACAACCGCGACGACGAACCGGTCACCTTCGCCGGTCAGCTGCCGGGCGCGGGAGATGCCGTCCGCCCAGGACAACGACGAGGAAGCGTGGGAGCTTTCGACGATGTCATGTTCGGATTCATCGCGGTCGGGGTAACCGGAGAGGCCACCCTGTTGCCGCAGCGTACTGAAGTCCTGCCTGCCCGTGAGGAGCTTGTGGACATAGGACTGGTGCCCGGTATCAAAGACAATGCTGTCCCGGGGCGACTCGAAGATGCGATGCACAGCAAGCGTGAGCTCCACGACGCCGAGGTTGGGACCCAGGTGTCCACCCGTAGCGGCTACGTTGGTGATCAGGAAGTTCCTGATCTCGCCGGCCAGCTGTTCCAGCTCTTGGCCGGACAGTTTGGCCAGGTCCTGTGGATCCTTGATGGTTTCCAAGAGTCCCAACGGCCCTCCTTAGGGTGAATGACGTGCTTGTTAACTCTAGCGCGTGCCCGGGGCCAGCGTTTTCGCGCCCGCGTGAGTAATGAATACGCGCCCCGGGAACGCAACAGCCCCGGCTGGTCGGGCGACCAGATGAATTAGGCAGGCGGCAACACTCCGTCGAGATCGGTTTCGACCAGGGCTACCAGCTTGTCCAAGGCCTCCTCGCTTCCTGGACTCTCGGCGCGGAGCACCACGATGTCGCCGTGGCTGGCACCCAGGGTCATGAGGGAGAGGATGCTGGAGGCGTCCATGGCCTCGTCTTCGGGGGTGCCGTCCAGGGCGATGGTGACCTCGATGTCCAGGTCCGCGGCGGCCTCGGCGAAGACGGCGGCGGGACGGGCGTGCAGGCCGGAGGCGCTGGCGACGACTGCTTTGCGTTCGGGCATAGGGTTCTCCTTCAGGATCTTGTGTTTCTTTTGGTTAAGGGAATGGAGATTTGCTCGGCTTTTCAGCTCAAGCACAATATGAGTCTGTCTCTGGTTCAGACTGCCGGTTGTGTCAGACCATTGAGGAACGCGGCCTGTTGTTCATCCAGGGTGAGGATGTAATCTTCACTTCACGACTCACGCGCCGATGGCTCGCCATGCCGGATTGACTCCGACCCCCTGAAACCTTGTGGTTCCTGCTAATTTCAGCGCCATGGCTTCCATCGAAGTTCTCTTTCGTCTGTATCGGCTCAACCGCCGCGGGGCACGACGCATCTGGGCTTTAGCGGTATTCACTCACGTCCGCTACCAGGCGTGCGACGTGCAACGCCAGGTATGCCACCTCGTCCCGGGTGAGGCTGGTGTCCAGTCCCATTTCAAGGAGGTACTGGATCTTGGCGGCGCACACCACGGCCTCCGGGTGGCTCTGAATGATCGCGTCCACCAGCACGGAGGACTTCTCTGAGATCTGTTTGCCCGAGGCGACTCGGCTGAACAGGTATCTCAAATGGGTGACGAAGCGTGCCGCGTTCATGGACTGCTGGTCCACGGTGAAGCCGAAAGTCTTATCCACCAGCGCGAATGCCTGCGCGATGACACCGGTCATCTGCATGGCCTTCTCCATGCCGGGCGTGGCGAACTGAGCGTTCACGAAGTGCATGGCCAAGGCCACCGCCTCGTCGTCATGCAGCCTCACCCCCAGGGACGCCTCCACCAGGCCCAACGCCTCGCGTCCCGTGGCCAGCTCCTTCGGGTAAAGCTGGGAGACCTCCCACGCCAGCGGGAACTGGGCAGGGATCCCCTCTTGCAACCGTTCGACGGCGAAGCTGAGGTGATCCGCGAGCGGCGCCACCAGGGCTTGGCTGACCCGCAGGTCGAGCCGCTTCTGCGCCAGCTCCGCGACCTCGCCGGCTGCATTCAGACAGTCCAGGGGGATGTCATCCAGGAAGCGGGCGAGCCGTTCCAGATTGGCGTTCTCCGCCGCAACGAAGACCTGATCCGCCACCTCGCGGGAGATCTCGTCACCTGGCCTGCGGCCGTGCCCGAGGCCGCGGCCGATCACCACGAGGTCCTTGCCGTCGTCATCGACCGCCAGCACCGCGTTGTTGTTGAGCACGCGCTTGACTTGCACGTCTCACCGTTCCTTCCGTCAAAAAATCATGGTGGTGATGCGGGGCGGATTCTGCCCCGCACCACAGCCCGGCGGGATCCCGCCGGAGCCTCAGGCGGAGAGCGACTCGCCACCGGAGGCGATGACGCCCTGGTACCAGAAGAAGCTGTCTTTCCGCACGCGCGCCAGATCCTTCAGATCATCCTCCGTGCGGTCCACATAGATAAAGCCGTACCGCTTGGAGATGCCCTGATGCGTGGACACCAAGTCGATCGCCGTCCACGGGCAGTAGCCGAACACGTCCACGCCGTCGCTGATGGCCAGCCGGATCTGCTCCAGGTGCAGGCGCAGGAACTCGATCCTGTAATCGTCCCGCACTCTGCCGTTCACCAGCTCGTCAAAGGCACCCAGCCCGTTCTCGGTGATGATGAGCGGCAGCCGATAGCGGTCCCAGAGGCGGCGCATAGTGGTGCGGAACCCCACCGGGTCGATCTCCCAGCCGAAGGCATTGACGGGCAGATGCTCATTCTTCACCGCACGGTAGAGGCCCACCTCGCCCCGCACGATCTGCTGGTCCCCACCCCGCACTTGGATGTCCGATGAGTCCCCACGGGACGCACCGACCGTCTGAGTCGAGTAGTAGTTGAACGCGAGGAAATCCGGCTTGGCCGCAGCCAGCAGCTCAAGATCACCATCCAGGATCTCCGGCTCCCAGCCCTTGGCACAGAGGTAGGCCCACGCCAGATTGTGGTAACTGCCCCGGACGGACAGGTCCACATAGAGCAGGTTGCGAACGGCATCCCAGTCATCCGCCGCGATGATATCCTCCGGCGCGCAGGTGGCCGGGTAGACGGACACGATGTTCGGTGCCGGCCCGATCTTCGCCTCTGGCAGCAGCTCATGACAGAGCACCATGGCCCGCGCCTGCGCCAGGAACATGTGGTGGTTCTGCTGATAGAGCTCCTTTCCTCCCACCTGGCCACTGCGTCCGGTGGTCCCGATGGCGCGACCGTGCAGGATCATCATGTTCTGCTCGTTGATGGTGAGCCAGTACTTCACCTTGGAGCCGTACTCCTGAAAAAGTACCCGGGCGTAACGCTCGAAGGCGTCGATGGTGGCCCGCTCCGACCAGCCGCCCTTGGCGTCCAGCGCCGCGGGGAGGTCAAAGTGGTACATGGTCACGACGGGCTCGATGCCCTTGGCCAGGAGCTCGTCAATCACCCGATGGTAATGCGCTACGCCGGCCGGGTTCACCGCGCCGTCGCCGTCCGGGACGATCCGGGTCCATGCGATGGAGAAGCGGTAGGCGTTCAGACCCATCTCCGAGAACAACTCCACGTCCTCGGCGTAGCGGTGGTAGTGGCCCGCCGCCACGGTGAAGTCCGTGACGCCGTGCGGCCGGTGCATGTGGATGTCGATCACGGACGGGCCTTTGCCGTCGGCGTCCCAGCCGCCCTCCACCTGATAGGCGGAGGTGGAGGCTCCCCAGAGGAAGTCCTCGGGGAACGGGGTGAGCTGCTCGTGCTGCATTCTGCGGTTCCTTTCGTGGCTTCCTGGTCAGCGTCCGACGACGGCGATCGCCGCGCCTGCCACCACGGAGCCGCCTTCAAGCTGCTCCACCGGCGCGTCCTTGGGTCCGTTGGTCACGACCACCAGCACGGTGGCCGGATGGCCGGCGGCGCGAATGGCGTCCAGGTCGGCCGTGACGAGCGGCTGCCCTGCCTCCACGCGTGTCCCGCGTTCCAGCGCGCCCTGGAAACCCTCACCCTTCATGGTCACCGTGTCGATGCCCACGTGCACCAGTACCTCTACGCCGTCGTCGGTCTTGATGCCGAAGGCGTGGCCGGTCTTCATGGCCACGGCTACTGTTCCGCTCACCGGGGAGACGATGACGCTCTCGGACGGTTCCACGGCGACGCCCGGACCCATGGCTCCGGAGGCGAAGACCGGATCGCCGACGTCGGCCAACGGAACAACGGTGCCGGCGCACGGCGCAGCCAATTCGATGGTTTCGGTCCGCACCAGAGTTGCTGTGCCACCGGCGACGGCGGCGGTCTCGTTGGCAGCAGGGCGACGGCTGGACGGGGCCGCATCGTCGTCCGCTGCCGAGGCCGTTTCGACGGCTGGCTTTTCGAACTTGAACGAGAGGACAAAGGTCAGCACGGCGGAGACGACGGCGGAGATAACCAGGGCGATAATGATGTTGATCATGTTCACCAGCGTGTTGTCACCGATGTAGAGCAGAACGGCGGGCAGGCCGGAGGAGCCGGTAGCAAAGCGGTGCGTCTGGGTTAAGCCCGCGTACAAGCCGCCCGCGCCACCGCCGATCATGGCCGCGATGAGCGGGTAACGCTTGGGAAGGGCGATGCCATAGAGAATCGGTTCCGTGATGCCCATCAGGCCTGTGATGCCGCCTGCGGTGGCAATCTGACGCGTCTTCTTGTCTTTGGTTCGGAAAGCGACCACCAAGGACGCTGCGCCCATGGCGATGTTGGAGACCAGGGCACCGGGACCGAAGATACTTTCCTTGCCCGTCTGGGCGAGCTGGACGACACCGAGCGGGGCGATGCCGTTGTGCAGGCCGAACATGACCATGACCGGAAGTGTCGCACCGACCAGCAGGGCCGGGGCCCAGGCTGCGTTGGTGCTCAGGAATGTGAAGAAGGAACCAAGGTAGCCGCTCAGAATGCTGCCAATGGGTCCGAGCACACCGAGGGCCAGAGTACCCATGATGAGGAAGGTCAGCATCGGCACGAACACCAGGTTCACGGACTTCGGGACCACCCGGGTCAGACCACGCTCCACGTAGTACTGGGCGAACACGACCAGGATGATCGGAATGACCGCGCCCGAGTAGTTCACCAAGGGGAACGGCAAGATGTCGAAGAAGGTGACCGGGTCCTTCTTCGTCACCAGGGCGACCCAGTTGGGGTGCAGCATCATGGCAGCGACCGCGGCTGCCAGGATCGGGCTGATCTTCAACTTCTGAGCCGCACTAAAGGCCAGCAGCACGGGGAGGAAATAGAACACCGCATCTGCGAAAAGGTCGACCAAAGCGTAGGTCTGAGATTCCCTGGACACGAGATTCAGCACTACGAGCAGGGCAAGGAGCGCCTTGACCATACCAGCTCCAGACAATGCTGGGATGAGGGGCTGGAAGACACTGGAGACGAACTCGATCACCGCGCTGCCCACGTTTTTGCGCTTGCCCTTGGCTGCGCCGCCGTCGTCCTTGGCGTTGACAGACAAATCGCCGAGCTCGCGCTCCACTTCGTTGAACACGTCCTTGACGTGCATGCCGACCACAACTTGGAAGACCCCTCCCTTGGAGAGGGTTTTTGCGATGCCTTCAGTGGCGTTCAGCTCGTCCAGCGCGACGGCGGATTCATCCTTTAGGGCGAAACGAAGCCGGGTCTGGCAGTGGTAGGCCTCGGTGATGTTGGCTTTGCCGCCAACGAGCCGCACGATGTCTGCGGCTAAGGGAGCGTATTGCTTGCTCATGATTTCCTCGCATTCTCAGATCCGCCCTTCATTGGGCGGAGGTGTGAGGTAACGCGGCTTGAGCTGTTTCAGGTGATCCTGTTTCAGGGCACGAAAAAGGCCCAAGCCGGTTGACCGATGAAGGTCGCAGAGCTTGAGCCTTGCCTCGCCCGAAGCGAGTTACATACCCAGGTCTCGAAAGAACCAGAAACCATCATGGCAGGTGACATGAGTCACGTCAAGCCGTCCAGATGGCCGGACGATCGGGGACGTAACGGCGTCACCGGTTCCACGCAGTCATGCTACTTCGTCCTCCTGCGTCACTTGCCGCTGTAGACGTCGATCGCGCCCTCGTAGTCCTGATCTCCGCAGCGAGCTTCGTGGAGACAAACAGTTCGTCCCGGGGCACGCCGGAGGCGCGCACACCCTCACCGACGCCGCGCTCATTTCCGCAGGCCTGAGCAGTGTCAAAAGTTCCGGTAACCGACCCCGACAGCTGCGAGGACCGCGCCAGCTGCCTTGTCATCGTCGATGAACCACGTGCCGAGCCCCAGCTTCGGGATCTCGATGCCGTTGGACAGGGTGTAGCTCTCGTTCAGGATGCTCATGCGTTCCCTCCGTTGGTCGGAAGCGCGCCGTACACCTCGTCGGTGACGGGCTCCAGCCATTCGTTGCCTACGCCTTCGCCCGGGGTGATGAAAGCAAGGTGGGAGAACCACGAATCGGCCTTCGCACCGTGCCAGTGCTTCGTGCCGGCCCGGACGTGGATCACCGTTCCGGGCTCCAGGCTGATCGGCTCGGTGCCCTCTGCCTGGTACCAGCCGCTGCCCGCAGTGCAGATCAGGATCTGGTCTCCTCCACCATCGGTGCCGTGGTGGATGTGCCAGTTGTTGCGGCATCCCGGCTCGAAGGAGACGTTGCTGACCGGAACACTTCCCGAGGCGAGCGGGGCCAGATAACTCTGGCCGATGAAGTACTGGGCGTAGGCGTCGTTCTTTTCCCCGAGCGGGAAGATCTGGTCGAATTCGTTGTCAGTCATTTTGCTTTTCCTTTTGTTCCGTCCAGCGGTTGACGTAAGCCATATGCCGGGGATCGGCACGATCATCGCGGAGACCTCAAGCCCCTGGCCAAGTACTCTGGTGTGCAAGGTCAGTCCTTCGTAGTGGTGGTGTCGTCGAGTACGGGGTGTGACGGTGTCGCGGTTACGGTGGCGGCGAGGCTTGCCAGCAGCTGCAGCCGTTGATCGCTCGGCGAACCGGGCTCGGCGGTGTAAATGAGGAACGAAAGCCCCGGCTCGGCGGTCAGCTCGAGTCCTTCGTACGTGAGGGTGAGGTCGCCGACCTCGTGGTGGTGAAAGTCCTTCGTGCCCGAGCCGTGGCGGCGGACGTTGTGCGCACCCCACCGCGTACGGAACGCGTCACTGCGGGTGGAGAGTTCACCGACAAGGTCATGCAACTGCTTGTCACGAGGATCATGACCGGCCTCCGTGCGCAGGATCGCCACGGTGACGTCGGCCGCCGCCTCCCAGTCCGGGTAGAACGTCTTTGCTCGCTCGTCGAAGAAGCAGTACCGGGCGAGGTTCCCCTGCCCGGGCCCGTCGAAGACCTCGTCATAGAAGGCGCGACCCAGGGCGTTGGTCGCCAAGATGTCCATCCGTCCGTTGCGGACGAACGCCGGACCGTTCACGATGACGTCCAGCGCACGGGTCAGGCTATCCCGCGCCACCCATGTCTTCGACTTGCGCCGGCGCACGTGCTGCGCTCCTCCGTTTGCGGCCCGGGCGAGATCAAAAAGGTGCTCGCGCTCGGCATCGTCGAGCTGCAGGGCCTGGGCGACCGACTCCAGCACGGAGTCGGACACCCCGGCGAGGTTGCCTCGCTCGATCTTGGCATAGTACTCCGGACTCACGTCCGCAAGCATCGCAACCTCCCCCCGCCTCAAGCCCGCGACGCGACGGTGCCCCGAGACGGTCAGTCCGGCCTGCTCGGGGCTGATGTTCGCCCGACGGGATATGAGGAACTCCCGTGCTTCGTCCTTGGTGTTCATGCAGGCAACGCTATTCGGGTCACCGGCTTGGAGGGAGTCCCCGCTGGTACACCCTTCACTAGAGACTCCCCTCCCCTGCCGCAGTGGCGATGGAATAGAGGCATTCGTGCAACTACGACGAAGGAGAAAGACGATGAGCAATGAAGAGCAGAGCACCGGCTGGAGCGGCGGGAACAACGCCTTCGGCGACTTCGCACCCGGAATGGTCCATTACACCGACCGTGTCCTCTTCGATGAGGTCTGGGAGCGAGAGGAGCTGTCCAAGCGCGATCGGAGCCTGATCACGGTCGCTGCGCTGACCGCACTGGGCAAGATGGACCAGCTGAAGTTCCATCTCGGTTTCGCCCGCCAGAACGGCGTCACCGACGAGGAACTCAAGGAGGCCTTACTGCACCTTTCCTTCTACGCCGGCTGGCCCAACGGGATGGGCGCGACGACCGTGCTGAAGAACGTCGTGGAGGACGCCTGACACCGGGCTCTGGATACACGCGAAACACCCGACGCGGCGGGGAAACCCTCACCGCACGGCCCGGCACCGGCCGCGGTGCTGTGGCTGTGCAGCCCGGCAGCCAGCTTCGTCGTCCGCGTCGCGTTGCCCGTCGACGGCGGCTACACCACCCACTAAGAAGGAGACACCACCCATGACCACATGGATCCCGGACGGAACAGCAGAGACGCCGCAACGTCTCAGCGGAGCCACCCGCTTGTTTCCCATCATCGGAGACCCCATCACGCACGTGCAGTCCCCCATATGGCTCACGCGGACTTTCGCCGAGCGCGGCCATAACGGGATCTGCATACCGATGCATGTACCCGAGGGCGCACTCGATGCTGTCATGACCGGACTCACAGCAACGCCGAACGTCGACGGGATCCTGGTCACGATGCCGCACAAGCACGACGCCTTCACCTATTGCTCCACCAGCACCGACCGTGCGGGCCGCTCTGGCGTCGTCAGCGTCATGCGCCGCAACCCGGACGGCACCTGGCACGGGGACATGCTCGACGGCCTCGCGTTCGTAAAGGCGCAGCAGGACCACGGCGCGACCATCCACGGCTCACGAGCGCTGCTAGTAGGCACCGGAAGCGCGGGCAGCGCGATCGCAATCGCCCTCATCGACGCCGGGGTGCGGGAGCTCGTGGTCCACGACGCTGACCTGTCGCGCGTGAACGGTGTACTGGACCTGCTGGAGATGATGGATCCTGGCCGGGCGCGTGCCGGGACGGCCGACCCAACGGGCTTCGACCTGGTCTTCAACGCGACCCCTCTGGGGATGGGAGCCAAGGACCCGTTGCCGGTGGATCGCTCATTGCTGACCTCCTCAATGTTCGTCGGCGACGTCGTCTCGGGACACGGCACTACACCTCTCATTGCTGCAGCCCGTTCTGTTGGCTGCGGAACTGCCGCCGGTGAGCATATGGTTGAGGCCGTGCAAGATCTTATGGCTGATTTCATGCTCGGTCGCCGGAGTGAACAGTGACCACTCCCATTGCACCGGAGAACAGACCCAAGGAGACACGATGAACCATGCGCACCCACCGCTCCGGCACAGCCCCCGCGGGCAGGCCATGGCCCCGACAACTATGCCAATTCGTGCTGATGCCTTCGATGACCCGCACGGCACCGTCCTTTACTGGCTCGGCATGGCGGGATTTCTGATCAATGCACGGGGGACGCTGATTATGGTCGATCCGCTGCTCCAGGACTTTGACATGCCTGTGCTCATCGACTTCCCGCTCCAGGCGGCAGACGTCCCCCGACTCGATGGGATCCTGGTCACTCACGCGGACAATGACCACTTCAGCGTGCCGACATGTAATGCCTTGAATGAAGTCACCCAGCGGTTCCACTCGACCCGCTACGTCTCCGATCTGATGCAGGAACTGGGCATGCCCGCCGAGGGCCACGGCATCGGCGATGCCTTCTCCATTGGCGGGGTCCGGGTAACGGTCACACCGGCCGACCATGCCTGGCAGAATGCCGCGCCCCAGCCGGGGCAGCGCACCTTCCGCGATGAGGACTCGTGCGGCTTCTGGATCGAGACCCGTGACGGCGTGATCTGGGCACCAGGGGACTCACGGCTGATCCGCGAACACCATCTGACCATGCCGACCCCGGATGCGCTGCTGTTCGACTTCTCGGACAGCGAGTGGCACTTCACCTTCGACGGCGCCGTCGAGATAGCCAATGCCTATCCCGACGCGGACCTGCTCCTGCACCACTGGGGCTCGGTGGACTCCCCCGATTTCTCCCCGTTCAACGCCGACCCGGACACGCTCTGGGACGTCGTGGTCAACCCCAAGCGCATCCGTGTACTCGCACCGGGCGAGCCTTTCCGGCTGGGCGGCGCGTCCGCGTAGGCGCGAAACAGTCAGCGGTTGAGGCAACCGAGGTGGCGGCCGTGACGGTTGCCGCTGCCAATTCACGAATGGGTCGAGCACCCCGGCACCCTGAACCGCGAGTCGGACCGACAAAGCACAGGTGCCCCGCCAAGCCGAAGCCTGACGGGGCACTTATGCGAGACTCCAGTGTGACCGCCGGTGACAGCAAGTCAGCACCCAGATCCTCTGGTATCCGAGCCAATCAGCTCAAGAACCGCTAATTTGCCGAAGCACGTACTGCAGGATGCCACCGTTGCGGTAGTAGTCCGCTTCACCCGGCGTATCGATGCGCAGGACGGCGTCGAAGGACTTGGACGTGCCGTCCTCGGCCGTTGCCGTCACCTTGAGCGTCTTGGGCGTGGTGCCGTTGTTCAGCCCCGTGACGCCTTCAACCGAGAACGTCTCCGTACCGGTAAGTCCCAGCGTTGCTGCAGACTCGCCAGCGGGGAACTGCAGGGGAAGAACGCCCATGCCGATGAGGTTGGAGCGGTGGATGCGCTCGTAGCTCTCGGCGACGACGGCCTTGACACCCAGGAGCGCAGTACCTTTGGCTGCCCAGTCACGGGAGGATCCGGAACCGTATTCCTTGCCTGCCAGGACAACCAGCGGCGTTCCCGCGGCCTGGTAGTTCTGGGCGGCATCGTAGACGTAAGCCTGCGGTGCACCTTCCTGGCTGAAGTCGCGGGTAAAGCCACCCTCGACGCCGTCCAGGAGCTGGTTCTTGATGCGGATGTTGGCGAAGGTACCGCGGATCATGACTTCGTGGTTGCCACGGCGCGAGCCGTAGGAGTTGAAGTCCTTGCGCTCCACACCATTGGCCAGGAGGTACTGCCCTGCCGGTGTGTCCGACTTGAAGGAACCAGCCGGGGAGATGTGGTCCGTGGTGACGGAATCGCCCAGCTTCAGCAACACACGGGCGCCCTGGATGTCCTGGACGGGGTCCGGCTGTGCCTTCATGCCCTCGAAGTATGGGGGCTTGCGGACATACGTGGAGTCCTCGGCCCAAGCGAAGGTGTCGCCTGCAGGAGTGTCCAGTGCCTTCCAGCGCTCGTCGCCGTCGAAGACGCCCTCGTAACCCTTGGCGAACATGGCCTTGTCGATGGAGGAGTCAATGACTTCCTGCACCTCGATGGGGTTGGGCCAGATGTCCTTCAGGAAGACTTCATTGCCCTCGGAGTCGGTGCCCAGGGCATCGGTGTCGAAATCGAAGTCCATGGAACCGGCCAAGGCGTAAGCGATGACCAACGGCGGAGAAGCCAGGTAGTTCATCTTGACGTCCGGGTTGATACGGCCTTCGAAGTTGCGGTTGCCCGAGAGGACAGCCGTCACGGAGAGGTCGTTGGCCTGGATGGCTTCGGAGATCTCCGGCTCCAGAGGGCCGGAGTTGCCGATGCACGTTGCGCAGCCGTAGCCCACGATGTAGAAGCCAAGCTTCTCCAGGTACGGGGTCAGGCCGGACTTCTCGTAGTAGTCCGTGACAACCTTCGAGCCCGGGGCGACGGAAGTCTTGACCCACGGCTTGGACGTCAGGCCCTTGTCAACAGCGTTGCGTGCAAGCAGGGCTGCAGCCAACATGACAGACGGGTTGGAGGTGTTGGTGCAGGAAGTGATCGAGGCGATCGACACTGCACCGTGGTCCAACTCAAACTCGCGGCCGTCGGCGGTCTTCACGTGCACCGGGGAGGACGGGCGGCCATGCGCACCATTGGCGGCGGACGCAACGCGTGCCGTCTCCGTGGTGTGCGAGTCGGCGTGCGTGAACGACGGTGAATCGGAAGCCGGGAACGATTCATCCAATGACTCGTCCACACTGCCGTCTTCGATTGCAACGTAGTTGTGGATGTCCTTACGGAACTGCTCCTTGGCATCCGTCAGCTCGATGCGGTCCTGCGGACGCTTCGGACCGGAGATGGACGGAACAACGGTGGACAGGTCCAACTCGAGGAACTCGGAGAAGCGCAGCTCGCGGGAAGGATCGTGCCAGAGGCCCTGTTCCTTGGTGTATGCCTCCACAAGGGCGACATTCTCCTCGGAGCGGCCGGTGAGGCGCAGGTATTCAAGGGTGACGTCATCGATCGGGAACATGGCGGCCGTTGAGCCGAATTCCGGGCTCATGTTGCCGATGGTGGCGCGGTTTGCCAGCGGCACAGCGGCAACGCCTTCACCGTAGAATTCGACGAACTTGCCCACCACGCCGTGCTTGCGCAGCATTTCGGTGATGGTCAGCACAACGTCCGTTGCGGTGGCACCGGCCGGGATGCTGCCGCTGAGCTTGAAGCCCACGACGCGGGGAATCAGCATGGAGACGGGCTGGCCAAGCATGGCAGCCTCGGCTTCGATGCCGCCGACGCCCCAACCCAGGATGCCCAGGCCGTTGACCATGGTGGTGTGGGAGTCGGTTCCGACGCAGGTGTCCGGGTAGGCACGAAGCACGCCGTCGATCTCACGGGTCATGACGGTGCGGGCCAGGTACTCGATGTTGACCTGGTGGACAATGCCGGTTCCCGGGGGAACAACCTTGAAGTCATCAAAGGCCGTCTGGCCCCACCGCAGGAATTGGTAGCGCTCACCATTGCGCTGGTACTCGATCTCCATGTTGCGCTCCAGTGCGCCGGAGTTACCGAAGGCGTCGATCTGGACGGAGTGGTCGATGACCATTTCGGCGGGTGCCAGGGGGTTAACGCGCTTGGGGTCGCCGCCAAGTTCTTTCACGGCCTCGCGCATGGTGGCGAGGTCTACAACGCAAGGTACGCCGGTGAAGTCCTGCATGATGACCCGGGCAGGGGTGAACTGGATTTCCGTGTCGGGCTCCGCATTGGGGTCCCAACCGGCCAGGGCGCGGACGTGGTCAGCCGTTATATTGGCGCCATCCTCAGTCCGCAGGAGGTTTTCAAGCAATACCTTGAGGCTGAACGGAAGGCTGTCTGCGCCCTCTACGGAGTTCAACCGGAAAATTTCATAATCGGTGCCGGCTACATTCAGTACGCCTTTGGAACCGAAGCTGTCCACAGTGCTCATGGCAGGACTCCTCTCGCAACAGTTTCATCTTTGTCGCGTGGTTGGCCGCTAGCCAGTTAGGCGCACCTTACTTAGCCGGGCGGCACTCTCAGTTGGTCAACCCCTGTCCCCGCGCGGAACCATGCGGAGTGGGGCTGCTATGTGGGACTACTATGCCCATCGTAGTGGCATCGATCATGTTCAAGCACCGCTCCAGGGCAGCTCCACGAAATGCCGCACCCCACGCATCGCCCGCCATCTGGTGGCGTGGCGGGCGATAGCCGGCCTAACCGGCGGGAACGATGAGGCTGACGGTCTCCAAGTGATGCGTGTGGGGGTACAGATCGAATGCCCTCAACGACTCTAGGCGCCAACCGCCTTGCTGGAAGTAACCCAGATCACGTGCAAAAGAAGCCGGATCACAGGACACATAGGCAATTGCGCGGGGGTGTGAGGCCATGAGTTGGTTTATCACGGCTTTTCCAGCCCCCACGCGCGGCGGGTCCAGCACCAGGGAATCGAAGTTCCGGGGACGCTGGTGCAATACCCGCTCCACTCGTCCCTGCACGATCTCAACATGGGATTCTCCATGCAGGTTCTTGCGCGCATCACGGCTGGTGCCGGGCGATCCTTCAACGGACAATACCGAACCCGTAACGCCTACCGCATCAGCCAGGGGTGCAGTAAACAGGCCGGCACCGGCGTAGAGGTCCGCCACCGCAGCACCGGGTTGGAGATACCCTCCACCTGCGAGGTAGCCGGTCACCGCGTCCACCAGGGTGTCCGGCGCGTCCTTATGAATCTGCCAGAAGCCCTCGCCTGTCACACGGTATTCATGCCCTGCCGCAGATTCCTGTACCCAGGTCCGTCCCCGAAGCTGCAACACCTGGCCCTTGCCGGGATCGAAGCTGGCTACGGAAACTTCGTGCGGCAATTGCGAAAGGATGCTGTGCAGCCGCTTGGGACTGGTCGTTTCCTCCGGCGCCAGCAACACCAGCGGCCTGGAGCCATTGGCCGGCGCCGCCACTTCTACGCGTGCTATCCCGCTGAGATCGAGGTCCCACAACTTGAGGTCGTTGATTCCGGGAAGCGCCAACGGCATCTCCCGGATGGGCACCACGACGTCGGAACGGTGGGCATGCATACCCAGCCGCCCCTTGGAGGTCACAGCAAAGCTGGCGCGCGTACGCCAGCCGAGTCCGCCGTCGTCGTTGGCACCTACGCCCTCAACCTCGACCGCGAGGTCCAGGCCAGCGAGTCTCTTGAGCTGTTCGGACAACACTTCAGCCTTCAGGGCACGCTGCCGCTGCAGGGAAATGTGGCCGAGCTCGGCACCGCCCACGGGTGGATTCCCGTGCTGCCAGGCCGTCAACGAATCGGCCGGCTTCCAGAAGTGCTGCACGCGGTCCGGCGAGGCTTCCAGGACCTCCACGACGTCGGCACGCCAGAAGCGCGACGAGTCGCCGGAGTCGGTCAACCGGATCCGGACCTTCTCCCCCGGAATGCCGTGGCGTACAAAGATGACGCGGCCCTCATGGCGTGCGACGAAATGCCCGCCGTGCGCGATCGGGCCAACGTCAGCAGTCAGTTCGGTGCCGGGCGTACCTTGGCCTCCGCTGTTGTCGGTAAGGGGGGAAATGCTGTGGGAGGTCATTGGGTATCCTGCAGTGCCTTTGCTTCTTCGGAGGACTTGAGCTGCCACGGAACGCTGGCAACCATGACTCCAGGTTCAAAGTGGAGCCGCGTCTTGATTCTGAGTGCCGTCTGGTTGTGGACCAGCTGCTCCCACCATTTGCCCACGACGTACTCAGGGATGTACACGACGATCAAGTCCCGGGGTGAGTCTCGTCTCATGTTCTTGATGTACTCCATGATGGGAGTCACGGTCTCACGGTAGGGGCTGGCCAGGACGGTGAGCGGTACTGGAATTTCCAGCTTCTCCCAATCCCGAACGGTATGTTCTGTCTCTTCGGAGTTGATATCCACGGTAATCGCATCCAGTCGCGACGGCCGGGACGCCCGTGCGTAAGCCAATGCCCGCAGTACAGGCTTGCGGACGTGCGAAACAAGCAGGACAGCGTGGACACGGGTAGGTAGCGCGCGGGGCGATGAATCCTCGTCGACAGCCAACTCCTTGGCAACATTGTCATAGTGCGCCCGGATACTCCACATGATGAGGAACAGCACGAACATTGCCAGTAGCGCAATCCAGGCACCCTGCTCAAACTTCGTGATGAGGACGATGACCAAGACCAGTGCGGTCATGCCGAAGCCCACCATGTTGATGGTCCTGGACTTGATGATCCTGCGGCGGACCGCTTTGTCCCGCGCCAGTTTCAATTCACGGCCCCAGTGCCGGACCATGCCGAGCTGGCTGGCGGTGAAGGAAATGAAGACACCCACGATATACAGCTGGATGAGCTTGGTGACATCGGCGTTGAACGAAAGGATGAGGACCAGCGCCCCGGCAGCCAACGCCAGCACGCCATTGCTGAAGGCCAACCTGTCGCCGCGGGTGCGGAGCTGGCGGGGCAGGTAGCCGTCCTGGGCCAGGATGGACCCAAGCACCGGGAAGCCATTAAACGCGGTGTTGGAAGCGAACACAAGAATAACGCCGGTGGCAGCCACCACTATGTAGAACGGAATGGAACCGGCCCCAAAAATGGTGTCGGCGATCTGGCTGATGGCCGGATTCTGGATATAGCCCTCGGGCAGCGGCTTGCCGTCAAGGAGGAATTCCTTGGCGGGATCCAGAACAATGTGGACCTTCGTGGCGTTGGCCAGGTAAAGGATCCCGGCAAGCATGGCTGCTGCGATCGCGCCAAGTAACAGCAAAGTAGTGGCAGCGTTCTTGCTCTTGGGCTTTTGGAAGTTGGGCACGCCGTTACTGATCGCCTCCACACCCGTCAAGGCAGCAGCACCCGAGGAAAAGGCACGCAGCAACAGGAACGCACCGGCAAGGCCAACGAGGCCTTCATCGAAGCCGGCCTCGGGCACGATGGTGAAGTTGGCGGACGGCGCCTGGCCCAGTTGTCCCGTCAGCGCCTGGAAGATGCCCACGAGGGTCATGCCCAGGATGGACGCCATGAAGATGTAGGTGGGAACGGCGAAGACCGTGCCGGCCTCCTTGATTCCCCGCAGGTTGACCAAGGCGAGAATGATCACGCCCACAGTCGCGATCATCGCCTGTTGGCCGTGCAACGAAGGGATCGCCGTGGTGAGATAGGCGGCGGCGGAGGACATCGACACCGCAACGGTCAGGACGTAGTCCACCAGAAGGGCCGCAGCGACAGTGAGCCCGGCATATTTGCCCAGGTTGACGTTGGCGATCTCATAGTCGCCTCCGCCCGATGGGTAGGCGTGCACGTTCTGCCGATAGGAGGCGACCACTGTGAGCAACACCACCATCACGGCCAAGCCGACGAAGGGGGAGAACGCCACGGCGCTGACACCGGCCAAAGCCAGGGTCAGCAGGATTTCATCCGGCGCATATGCCACTGAAGACAGGGCGTCCGAGGCGAAGATCGGCAAAGCGATGCGTTTGGGCAAGAGGGTGTGGGATAGGCGGTCATTCCGGACTGGCCGGCCCACCAACACACGCTTCGCAGCATTCAGTATTGTCAACACTTTCGCAAAACTACTCTGAATCCCCAGCGATGTCATGACGGCGGTCTCCGCCTTACGCCCATCGCACCGGTAAAGTCATACGCAGCGGCACGGTAAACACACATAAGGAGACACGGTGGCTCACTTCGTGATCATGGGTTGCGGCCGTGTTGGCGCAACCCTGGCACACACTTTGGAAGACGCCGGCCATTCGGTGGCCATCATCGACCAGGACGAGCGGGCGTTCCGTCGGCTTCGCAACACGTTTACCGGCCGCAAGGTCACCGGCGTAGGTTTCGACAGGGACACGCTCAAGCAGGCAGGCGTGGAAGAGGCTTACGCCTTCGCCGCAGTTTCCAGTGGCGACAATTCCAATATCCTGGCCACCCGGGTAGCACGTGAGACCTTCCACGTTGGACACGTCGTGGCGCGGATCTACGATCCCGGACGCGCCGAAATTTACCAACGCCTCGGCATTCCCACCGTGGCCGCCGTGCGCTGGAGCGCGGACCAGGTCCTCAGGCGCATCCTTCCCGAACAGCATCTCGCCGGCGATTACCGGGAGCCATCCGGGCGGCTCGTCCTGGCGGAGGTGGACCTGCACGAGGGATGGATTGGCCATAGCGTGACGTCCATTGAAGCTGCCGCGGGCATCCGTGTCGCCTTCCTGACGCGTTTTGGTGAAGGCCTCCTGCCCCTGCCGGGCACGGCCTACCAGGAAGGCGATACCGTCCACGCAATGTTGAGCCTGGACAGGACCTCGGAGATCAGCCGCGTCCTCGCCAAAGCACCGGCCAAGGAGTCTTAGTGAAAGTTGTCATCGTTGGCGCAGGCAGCGTCGGCTCGTCCATTGCCCGTGAGCTCCTGGCCCACAACCATCAAATCCTGCTCATCGACCTCAAGCCTGAAGTCATTGGCCGCAGCGGCCTTCGGGGTGCGCGCTGGCTGGTGGGCGACGCCTGCGAACTCAGCACGCTGCAGGACGCCAAACTTGAGGATGCCGACGTCGTGGTTTCCGCTACGGGTGATGACAAAGTGAACCTCGTGGTGTCCCTGCTGGCCAAGACGGAATTCGCCGTAGGCCGCACTGTCGGACGCGTCAACAACCCCAAGAACGACTGGATGTTCAATGACTCCTGGGGTGTGGACGTCGCCGTCAATACTCCCCAGCTCATGACTGCCCTGGTTGAGGAAGCCGTGGAAATCGGCGACATCGTACGGCTCTTGACTTTGCAGACCGGCGTCGCCTCGATCGTGGAATTCACCGTTCCCCACGACTCCCACGTCATTGGGAGCACAGTGGGCGCCATTGACTGGCCGGAAGACGCCACGTTGGTGGCCATCCTGCGCGATCAGGCACCCATCACCCCAAGCCGGGACGATGTCCTCGACGGTGGTGACGAACTGTTCTTCGTCACCACCATCCAGGCAGAGGACGGCCTGCGGGCACTGTTGTCACCGGCGTCGATGGCTGGCCAAGGACCCCGTGACGGCGCTGGCGACGTCGCGGATCAGGCGGAGGACGACGGCTTCGACGGTTGAGGTGCGGGCTTGGTAACAAGCCAGGCCACCCAAAGGCCGAGGATGTAGAGCGGCGCACCCATGAGGAGCCGGGTAGTGGCCAACGCCGTCAAGCCTGGCTCACCCAGGAAGTACAGCGGCACCTGCACCACCAGCCGCAGCGCAAGCACCGCCACAACAATCCAGGTGCCAAGCTGGTACGCCCGCAGGCGTTCCGGATCCTTGCGCCATTCGAGACCCTCGTTGCGGACGAATCCGAACAGCAACCCGGCAAGGGGCCATTTGAGGACGACGGAAAGCACCATGCCCGCGATATAGGCAATGTTGGTGAAGAAGCCGAGAACGTAGAAATCCTCAGCCTTCCCTGTGGTGTTGGCCAACCAGGCAGAAATCCCGACGCCGACCACACCGGCAAGTGCCTGCGTCAACGGGCGTCGTTGGATCAGGCGGACAACTGTGAAGATTGCTGCCGTCGCCAACGCCGCGACCAGGGAAACCGTCAAGTCGCGGCTTATGGTGAAGGCCACGAGGAAAACGAGGCCCGGCAGGATACTCTCCGCGATGCCTTGCACTCCCCCTGCAGACTTCAACATGTCTACATGGCCGGCACTGTTGCGCTGAAGCCCTGCCTTTTCTGCATAGCCCGCAGCCAAATCCGCGACCCCCGGGGTTTCGGCCACCGGGGTCTTGGCTGACCCTGTGGCCGTGGTTTCATCCCCGCCTGGCGTAGGCTGTGCGGAATCCTTCGGCTCTGATCCATTGGCCACGGTCATAGGTGCTCCTGACGGGAAAGTATTTCGTAGCGTGGATTGAACATCGCAGGCAGGCCGTCCAGTTGCGTCACCATGCCGTTCAAGCGCAGCTCCACTCCTGCTTCAATCCCAGGTACACGGTTCCTGCCCAACCAGATCACGCGCAACCGTGCATCCTGCCTTTTCACTCCCCCGCCACCAACTGATGGTTGGGAACTGTGCTCCAGCGCGTCCACGACAACCGCTGAAAAGAAGGGTTGCTCACTTGGCGGCTGGTACGTGACGGATTCGATGAATCCAGTGCAGGTGGCCCTGCCGCGTGCAGGGAGATCACGGACGCCGTGTTGCTGGGACTGCTGCCCGGCGGATCCTGGCGAGCCGGGCGTATCAGCCAATCTGGGTGATCTCCGGTCCCCGCTCCGGCTGGTGCAGGGCGGGACCACCTTGCTGTGCACCGGGGTCTGGGGCTCCAGCGGGGGCCTGGGCTGGGGCTTGGGTAGCAGCGTCCTTGGGCAGACGCAGCTGCAACAGTTCGCGCGGCGGCATCGGATTGTTGCCGCGGACAACAACTACGCGCCGGAAGAGCTCCTCGAGGGCTGCCGCGGCGTCCCGGTCCAGGGCGGCTTCGCCGCCGAGGACACCACGCAGGAACCAGCGGGGACCGTCCACGCCCATGAAGCGGGCGGCGCGGAAACCCCGGCTGCCGTCGGTAGCTTCGGCGGGGAGCTTGGCGACGAGCTCTGTGCCAAACGTTCCAGATACTTCTTCTGTCTCGCCACCCTGGCTGGCTACGGATTGGCCGATCTGCTCGCGGATCTCGTCCCACAGACCCTCCGAACGCGGAGCAGCGAACGCTTGGAGCTGAAGGCTTGAGCCGGCCAGGTCCATGGTCACGGCCACCACGCGCTGGGTAGCTTCTTCCACTTCCAGCCGCAGCTGGAGTCCGTCAGCGGGTGCAATCAGCAGTGCGCCGAGGTCCACAAATCCATCGCGGTCCTCGATCTCATCGATGTCCCAAGGACCTTTGCCAAGCCGGAAATCACCCTTGGTACCGGACGCGCCGGTTGCAGGGGCTGTTGCCTCAGCCGCGTCGTTTTCCTCGACGGTGCCAGCGGTTTCCGGCCGCTCGGCCTTGGACTTTTTGCCGCGCCCAAAAAGCATTGGGTTGTCTCCTTAGTAGTGGTCTATCCCCAAGTAAACCGCAACCCCGTGGGTTATCAGGCCACCGGTGCGTTGAATCCGCCAGTGGAACCAAAGCCGCCCGTACCGCGGGCGGAGTCGGATAGATCATCAACCATCACGAAGCGCGCGTACTCGACGCGCTGAATCACCATTTGGGCAATTCTATCGCCGCGCTTGAGCTCAATGGCGTGGTTTTGGTCAGTGTTCAACAAGGTGACCGCGATTTCGCCGCGGTAACCTGCGTCCACAGTCCCGGGTGCGTTGACAACGGTGAGGCCATGTTTGGTCGCGAGGCCGGACCGCGGGTGGATCAGGGCCACGAAGCCGTCCGGGAGGGCAATCGAAACGCCCGTAGGAACCATTTTCCGTTCACCCGGGGCCAGTTTCACGTCCTCGCGGGCACGCAGGTCCGCACCGGCATCGCCCGGGTGCGCGTAGGACGGTGCTTCCAGCCCGGCGTCGAGCATTTTCAGCTGAACGTCCAAAGTGGGCGCGCCATACGCTGCGGTGGTGTCATTACTGAATACTGCGGTCTCGTTGCTCACAGTGGACCATTCTACGTGGGGCACCTCCATGCGGGCACTCCGGGCAGATAGCCGGCCCAAGGGCCGATAAGCTGGACCCATGCCTACGTCTGACCAGTCCGCCCCCATGCCTGCCCGGAATAGTCCCTCCGCCTCCGAGGTGCTGTTCACCGAGAAATTATGGCCGACCATCTGGATCTGGGTTGTCGTCGTGGGCCTCTCGAGCGCTGGAATCCTGATGTTCGCACCCATCAGTGCCGCCGCAGGCATCATCGCCGCCCTGGTGCTTCTGGCCGTCATGACCACCCTGTTGGTGGTTACAACACCTACCATCACCGTTACGCGGGACAGCCTTAGGGTGGGACGCGCCACTATCGACCGCAAATTCGTCGGCACGGCCGAGGCATTCAAAAAAGACGAGGCCACCGCCGAACGTGGAACCCGCCTCAATGGCCTCGCTTACATGTGCTTCCGCGGGTGGATCGATGCCGTAGTTAAAATCGACATCACTGACCCCGCCGATCGGACGCCCTACTGGCTCGTGTCTTCGCGCCGCCCGGACGAACTCGTCGCTGCGCTGGGCGCGCACTAGCGCTGTGCTGGGTGGGCATTAGCGGTGCGCTGGTCCTGCTAGCTCTCGCATTCCGTGCAGTACAGGTGTCCGTCCCTCTCAGTGGCAATCTGGGAGCGGTGCTTCACAAGGAAGCAGTTGTAGCACGTGAATTCGTCAGGCTGTGGTGGCATGACCTGAATCAGGAGCTCTTCTCCGGAGAGGTCCGCTCCCGGGAGCTCGAAGCCATCGGCAAGATCGGTCTCATCGACATCCACCGCAGAGGATTGCTTCCCCGACTGGCGCGTCTTGAGTTCCTCAATCGAGTCCTCGCTGACGTCTTCCTCGGTCTTTCGAGGGGCATCGTAATCCGTGGCCATGGTCCTTCTTCATCCTGTCGTACTTGCTCCGGGTAGGACTCCGGCCTGGCGGATTTCCTGCCCGCCGCCGGTCTAAGGGTGTAACGCCGGACGCCCCGGATTTGTGCCCGATATCGGCCAGATTGTCCTCCCCTGTCCAGCGATTGTCCAGAGGCGGCACATTGCGCTCGGATTGCGGGGAAGGATCCGCCCGATAATCTGCCACTTTCGCCGGAATATCACGGCACGCCCTTTGTCCTAGTAGGAAAAGGGCAATGGGGGTGGCAGAGTTTCGAATGTCAGTTATGCCATGTGGTGGAGGGTGTTATGCAGGATCTACGGCTGGTAGGCGTCCACGACGACGGCGGGCATCTGCTCCTGAGCGGACCCGGCGGTGCGATGTTCCAGCTTCCGATCGACGAGGCACTTCGTGCCGCGACGAGCAGGACCCCCGCCCAGGTCGCTGCGCGGGCGTCAAACACCCCGATTGCCATGTCCCCCAGGGATATTCAGTCCAGAATTCGCAGTGGAGCCACGGCGGCCGAAGTAGCGGAGTTGTCCGGGCTGCCCCTTGCCAACGTGCAACGTTACGAGGGTCCTGTCCTGGCCGAGCGTGAGTACGTTGCGCGGCAGGCCAGAAACATTGAAGTAGCTTCCCCGGCCCCGGGCCAGGACATCTATCGCTCTGCCTTTGGCGACAATCCAGCGACGCTCGGCGAAATGGTGGCCCACCGCCTGTCCGCGCACGGCATCGATTCTTCAACGGTTGAATGGGACTCCTGGCGCCGTTCGGATGGTTCCTGGACCGTCGTCGCGCGCTTTGAAACGGTCCCCGGTACGCACGGAAGCATCGGCGAGGAGCCACCGGCGATGTGGACGTTCAGTCCGCAGCGTAAATCCCTGCAGAACGCCAACCGCTGGGCTCAGCAGCTCAGTGAACTGGAGCCGCTGGACGGCCCTGTGCCTGCACGCCGGCTTGCCGCCGTCTCGGATCGTCCTTTCGACTTCGAGACCGACGCCGAAACCGCGGCGCGCGCGTCAGCAAAGGAATCCGACAGCCTCCTGGAAATGCTCCGCTCACGCCGCGGGCAGCGCCTGGGCGTGGACGAAGACGGCGATGACGCCTTGGCCGTCCTGCTCAGCAACGTTCCGGCAGCCCACCCGCGTTCTGGTGGCGAAGATCAACAGCCGGCCGAGGAACCTGCCGGGGATCAAGCAGAACCGGAGGTTTCTCCTGTGGCTGAGCCTGCGCGGAAGGACGGACGTCCGTCCATGCTGTCCCGGCTGAGCCTGGCGCCCCGGAACCATGACTCAAACGACGACGACTCACTGAAACTCCACGACGGCGTCAGCACGGAGACGCGCGAAATAACCGTTGTGGCCAGCCCATTGCGGCCCGTGACTTCCTTAACCGACCGCAAGCCGGGGGTGGCCAGTGCTCCTGAGCCCAAGGACGCGGATCGAAGTGATTCCGGGACAAACCAGACGCCACGGGCAGGGCTGGACGAACTGCTTGGCGGGGCCACATCCCCGCAAACACAGACTGATCGTGCTGCCTCGCGCGCAGAGACAGCCGCACAGGACAGGGCACCCCTCGAAGCCGGGGACCATAACACGCACAAGGATGCTGAGGCACCCGTAGAGCGCCAGCCCTCCCGTCCAAAACGGTCAAGCATCCCCAGTTGGGACGAGATCGTCTTCGGCGCCCGCGGCGACTAGCCCTAGCGCGGCGTCAAGCCGGAGCCAGTGCCGGAGCCGGCTCCGGGCCACAGGCAGGCATCGACGTCGAACGGAAGAGTCTGGTCTCCCCCGGCCATCAGGTTGGCCCCGTGGGCTGTCACGCGGCGCATGTAATGGCGTCGGCACAAGGTCTCATAGCCAACCACGGGTTCGTGGCCAACAGCTTCCCCTGTCTGAACTTGATCGCTCACGCCCGGGACGTCGCCGGCAGTCTGGGGAGCGACATCGCCAACCATGACCTGGTCCCCTTCCACCACCATGATGCCGTCCACCGTTCGGGCATTTTGAGTTGCCCGGCGCCCGCACCAGCACAGTGCCTCGACCTGTAGCACCTGTACTTTGTCGGCGAGTTCGATCAGACGTTGGGAGCCGGGAAACAAAGTGGTTCGAAAGTCCGAGGTGATCCCGAACGCGAAGACGTCCACCTCCATCTCATCCACCAGGCGCGCCAACTGCTCCACTTGGGAAGCGGAATAAAACTGCGCTTCATCGCAGATCAGATAGTCCACACGGAGCCCACTGGTCCGGCGTACAACCACTTCGTCCCAGAAGTCCGTGTCCGCATGGACTTCAACGGCGTCTGTCCTGAGGCCCAACCTGCTGGAAATCGTCGAATCACCTGCGCGGTCGTTGCAGCTGAAACGTACCCCGCCTCTGCCCCGCGCGCGGTGGTTGTAGTCCATTTGCAAAGCCAGTGTGGACTTACCGCAATCCATGGTGCCCGAGAAGAAGACGAGTTCAGCCACGTTTGCCCTTTTTACCGGCTGCCGGGAAGCAAAGGAATGGCACTTCGCGTTCCGCCTTCGTCAAGGAACCGTGTTGGCCGATTACTTCCAACGACGCCGGACGGACCCTGCGGGTGTCGTAAAGGGCAAGGGTGTCCCGGGCGGCGATCATGACATCGCCGATGCGCGGCGCCACCGCCGGCTGGACGTCACCGAACAACCCGGCGCCTATCGCCTGCTCCCGGGTGAAAGCCCAGATGCGTTCGCCAAACCTTGCCCGCCAGGCCGAGATGAGTGACTCGCGTTGCGTATCCGGGAGGCCGGGCTCAAGGTAAAGATGAACCATGCGGGGCTCGCCTGCAGTGTGGCGGACCCCGGCAACGAGTGAAGCATCAGCTGAGTAGTCAATGCGCTGGGACTCGGGAACGTCCAGCATTCCGTGATCCCCGGTCAGCACGATGGTGGTTCCCGGGGGCAGCGTCGCGGACAGTCTCTTGACGGTGGAGTCGAGCTCTTCAAGCTGGTGTTCCCAGCGGTCGGACTGGCAGCCGTAGCGGTGACCGGCTTTGTCCAGCTCGTTGACGTAGAAGTACATCAGGGAGCGGCCACCACCGGACATTGCCTCTGCTGCGGCGGCTGTGCGCGCATGCAGGCTTGTGCCGCCCACGAAACGGCTGCCCCGGAGGGCTGCCTGCGTCATCGGGGAATTCCCGAACTGCGGGAGGCTCACGGTGACGACGTCGACTTCGGCCCCTATGCGTTCGAACACGGTAGCGTGCGGCTGCCAAAGCGCAGGGTCCACGTGGGCGTCCCAGTTGCCAAGCAGGTTCACTACTTTGTCCTGGGAAGGATCCAGGACGTCGTAGCCCACCATGCCGTGCTGCCCGGCGGGAAGCCCTGTACCCAGGCTGGCCAGGGAAGCCGCGGTGGTGCTGGGAAAAGCGGAATCAATCCAGTTGGGGACGCTGCCCTGTCCGCCGGACAGGATGGAACGCAGGAACGGTGTGTGAGAAGCCTTTTGCTTGAGCAGGCTGCGGCCCAGGCCATCGGCGAGGACTACACAGACACGCTGGGCGGCGGGCAGGTGAAGCTGGTTGGCAAATCCGGGGATGCCCATGCTCGCGGCAGCACTGGTGAAGACTTCGGCGATCGATCTGCTCCCAAAAAGCGGGGGCGAAGGGAGCTCGGAGGCCGGCGCCGTACCGGACATTGGCTGCGTGTGCTCCTGGGCGGTCACCCTCAACGCTGGTGTCCGCGGCTCAAGCGGTTGCTGAAGACCCCCGACCGTGGCCGGGGCGCGGGGATGCCGGCGTGTGGGACGGGTGTGGGATTTGCCGTGTTCACGGCACGAAGGGCGCGCGCGAAGACCTTGGCATCCTGGACCGCTTGGAGGCCGTCCGCTTCGGCACTGATGCGCAGGACGATGTCCTCCTGCGCGATGGTTCCGCTGTAGCCGTGGTCCGCTTCGCACTGCGGATCACCGCAGCTTGCCGGGCCCATATCCAGGCGCTGCCCACCGGACCAGGCAATGGACACTGTCATTTCCCGAACGGGATCCGACGGCTTGTAGTCCTGTGGCTGGGAATACATGTAGCTAAGGACCACAGAACGGATCTGCGCCACGGGTACGGATTCCGTGGAAATCTGGGCGACGATCTGTTCCCCGGCTTCATCGAGCTGTTGATCGTCAACGTGGGTGATCACCAGCATGTCTTCGGTGAGTACCAGCACTGTGATGTGACGGCGAACCTCGGCGCGATCGAAGTGCGTCTCAAGGTGCACCAGGTGTGACAAGCAATCGCGGCCATCCAAGGCGTCATCCACGACGTCGGCCACCAGCCTGGGGTAGAAACCAGCCTGTTGCAGCGCTTGGTCCAGGCTCTGTCCCTGCAAGCTGTGGTTATGGGCGCTGTGGTGCCCGGCATTGGACGGACGGGACTGAGGCGTCGGAGACTGGGTGCTCATTCCCCCATTTTCACAGATCCACTGGGGACTTCCTAACTGCCGGCTCCGCCACTGGGCCGGTCGCTGGCGTGCAGGGAGCGCCTAACCACGCATTGCCCTGCGAGCGCTGTCGGTGCGCCTGGCTGCGTTACCTATCCACACATCGGCACCCAGAATCGTTGCACCGGCGGGGCCGGCGAGCACGGGGTTGAACTCCACCAGGGCAATTCCGGGGTGGTCATCCTTGAGTTTGGCCAACCTGGCGGCGATGTCCTCAAGGGCAGGTACGTCCACGGCTGGGAGGCCTTGGTAGCCGAACAGTTTTCTGGAAGCCCGCGGTGAGCGGATGAGGTCATGCAGATCTGCCGCGGACAACGGTGGGACCCGGTGTGCCCAATCGTCCAGCAGATTCACTGCGTCCCCTGCCAAGCCGAATGACACCACTGGACCCAGCAAGGGATCCTCCATGGCACGGAAGGTGCACGCCTGGCCTACCGGGGCCATTGCCTGAACTTCAAGCGACGGCGAACCGTAAGGTTCCAGTGCACGCTTCATCTGGGCGATGTTCTGCAGCAAGGACTCTGCATCTTCAATGTCCAGCCGGACCCCGCCCAGGTCCAGGCGGTGCCTCAGGGCGGGATCAGTGGTCTTCAGAACCACTGGCCAGCCCACGCGTTCGGCTGCTTCAACAGCTTCCTCCGGTGTCCCGAAGCCGATTGTGGGCACCACGGCGATACCGTAGCGAGCGAGTAATTCTGCGGCAGCACCGGCGTCGAGCTTGCGGAGTTTCTCGCCCGTCACGCCGGTCAGCATCCTGGCCAGGGTTTCCTGGGTCCCTTCGACGTCGCAGCCACCGGGCTCAACGAAAAGGCCTTGGTCGCGATCCAGCCATTGGGCGTAGCGAACGATCGCGGCCAGGGCGCCTACTGCGGCACCTGCGTTGGAATAGCAGGGCAGTAACGGACCATCGGAGCTGCCGATCATTCCTTCCACGGGGATGGAGGGGTCCAGAATTCCGGTGAACACTGCCACCACCGGCTTGCCGGCTTCCGCCGCACACTCGGCCAGGACACCGGCCAGCGCTTCTACAGTGAGTCCGCGTGCAGGCAGGAGTGCGGCCACGATGGCGTTGACAGATTCGTCCGCGAGGCTTGCCCGCAGGCTCTCCCGGAGCGCTGGGAGGGCGAGTGACATACCGGCGTCGAGGTCCACGTCCGTTACCATCCGGTTGACATCGAGCCCAAGGGGTCCGGCACTGTCAGCGACGACTTTCGCCAAGGCGACGGAATTGGAGTAGACAGCCACACCGGGGCCGGCGGGCAATGCCTGGGAGGAGACGATCTGGGCGATATCCATCAATTGCTCGATGGTTCCCACCCTGATGACGCCTGCCTGCCGCATCATTGCATCCACTGCGGCGGCGGGTGCTTGCGTGGTCCGGACTTCATGTCCGGGCGGAAGGCGGAGGCCGGTGACGTCGGATTTTGCGACGATCACCGGTTTGCTCCGGGACAGCCTGCGGGCCAGCCGGGAGAACTTACGGGGATTCCCGATTGACTCAAGGTACAGCCCTACTGCGGAGGTATCGGCGTCGTCCTCCCAGTACTGCATGGCGTCGTTGCCCGAGACATCCGCGCGGTTCCCGGCGGAGAGAAATGTGGACAGGCCCAACCGGCGCCGCCTGGCCGCCGCGTAGACGGCAACACCCACGGCCGCTGACTGGCTGAAGAGGCCCAGGCCCCCGCGGGGCGGCATGCTCGGAGCCATGGAGGCGTTGAGCGATACAGCCGGATGAGTGTTCAGTATCCCCAAGGACTCGGGCCCAATCACCCGCATGCCATTGGCCCGGGCGCGCCGCACCAACTCATGTTGGCGCGCAAGGCCCCTCTCGCCGTCGTCGGCGAATCCGGCGGTTGCCACCACGATGCCCTTGACGCCCGCCGCTGCGCAGTCGTCCACTACCTTGGGCACTTCCTCGTAGGGAACTGCGATGATCGCCAGCTGCACGGGCCCGGGGATCTCCGATAAGCGGGCAAAGGAGATCATGCCGGCGAGCTCGAAGGCCTCGGGGTTGACCGCATAGACCGGGCCCTCAAAGCCACCCTCAATAATGTGTTCCAGGAGTTGGTAGCCTACTGTCCCCCATTTGCGGCTGGCACCAATGACAGCCACCGACGACGGCGCCAGCAGGTCGCGCACGCTGCGGGCCTCTGCACGGTGTTCGCGGGACTCCATCACCGCCCGCGATTTCTCGGTGGGGTCGATATTGAACTCGACGCTCACCACGCCGTCGTCAAACCCGCGCTTGAGGTCGTAGCCGGCATCAGCGAACACCATGAGCATCTTGCGGTTTTCGGGCAAGACCTCAGCGATGAATCGACGAATACCTTTCTCGCGGGCGGCCGCGGCGAGATGCTCCAGGAGGATCGAGCCGATACCGCGGCCCTGATGGGCGTCCGAGATGTTGAAGGCCACCTCGGCTTCGTCGGGGTCCTCCAGCCGGTCGTAGCGGCCCACGCCCATGATTTCGCCACCGATCGTAATGACGAATGCCACCCGGTTCACATGGTCCACTTCAGTGAAGCGCCGCACTTCTTTTCCGGACAGTTTGGGCTTGAAGGAGAAAAACCGCATATAGATGGAAGCCTGCGATTGACCGGCGTGGAAGGCCTGCAGGGCGTCTGCGTCCTGGGGGCGGATGGGACGGAGGTGGGCTGTCCCGCCGTCGCGCAGGACGACATCGGCCTCCCAATATTCCGGATAAATGCCGACGCCGGGCTGATCCACCATAGGCTTAGCCTAGCTAAAACATCCGCAGTACATCTTTAAGGATCCACCGACCCCATGGCCCGCAGCCAAACTCCCGCACGCAAAGGCGAGCCTCTCGGCGATTTCACCGAGAACATCGTCGACATCGACGTCACTTCCGAGATGGAGGGCTCCTTCCTGGAGTACGCCTACTCGGTGATCTATTCTCGAGCCCTTCCTGACGCACGGGATGGCCTTAAACCGGTTCAGCGCCGCATCCTCTACATGATGGCGGACATGGGTTTGCGCCCGGACCGGGGCCACGTCAAGAGTGCGCGCGTCGTGGGCGAAGTCATGGGAAAACTCCACCCGCATGGCGATGCCGCAATCTATGACGCCATGGTCCGCATGGCCCAGGACTTTTCCCTGCGCCTGCCGTTGATCGATGGCCACGGCAACTTTGGATCGCTCGACGACGGTCCTGCCGCCCCGCGTTACACCGAGGCGCGCCTGGCAGCGGCGGCGCTGAGCATGACGGACCACCTCGACGAAGACGTCGTGGATTTCGTCCCCAACTACGACAACCAGTTGACCCAGCCTGAGGTCCTTCCGGCAGCGTTTCCCAACCTGTTGGTCAACGGCACTACGGGCATTGCAGTCGGCATGGCAACGAACATGGCTCCGCACAACCTCGTTGAGGTCATCGCGGCCGCACGTCATCTGATCGCGAACCCGGACGCGACGCTGGATGACATCATGAAGTTCGTCCCGGGTCCGGACCTTCCCACGGGTGGCCGCATCGTGGGCCTGGACGGCATCCGCGATGCCTACGCCACGGGCCGCGGTTCCTTCAAGACGCGCGCCAAGGTGGAAGTGGAGCAGCTCTCTGCCCGCCGGACCGGCCTGGTGGTGACCGAGCTGCCCTACATGGTTGGCCCGGAAAAGGTCATCGAAAAGATCAAGGACGCCGTCAACGCCAAGAAGTTGACCGGCATCAGCGATGTAGTGGACCTCACGGACCGCAACCATGGCCTGCGCCTGGTCATCGAGCTGAAGAACGGCTTCAACCCCAACGCCGTGCTTCAGCAGCTGTACCGCTATTCGCCCATGGAAGATTCCTTCGGCATCAACAATGTCACCTTGGTTGACGGCCAGCCGCAGACCCTTGGCCTGCTGGAGCTCCTGCAGGTTTACGTGGACCACCGTCTGAACGTGGTCCGGCGGCGGACGGCTTTCCGCTTGGGCAAGAAGAAGGACCGCCTGCACTTGGTGGAGGGCCTGCTGATCGCGATCGTCGATATCGACGAAGTCATCCAGATCATTCGTTCCTCTGATGAAGCTTCCGCAGCCCGTGAACGGCTGATGTCCATCTACGACCTCACCGAGATCCAGGCCAACTACATCCTGGAACTGCGCCTACGGCAGCTGACCAAGTACTCCCGCCTTGAATTGGAGAAGGAGCAGGACGAGCTTCGCCGCGAGATCGAAGCCCTTGAGGCCATCCTTGCCTCCGACGAGCTGCTCCGCGACCTCGTTTCCGGTGAGCTGGCCGAAATCGCCACGAAGTACGGTACTCCCCGACGCACCGTGCTCCTGGAGTCCGAGGCAGTCTCACCCACGGTCGCCGCGGCCCTTGCGGCTGCGGTACCTGGGCCCAAGGGCAAGGCCGCAGCCCTCCCCCTCGAAATCCCGGACGACCCCTGCTGGGCCCTCCTCAGCGTGTCCGGACAGATCGCACGGACAACCAACCAGGAACCGCTGGCCGAGGCTGGTCCGCGGGCGAAGCACGACGTCTTCCGTTCGGTAGTGAAGACCACGGCTCGTGGTGAGATTGGCGCCGTCACTTCCCTGGGCCGGATGTTGCGCCTACAGGTCATGGACATGCCCGCCCTACCCCCTGTCGGAAGCCTTCCAAACCTGGCCGGTGGAGTGCCGGCCAAGGATTTCATCACTCTTCTCAAGGGCGAGACGTTGGTTGCATTCGTTCCGTTGGATGCCATCCTTGCCGTTGGAACTGTGCAGGGCGTGGTGAAGCGTGTTCAGCCCGAGTACCCCCTGAACCGTGAGGACTGGGAAATCATTTCGCTCAAGGACAAGGACACCGTTCTTGCCGTGGAACCCGCCCAGGAGGACGACGTCGAACTCGTCTTCGTCACCAAACAAGCCCAATTGCTGCGGTTCAGTGCGTCAAACGTGCGTCCGCAAGGCCGGACGGCTGGTGGCATGGCCGGCATCAAACTCGCTGACGGCGACGAAGTCATCCACTTTGGCACCGTGCGCCCGGACGATCCCGCCGCCGTCGTTGTCACTATTGCAGGAACAAACGGCGCCCTGCCGGGCACGGCGCCGGGGACCGCGAAGGTGACTGCTTTCGACGAATATCCATCCAAGGGACGCGCCACCGGCGGTGTCCGCGTACACCGCTTCCTCAAGGGCGAGGACACCCTTCTCCTTGCGTGGGCCGGACACGGACCAGCAAAGGCGTCATCGGCCGCCGGTGTGGCCAGGGCACTGCCCCACGAGCATGGCCGCAGGGACGGCTCAGGCGTGCCGCTGTCACAGCCGGTGGAGGCGATCGGTCCGAGCATGGCCTGGGAGGAAACGGCTGCGGCAACCGAGTAGTAATCCTGCAAGGAAATACAGCAGGGCCGGCGGTTACAGACCACCGGCACTGCTGTTGCTTTGGCCCCTGTCAGGCCATTTCGGGCTGGGCTAGGCGTTCTGGTTGATGCTCAGTATGTTTCCCTCGGTGTCCAGGAACCAGGCTGCTGCGCTTCCGTCCGGCATCGTCGCGATGCCGTTTTCAGTCTTGAGCCCCGGGAAGTCGTAGTCTTCGAACTCGACGCCCTTCTCGCGAAGTTCCGCCATCGTGGCCGCGACATCACTGACCATCCAGCCCATCTGGGTGTTCTTGGCCGTACCTGCATTGGATGTTTGGTAAATGAAGAAGCCGGTCCCGTCCCCGCACCTGTACTGGAGGTTGTCGTCGGCGTCTGGATTTTCTGGTTCGAGTCCGAGTTTCTCGCTGTAATACGCGCGGGCCCGGGCAATATCCGATGCCGGAAGAACGGCACCCACTTGCTGATCCTTGAGCATGTTTTTCTCTTTCCGACTCTCTCCCCGGAGCGAACTTTACTCCTGGGCGGCAACGAAGTCAGGGGCAAACAGATGTTGGTTTTACCCCATGCCTGAGATTGCCGGCGGTGACCCTTTAGACTGGCGGCATGCCGATCATCCCTGACGAAAAAGACTGGACGTGGGTGCTGTCAAAGCCCTGCCCCGAATGCGGCTTTGACGCCTCCACAGTGACGCCGTCCACGGTCCCGGGGACTGTGCTGAATATGCTTCCAAGGTGGCGCGCCGTCCTGCGCCGCGAGGACGTCGCGGTACGCCCGAATGACCACACGTGGTCTCCCCTGGAATATGCCTGCCACGTTCGCGATGTCTTTAGCCTCTTCGATAAGAGGCTGAATCTGATGCTGAGTGATGACAACGCCGAATTCGCCAATTGGGACCAGGACCAAGCGGCCATCGACGGCGAATATGGACGTTCGGATCCCCGCACTGTCTCTGACGAGCTGATCGCGGAAGGGGAGCAGATCGCCGAGTCCTTCGCACGTGTTGTGCAGGATGAATGGCAGCGTACAGGGCGGCGAAGCAACGGTTCCGAGTTCACAGTGCTCACGTTCTCGCAGTACTTCCTCCACGACGTTGTCCATCACCTCCACGATGTGGACGGCTAACGGCGCCGGGCTATAGCATCTTCTCCCACGTCATGCTCCGGTTCACCGGGCTGTACCCCATGCCAAGGTAGAGTGCCAGGGCACCGGTTGGATTGGCAGAATCGACGTCCAGCGATGCAATGTCCATCCCGGCGGCGGTGAATCGTCGCAGGGCATCTGCCAGCAGTGCTTGCGCTATTCCCCGGCCACGGAACGCACGCCGGACACCAAGCAGTTCGGTATAGCCCTCCTTGAAACCCCGGTCAACCGCTGAAGCCGGATCGTAGCTGGCCAGCTGGTATCCAGCTACCTCGCGCGTGGAAGCGTCAATCACCACGGCGCTCCAATCAGGCCGTGCTGTGGGTTCCTCAACGGTAAACCGCCAGGTTTCTTCGTCGCGTGGCTCGCTTCCCCAGTGGTCCCTGAAGGCATCGTTGTGGGCCAGGCGAACGGCCTCGTGCAGGGATGGGTCAAACGTGCATAGTTCCAATTCGGGCTCAAGCCGTGCTGCTGGAGCAGGTTGGGAAGCAGGCCCTGACAACGGCCTATGCATTTCATTGAACCAGCGCACAATGTCATAGCCCCTGGCCCGGAGTACCGCCGCCTGGTGCGGGTGTTGTTCTTCCGTTTGAATGCGGAGGCGGGGCGGCGCAGCACTATGCCCTGCTGCCTTGTCAGCGTGAAACCTTCTCCGGGTCTGTGCTTCCTGCCAAGCGAGGACAGCCGCACCGACGCCGCGGCGTTGCCAGTCCGGGTCTACGCATCCCATGCCTGTGGCTTTGTCCCCTTCGGGGTTTTTCGTGATTCTCCCGTACGCTCGGGCAACGCCATCCGCATCGAATCCCAGAAGCGTGTTGGTCCTGGGATCATTCTTGGTGGACTCCAGGACGTGGACAAGGTCGCCACGCTTTTCGAACCAGACAGGATGCTCGACGGCGGCAGTCCGGGCGATCAGTTCCGCCCAGTTGTCCAGGTCTGCAGTTGTGGCAGGCCGCCACTGCAGGCCCGTTTGGCTGGCATCGGGCTGAATAAGGGGTGGAACCTCAGAAGGCATGCCAACAGGCTACTGGGGAGTAGGCACTCGCACCAGCTCAGCCGCGCTGGGGAGCTCGAGCCTGGCATCGGCTGGATCGATGTCCTCGGAGTTGTGCGTCACCAACACCACCGTGACGTTCCGTAAACCCCGGCGAAGGGTGGCCATCATTTCGCGTGCAGCTGCAGCGTCAAGGTGCGCCGTAGGCTCATCCAGCAACAGTACGCGCGCGCCGGTCAGGAGTGTCCTGGCCATGGCGAGGCGCTGCCGCTCTCCACCGCTGAGGAATGCCCCGCCTGATCCAATGCGCGTGTCGAGCCCCTCCGGCAAAGTGTCCACCAACACGTCAAGCCCCACGTCCTGCAAGGCCTCGCGCATTTCCTGTTCGTTGGGCTTGTTCCCCGCGGGCCTCGCCAGAAGGAGATTCCCCCGGATGGTGGAGTCGAAGAGGTGGGCTTCCTGGGGGCACCACGCCGCGGTTCCCGTGAGCAGGGCCCTGCCTTCCTTCACAGGCAGGAAGCCAAGGAGGACGGAAAGCAGCGTCGATTTGCCGGCTCCCGAGGGGCCGGTGACTGCCAGCCATCGGCCTGGCCTGGCCTCAGCGGTAACTCCTGAGAACACCGTGGGGCCACCTGGCCATGCAGCGGCAATTCCGTTCAACTCCAGCCCCGCCTTGCCATCGCGGTCAGGCAAAGGGTGCGTACCGGCGTCGTTTTCTGCGTTGTCCACCTCGGCGGGGGCGGACAACGCCCCAGTAGCTGCCACGCGCCCCAGGATGTCTGCGAGCGCAGGGCCTTGGCGGACGGCGGAAACGGTTGCCGCAAAAGGCTCCACGAGGGCCAGTTGCATGAGCACAATCACGGCAACCAGGGCAGGAGCGGCGGAGCCATCCTGAACGGATTCGGCGCCCAGGAGTGCCGCCCATAGGGCGGCGAGCGAGCAGGCGAGGACGGTGACGGCTTGGCCGAGACCTTCGGCCCAGGCAGAACGTTGCGCCGAAACAGTAGCGACACGATCCTTCTCCCTGAGTGCGGTCAGGATGCGTCCGGCCACACCGTTGGCGGTTAGTTCGGCGCGGGCATCGAGGGCGGCCGCAACATCGCGGAGCACCACCGAGCGCAGCTGTTGTTCTGCCTTGGCGGCGTTCCGGTCAGCAAGTACGGCAAGGAGCGGCGCAACAATGAGTCCCACTACGGTGGCAGAGGCAACGGCGGGCACGGCAACGGGCAACACCATGGCAGTTGCGACGACGGCCGCAGCGCCCACGCCCACGGCAGTCAACGGAGGCAGGGCGACCCTCGGGAGAAGGTCCCTGAGTGTGTCAACGTCGTCCACGATGGAGCCCAGGACGTTGCCGCCTTGCAAAAGCCGGCGAAGTGACAGTGCACGGCGGCTCAGGTTCGCCCAGAGCGTCCCGCGCAGGCGTGTCATCGCGGCAAAGACGGCGTCGTGAGTCAGGAGCCGCTCGCAGTAGCGAAGGACGGCCCTGCCGATGCCGAAGAAACGCACACCAACGATCGCTCCCAGGAGGTACAGAATGGGTGGCTGTTCGCTGGCCCGGATGATGAGCCACCCTGACAGGCCGGACAGGGCGACTGCGAAAAGTGCGGCGAGGACTCCTACCAAGGCCGCCGCGGCGAATTTGGCCTGAACCGGCCGGAGGACCAGCGCGAGCCGTTGCACGTTGGGAAGCCATCCCTGGTTGAAGGCTGTGCGAAGGGCCCCGTTCTGTGCTTTCAGGCTGCCTGAGTTCGCCCCGGCAGTGACAGTCAGGGAGGTCTGATATGCGGTGGTTGAAACGACGGTGGCGGTAGAAGCAGCACTTCGTTCCGGCACGCCCGTAGGCCGCTTCGCTGCGGTTAAGTGCTCCACCCGGACTACGTGTTCGGCGAGCGCCCTGGTGCCGGAGTCGTGTGCTACCAGGATTACGGTGGCAGAGCCTCGAAGGGACGTGATGGCAGAGCGGACAACGCTGGCTGAGTAGTGATCCAGATGTGCGGTGGGCTCGTCCAGAAGCAGCACGGCAGCACCGGACTCGAGGCGGGCCAGACCGCGGGCAAGTGCCACGCGGCGCAACTCCCCAGGGCTGAGTTCGGCAGGGTGCTTGGCGGCCAGGTGGTCAGCAGAGACCCTCCGCAGGATGCTTGCCACAGCCTGTGCGGTATCTGCTGTGTGCTGCCCGCCAAGGTACAGCTCGATTTCCTCTCGCACGGTATCGGCCACCATCACGGGGTGTTGCGGTACCCATGCCACGGTGCCCGTTGCCACGCCATTTACCGTGCCGGTCACGGATGCGCTGGGGCCCGGCCCGATAAGGCCTGCCAGGACACCCAGGACTGTGCTTTTTCCGGCGCCGCTGTCTCCGTCCAGCGCCGTGACCGAGCCTGCGGGGGCGGTAAAGTCCAAACGCTCGACGGCGGGTGTGGACCGTCCGGTGTAGGTCACCGTGAGGCCTGTGACCACGATGTCAGCCAGCCCCGCGCGGGATGTCTGGTTGTCGGTAAGTGGCTGGTTATCGGCAAGACGCTGGTGGGTGGGCGCCTTCAACACGGTGTTGGCAGTTCCCAAGGCCGCCCTGCCGTCATCGCTGGCATGGTGGGCGGTACCGAGCTCACGCAGGGGCAAGTAGCAGTCAGGAGCAAGGATCAGTGCCAAAAGCCCGGCTTCCAGGGCCATGTCTCCGGCAACCAGCCGCACGCCGATGAAGACCGCTACGACAGCGACTGAGATGGTTGCTATGAGTTCCAGGGCAAGAGCCGAGAGGAACGCCGTGCGGAGCGTGACCATGGTCCGGCTGCGGTACTGCTCGGAAATGTCTTCGAGTGCGGCACGTTGCTCGCTGGCCCGTCCCAAACCCACCAGCACAGGTAGGCCTTTGGCCAGTTCAAGGATGTGCCCGGACAGTCTGCGCAGTGTAGTTTGGGCGTCCCTGACGCTGTCTTCCGTGTGGCGGCCTATCAGGATCATGAACAGCGGCACCAAGGGAACGGTCAATACGATGACCACGGCGCTCACCCAGTCGGCAAACAGTATCCGTGCGCCGATGAGCAGTGGAACGGTGGCGCAGTTCACCAGGGCGGGCAGGTATTGGGTGTAGTAGTCGTCCAGTGCGTCCAGGCCCCGCGTGGCGAGGATCGCCAGCCCGCCGTCGTTGGTGCCCGCAACGGCAGGTGTTCCGCCCTCCGCCAACGAGCGCTTGAGAAGCTGCGACCGCAGTTCCTCTTTGACCCCCAGCGCGGCACGGCGCGACGCAACGCCCTGGCCCCACACGCTCAAGGACCGTAGCACCGCTCCGACGGCCCCCCACACCAGCCCGTTGGTCCAATCGGACGGACTTCCGGCCAGACCGGCCAGTGCACCGGCCACCGCCTGGCCCATGAGTACCAGCGAAAGCGCCTTAAGGGCTGAGAGCAGGCCTATTCCGTAGAGCGCGGATCGAGTGGCCGGGCCGGAGGGGAACACGGGCTTCATGAGGCGGTTAGGCTCCCGGGTTGGAAGGGTTGGTGTTTTCCTTGGCAACCAACACCTTGGCGGCGATGGCCGGAAGGAAACCGTGCGCTTCGGGAATGTGTGCTGCGCTGACACGGCGCCGGAACACCCAGTATGTCCAGGCCTGGTAGGCAATAACCAAGGGAAGCCCCACCGCAGCCACGATGCTCATCAGGCCCAGCGTGTAGTCCGAGGAGGAGGCATTGGAAATAGTCAGGCTGAACGCGGGATCCAAGGTTGAGGGGATGACCACCGGGAATGCTGCACCGAAGATCGATGCCGTGGCGCACACCACGAAAGCTCCGATCGCGGCGAACGCCCGGCCCTCGGATCCGTTGCGGGCCCACTGCCAGGCCAAAACCACGGACACGACTCCAGCCACCACGATGGCCCAGGTCCAGGCCTCGCCGCTCAGGAGCTGCACCGCAACCATCCAGGCGAGCATGGGCAGGACGGCAACCGGCACCAGCCGCACAAACCAGCGGCGGGCACGCAGCCGCACCTCGCCGTCGGTCTTCAACGCCAGGAAGGCCAAGGCGTGAACCAAGGCGAAGGCGACAACACCGAAGCCGCCCAGGAGGGCGTAGCCGCTGAACCAGGCGAACGGTCCACCGCTGCGGTCCCCATTGGCATCCAACGGCAACCCCGTGGTGGTAAGCGCCAGCGCTGCTCCGATGCCAAAGGCGGCCACAAAGGATCCAATGGCGATTGCCCAGTCCCAGGTGGTGCGCCAGCGTTCAGTGTCCACTTTGCCCCGGTATTCGAAGGCGACCGCCCGGAAGATCAAGGCCACCAGGACGCACAGGAGCGGAAGGTAGAGTGCCGAAAACAAGGACGCGTACCAGAGGGGGAACGCTGCGAAGGTGGCTCCGGCTGCAGTGAGAAGCCACACCTCGTTGCCGTCCCAGACGGGGCCGATGGTATTGAGCAGTACGCGCCTGTCCGTGTTGTTGCGCGCAAACAGCTTCATGAGCATGCCTACCCCGAGATCAAAGCCCTCGAGGAAGAGATAGCCGGTCCACAGTACTGCGATGGCCACGAACCAGATGGTTGGCAACAGTTCCATTGTCTATTCCTCTGTTTCTAGTACGCGAACGCCAGGACGTCGTCGGCTTTGTCGGTGCCGGGTGCGCCGTCGTCGTCGTGGTCACGTTCCTCATCCCTGACGGGGTGCTCGCCCTTGGCGTGGGCGAGTTCGGGCATGGCGGAGGCGACGCCGCCACGGACGTACTTGACCAGGAGCTTGACTTCCACCACCAGCAGGACGGCGTAGATCGCGGTCAGGACAACCAGGGAGGTCATGAGCTCGCCGGGACTGACACCGGGTGAAACGGCAGCGGCGGTGAACATGAAGACCTGGTCTATACCGTTCATGTCAGGATTTGGGGCTACGACGAAGGGCTGCCGGCCCATTTCCGTGAAGATCCAGCCAGCGGCGTTGGCCCCGAACGGTGCCAGGATTCCGAAGACGGCAAGGCGCATGAGCCACTTTGATCCAGGGACGACGCCCTTGCGGGTAACCCACAGGGCCACCAGCGCTGCCAGTGCGGCGACGCCCCCGAAGCCGATCATCATCCGGAAGCCCCAGTAGGTGACTTCCATGACGGGCACGTACTGGATTTCCTGGCCGGCCCGGTCGCCATACAGCGGATTGTCCGGCAAGTGCGTGCCGTACTTCTCCTTGTACTCCCCAAGCAGGCTGTTCACACCCTTCACTTCGGTGGTGAAGTCGCCCTTGGCGAGGAAGGAAAGGATCCCGGGCACTTCGATGACAGCCACGATGTCGTCACAGTTCTTGGCACCCAGGTTGCCGACGCTCAGTACGGAAAAACCGGTGCCGTCGTGGCATGCTGCCTCCGCGGCGGCCATTTTCATGGGCTGCTGCTCGAACATGAGCTTGCCTTGCAGGTCTCCTGTGAGGGCGGTGCCGGCGAAGGAGATCATCGCCACCACGGCGCCGATCCGGAGGGAACGCATCCATACGGTGTAGTCACCCTTGTCGCGGCCCGGGATGTCAGCTTCTCCGACAACCAGCCGGCCGTCCGCGCCAACCACGTCAATGCCGTCATGGCGGCGGCGCCACAAGTGGTACCAGGCGATGCCGAGCAGGAAGGCACCGGCAACACCAAGGGCACCGAAGAGAGTGTGCGGTACAGCAACCAGTGCAGTGTTGTTGGTAAACACCGCCCAGGCATCCGTCATGACAGGCCGGCCATCCACCATCTCAACGCCCACAGGGTGCTGCATCCATGAATTGGCCACGATGATGAAGTAGGCGGAGAAGACGGAACCGATCACGGCGATCCAAAGGCATGCCAGGTGGACACCGCGTTTGAGTTGCTTCCAGCCAAAGATCCAGAGTCCAAGGAAGGTGGACTCTACGAAAAACGCGAGAAGGGCTTCGAGGGCAAGCGGTGCGCCAAAGACATCACCAACGAACCGGCTGTATTCGCTCCAGGCCATGCCGAACTGGAATTCCTGGACGATGCCGGTTGCCACACCCATGATGAAGTTGATGAGGAAGAGCTTGCCCCAGAACTTGGTCATCCGAAGATACTCGGGCTTTCCCGTGCGGTACCACAGCGTCTGAATGACGGCCACCACCAGGCCAAGGCCGATAGTAAGGGGCACCATCATGAAGTGGTAGACGGTGGTGATCCCGAATTGCCAGCGTGCGATTTCCAAGGCGTCCATGGCTGTCCTTTGTCCGGCGGCCCGAAGTGCGGTGTACTTACTTCTACGTTGCGTAGAAAACTAATTCTTCTACACAGTGTAGAACAAATAGCCGAACCACATGCCCATTCTTCAAGTGGCGTTACACACCCGCAAGGGTGAATCGACGTCCGCGGCGCGCCGATAGTTCTACCTCACGTAGAATGAAGTGCCGAAAAGCGGTAGATTTGTTGTGGAATGTTGGATCATCGCTCCCGGGTTGCGGCTTTTGCCACCGGGACGCGGAAGGTAGGGAAGTATTGATGGCGAGTCTTGGGGAACTGGAACGGGCAGTGATGGACCTGCTCTGGGCGGGCCAAGAGGCTGCAACTGCCAACACTCTGCGTGACCTTCTCGCGCAGGACTCCGAAGCCGGGGACGGCACAGCAGGACACCAGGGCAAGGACCTGGCAGTGACCACAGTCCTGACCGTGCTCTCCAGACTGGAGAAGAAGGGCCTGGTGGAACGCGAACGCGGGACCCGGCCACACCGCTATCAGGCCGTTTCGAGCCGTGCGGACCACACCGCGGAACTCATGCACGAAGTCCTTGGCTCGGCTCCCGACCGCGAAGCGGTCCTTGCCCGCTTCATTGGCTCTGTCTCCGAAAGTGAAGCCGCTACCCTGCGCAAACTGCTCGGCTACAATTAGCCAGTATGTTCTGGACCTCATACTTCCTGGCGGTCCTGGCATTGATACTGGCGTGGCCGGTACCCGTTTTGCTTTCGCGCGCGCAATGGCCTGCCCGCTCCCCCTTCACCGCAATGGTCCTCTGGCAGGCAATTGCCCTCGCAGGTGGCCTGTCCATGATCGGCGCAATGCTGGTCTACGGACTGGAACCGATCGGCGAGAACCTCCTCGCGGGGCTCAGGAGCCTGGCCGGCATGGTTTTCAACAACGAGCCAACCACGGCGCTGGGCTTCTGGCACCTCTTCGCCCTGTCTGCGGCCGCACTCCTAACGGCGCACCTGGTCTTCACTCTGCTCTTGACCTACTACAAGATTGAACGGCAACGCAGGCGACACCGCGAATTACTGACTCTTCTGGCATCACCCTCGGACGACGGCCCGGGCACCGTAGTGATCAACCACGACTCCCCTGTGGCTTACTGCTTACCCGGCGGCGCGCGCTCGGTGACAGTCTTGTCCGACGGCCTCATGGCTGCCTTGGAACCTGCGGAGTTGCGGGCTGTGCTCATCCATGAAAACGCCCACCTTTCCCAGCGTCACGATCTCCTGCTCTGGGCGTTCGCAGCATGGCGGCAGGCACTCCCCTGGTTCCCCACCACACGGCTTGCCCAGACAGCCGTGAACTCCCTGATCGAAATGCTGGCGGATGACGTCGCCCTCAGGACCGAAAGCAAAGGCACCTTGATCAAGGCCATCGCCATTGTCTCCAGCGGGTCCTCAACGCCAGGGCGTGGCGGCCAGGCACTCAGCCCGCAGGCACTCGGCGGCGGGGGCGCCGTCGTCGAGGGTGGCAGCATCAGCGCCACCGGCGGGGCAGATTCACCCCGCACGACGGCGTCACGCGTCAGCCGCCTTCTCTCGCCACTGCCTCCACTCGCCACGGCTCTTCGCGCCCTGGTGCTGGCCACCTCAGCCTTGCTCCTCGCTGTCCCCACGGGGCTCCTTATCGTCCCGGGATTGCTTGGTTAAGGACGAAGGTCCGCGCTGGCGGTGTTGTTTCACGGCGGTGTTGTTACATTGAGGGGCGTGAACGTCGATAAGTCACGCTTGAGTGCAGACATCTCCCCCAGCCACCGATGGCCCCTCTATGCGGCCGGCTTCACCACCGCTTTTGGCGCCCATGCCGTAGCCGCCGGACTTGGCGCCGAGAGCGCGGACATCGGTTTGAGCCTGCTTGGCCTGGGCGTCCTGTTGGCCCTGTACGACATCGCGGAAGTCTTCCTCAAACCGGTCTTTGGGGCCGTCAGCGACCGCATCGGGCCCAAACCCGTGATCATCGGAGGGCTCCTGGCCTTCTCCGCCGCGTCCCTGATCGGACTGTGGGCTGATGAACCCCTCATGCTGGCCGCAGCGCGTCTTGGCCAAGGCATGGCTGCTTCGGCGTTTTCACCGGCATCTTCTGCCGGCGTTGCCAGGCTGGCGGGCAAGCACACGGGACGCTACTTTGGCCGTTACGGCTCATGGAAGGGCCTTGGATACGCGATCGGTCCTCTATTGGGCGCTGTCGCGATCATCGCAGGCGGGTTCAGTCTGCTCTTCCTCATCCTCTCCTTATTGGGCTTGGCAGTAGCCGCGTGGGCGGCCATCTCGGTGCCGCGCATGGTGCCCCTGCCCCGACCCAGATACACCATCATTGACGTCTGGAAGCAAAGTACCGAGCGATCATTCCTTGGACCTACCGTGGTGCTGGCGGCCTCGACTGGCGCCTTGGGGGCAGCAGTAGGCTTCCTCCCGGCGCTGGCGGCAAGGGAAGGGCTCGGCACCGCCGGCAGTGTCGCCGTCGTCACGGTATTGGCCTTGGCGTCATCCCTGGTCCAGCCAAGGATCGGACGATTGCGTGACCGGGGAGTCCTCGCAGACCGACCAGGCATGGTGGCCGGTCTGCTCGCCATAGCCCTCGGCGTACTCATCGCGGGCCTTCTACCCGGAGCAGTGGCCATGGACGGTGCAATTTCCATGTATCACGCCGTGCCGATCTACTGTGCTGCCATTTTTATCGGCCTGGGAATTGGCATTGCCACCCCACTGGCCTTCGCGCACTTGGCCGACGCGACTCCCGCTGAACGCCTCGGCCGCACCATGGGTTCGGCCGAACTTGGCCGGGAGCTTGGCGACGCCGGCGGCCCCTTGTTGGTGGGCGGGGTTGCCGTAGCCGCGGGTCTCCCTTGGGGCCTGGGGGCGCTGGCTCTGGCCGTAGGAGCAGCGGCCTTTGCGGCACCAGCTTCGGCGGCTTCGGGCTCCGTTACGAAACCAAGCCGGAAACCGCGGGTCTGAACCTAGGCGTCGATGCGTTCCCGGTCCAGCGTCGCTGCCCCTGCGATGATGAATTCCTTCCGGGGCGCGACGTCAGAACCCATGAGGAGATCGAAAACCTCTTCCGCACGCTGGGCGCTGTCAATGCCCACCTTCCGAAGGGTCCGGTGGCGCGGGTCCATGGTGGTCTCGGCGAGCTGTTGTGCGTCCATTTCGCCCAGGCCCTTGTAACGCTGGATGGGCTCCTTATAGCGCTTGCCCTCCTTGGCCAGGTTGGCCAGGAGAACATGCAATTCTGCCTCGGAGTACGTATAGATCATCTCGTTGGCCTTCTGGCCCGGATTGATGACCTCCACGCGGTGCAGGGGTGGAACTGCCGCGAACACCCGGCCCGCCTCGACCATGGGCCGCATGTAGCGGAAGAAGAGCGTCAGCAGCAGCGTGCGGATGTGCGCGCCGTCGACGTCGGCATCTGTCATCAGGATGACCTTGCCGTAACGCGCTGCATCGAGGTCGAAACTCCGGCCTGAGCCTGCGCCGACTACCTGGATGAGTGCAGCACATTCTGCGTTGGAGAGCATGTCCCCTACAGAAGCCTTCTGGACATTGAGGATCTTGCCTCGAATAGGGAGCAGGGCCTGGAAATCCGAAGACCGGGCAAGCTTGGCGGTACCGAGCGCGGAATCACCCTCAACGATGAAGAGTTCGGATCGCGCCACGTCATCAGTGCGGCAGTCGGCAAGCTTTGTGGGCATCGAGGAGGTTTCCAGTGCGTTCTTTCGGCGCTGGGTCTCCTTGTGCACCCTGGCCGAAATGCGCGACTTCATCTCCGCAACGATTTTTTCCAGCAACAGCGCCGACTGTGCTTTGTCATTGCGGTTGGCAGAGGACAACCTGCTCGAAATTTCCTGCTCCACCACCTTGGCGACGATGGCGCGAACAGCGGACGTGCCAAGGATTTCCTTGGTCTGGCCTTCGAACTGTGGCTCGGCCAAGCGGACGGTGAGCACAGCGGTGAGGCCGGCCAGGACGTCGTCCTTCTCGATTTTGTCGTTGCCCGCCTTGAGCTTCCTGGCGTTCGTTTCCACGGCCTTACGGAAGGTCTTCAGCAGGGCTGCCTCGAAGCCCGCCTGGTGCGTGCCACCCTTTGGGGTCGCGATGATGTTGACGAAGCTGCGCATCGTGGTCTCGTAACCGATCCCCCAACGCAAGGCAATATCGACTTCGCAATCGCGTTCAACTTCGGCGATCTTGCTGTGCCCGTTTTCGTCAAGGACAGGGACCGTTTCCTTGAACTTCCCCGAACCGTGGAGACGCCACACGTCAGTCACTCCGGAGTCGGCCGCGAGGAACTCCACAAATTCCGAAATGCCGCCGTCGTGGTGGAAGACTTCCTCGTGCACACCGTTCTCACCAGGAGTGCCCGCAAGCTTGCGCTCGTCGCGGACCGTGATCTTCAATCCGGGGACCAGGAACGACGTCTGGCGTGCACGCGAGGCGAGGTCATCGTAAGAGAACTTGGCATCGGGAGTGAAGATCTGGCGGTCGGCCCAGTACCGCACCCTGGTACCGGTGACGCCGCGTTTGGCCTTGCCAACCACGTCCAGCACAGAGTCTTCAACGAAAGGCTCGAAGGTCGCGTTCGGGCTGGGCTTGGCGCCGGCATCAATGAAACGTCCCGGCTCACCACGGCGGAAAGACATCTGGTAGGTCTTGCTGCCACGATCGACCTGAACATCCAGCCGGCTGGACAAAGCGTTGACCACGGAGGCGCCCACGCCATGGAGGCCACCGGAGGCCGTGTAAGAACCGCCGCCGAACTTGCCGCCTGCGTGCAGCTTCGTAAAGACAACCTCGACGCCGGAAAGTCCTGTCTTCGGTTCGACGTCTACGGGGATGCCCCTGCCGTCGTCATGGATTTCGACCGAATTGTCAGCATGCAGGATGACCTTGATGTCATGTCCGAAGCCGGCCAAGGCCTCATCAACGGCGTTGTCGATGATCTCCCACAGGCAGTGCATAAGGCCACGGGAGTCGGTGGAACCGATGTACATGCCCGGGCGCTTGCGAACGGCTTCCAGGCCCTCCAGGACAGATAGATGCCGGGCGTTGTATTCAGAACTCGGTGCCACTCGCGGTGTGCTCCTTCGGGGTATATCTCAAGGCAAACACTGCCCATCTTAGGCTAGTCGCGGTCCCCCATCGGCACCGGTTGCCACTCCCGGAAACCGGTATTCTACTTCGTTACGTTACGCACATGTGATACGCGGACAGCGAAAGTGATCCATCCTTGCCATGGTTCTGCTCCGAATACTGGTTATATGGATGTACAGAACTACTAAGGAGGCCGACATGACAACAGCAGTTGCAGACCGCACACTGAACGCAGCTGACCGATGCGATCGTTGCGGGGCTCAAGCATATGTCCGCGTTGTACTCGAGTCCTCCGGCGGTGAGCTGCTGTTTTGCGGCCACCACGCACGCGCAGTTGAGGCCACGCTTCGGCCCCTGACCTCCGACTGGCACGATGAGACCGAGCGCCTCAACGAGAAGGCACCGGTTCCGGTCGACTAGACAGGAGTGGCGGTAAGGCTGGACACTCTCCTGCCACATCACTTCGAGCAAGAACAGGGCTCCTCCCATCCGGGAGGGGCCCTGTTTAGTTTGAAGCCAGGATCGCTTTTTGTTGAATCGGGAATCGCAAACAAAGCCAGGATGCCCCACACACTAACGGCCCGATCGGATACTCCGACCGGGCCGTTACGGTTTGACTGTGGACTCTTTAGTCCAGATAGTCCTTCTTTAGTCCAGGTAATCCCGCAGGACCTGCGAGCGGGACGGGTGCCGCAGCTTGGACATGGTCTTGGATTCGATCTGGCGGATGCGTTCACGCGTAACGCCGTAGACCTTGCCGATTTCGTCTAAAGTCTTAGGCTGGCCATCGGTCAAGCCAAAGCGCATTGCTACGACTCCGGCCTCGCGCTCGGACAGTGTGTCCAGAACCGAGTGCAGCTGCTCCTGGAGGAGCGTAAAGCTCACGGCATCAGCCGGAACAACAGCTTCAGAATCCTCGATGAGGTCACCGAACTCGGAGTCGCCATCTTCACCCAGCGGAGTGTGGAGCGAAATCGGTTCACGGCCGTACTTCTGGACCTCCACGACCTTCTCAGGCGTCATGTCGAGTTCCAGCGCCAATTCTTCAGGCGTGGGTTCACGGCCCAGGTCCTGAAGCATCTGCCGCTGGACACGGGCGAGCTTGTTGATGACTTCCACCATGTGCACCGGGATGCGGATGGTGCGGGCCTGGTCAGCCATGGCACGCGTAATGGCCTGGCGGATCCACCACGTTGCATACGTGGAGAATTTGAAGCCCTTGGTGTAGTCGAACTTCTCCACGGCGCGGATGAGGCCCAGGTTGCCTTCCTGGATGAGGTCCAGGAAGAGCATGCCACGGCCTGTGTAGCGCTTGGCCAAGGAAACAACGAGGCGAAGGTTGGCTTCGAGCAGGTGGTTCTTGGCCCGCTTGCCATCGTGGATAACGAATTCAAGTTCACGCTTGAGCTTCGGGTCCATGGAACCGTCGTCAGCGTTGATCTTTTCTTCGGCAAACAGGCCGGCTTCGATGCGAAGCGCCAGATCGACTTCCTGTTCAGCGTTCAGCAAGGCGACCTTACCGATTTGCTTCAGGTAGTCCTTGACGGGGTCAGCCGTGGCACCGGCCGACATGACCTGCTGGACAGGGGCGTCGTCGTCATCGGCGTCCGAGTAGACGAATCCGGATCCGGAGGGCGCTGCCTTGTCTTTGCCGGTTGCGGCGCCGTCCTCGACATCGTCGTCTCCGACTTCAACTTCCTCAGCTGCTGCGGGATCGAAATCTTCGTCCTCGACAGCCACTTCTTCGGTGTCGGCCTCGGAGTCCGAAGACTTGTTCGCGGCTTCGGCCGCGGCCTTGGCGCCGGGCTTGGGTCCACGCTTCTTTGGTGCCGGCTTGTCAGAGGTGTCCTCTGAGGCCTTGGTGGCAACACGTGTCGCCGCACGCTTTGCCGAAGTGGCCGCCTTGTTTTCCTCAGCGGACAGTTCGGCCTGGGCGGCGGGTTCCTTCTCGACGGAAGACGGGGTCACAGAAAACCTTTCTAGCGGCGGTCTGTGGAATCACCATGCGGGCAACACCACTATGACCCTGTCAAGTCCGCGATCAATTTCAAATGCGATCGCCGTCTGCAGAGTCACTATGTACAACTGCCAACGACACCGTAATGTTCCCGGATTCCGGGCTCATTGCGGGCATTCAAACGCGGACCCAACCGGGTCTCGGCATCCATTGTCTCACGGTTTTATGAATCCCACGCTTGATGAAGCGTAAAGGCTACTAATGGCTACCGAAGGGATCCTTTGTAGGTTCCCCATGCGGACTCGGGACGACTTGCCCAGGCGCAGATGCTTCCCTGCCCCAGAATCTCGTCCAGCAATTCGGCGAGCCTGTAGCCGGGGCTGGCCGAATTGGCGCGCATAAGGCAGGCGTGTGCAGAGGACCCACTCCCCTTGCACCAGGCAATCCAGCCTTGCAAGGTCAATGCAGCAGCAGCAACTTCCCCCATTTCTCCTTGGACGCACAGGTGCGACAGGACGCGCTGCAAGGCATCAAGCTGGCTCCAGTCAGGAATAGCTGGTTCAACGCCTAGAAGGATGTCTGCGTAGGTAAAGACGCTGAGTATCCCATCTTCTTCAAGGGCAGTGCCAGCCCCTTGGTGGGTGCCAGTCGGCGGCAGTGCCAGCTCTCCGGCGTCGAAGGGAAGTGCCCCAAAGTCGTCGTCGCCACTGCACAATCCGAACGCTGCTGCCCCTGCCTTCGCGGAGCCGGTTCCAGCTGCTGCCATGATCATGACAGCGTCCCGCCATGCAGGAACACCGAGGGTCGACCTGAGGAAACCCGCGAGTTGCGGGGTCAGCACATCCACCGTTTCACTGTCGGGACGGATCCGGGCGTCGTCCAGCACCTTCCGCCACACCTCCAGCACGGCATCAAAGCACCTCCCACTGCGCCATGACGTTCGCATCCGCTTTGCAAAATCTGATTCGGCCTCTGACACGGCGGGATCGAGGGCACCACGACATTCCGGAACGGGTGGATTTTGCTTGTTCCTTGGAGAAGCTCCGATGGTGCTGCCTCGATAGACCATCTCTGCGCTGAGCCGGCTGTTCCGGATTCGTTCTATCGGCAGGCCCGGTGCCGGGCAGCACTCCTGGTCGGCGCAGAACGCGCCGCGCCAATACTCAGGACCAACCAACCACCCATCCCGGACAGGCAAATCAGCGTGGCCAAGTGTTTCTTGAAGTTCAGCCAGCAGTGGGAGTGTCCTGGTGACAACCATGCCGTCGTCCCAACCGTCGTCGGTGTAAAGGGCAAGCACCACGCCGTCGGCAAGGGTGTCCGCCGCCAAGTAATGACGTACATGCTCCGCAAAATCAGCAAGCACACGGCGCGAAGCCCGGGCAGGCAGGTCGACGCGGAGAGCGGCTCCAAGCAATTTCCCCTGCATCGTGATGGCCACAAGGCTGTCCTCGGGCCAATAGCCCAACAAATGCGGGATGTAGCCCAGGATGTCTTCTGGTTGATGAATGCTCAGCGTCTCTTTGGTGGTCATGCTTCAAGCTTGGGCAACACCAATGGTTGAAAACAGGGACCATCACGCCTATGTGGATAAAGGTGGCCACATATGGGCAAACCACCGAAACTGCCCCTTACAGGAGGATGGTGCCTGCAGTTATCCCTTGTTGCCTTCATCGGACTGTGCACGTGCCGCACGCCGGCGCTCGATCCTTTCGCGGCGCTGCCGGGCCAAGGTTGCAGCCAACGGAGGCACGTGGACGCCCTGCTCGGCCATCTGCAACCTCACCTTCCGCCGGGTCAGCATAATAAGGACCGTCCCGATGCCCAGCAGGACAAACTGGACGCTGAGGGCTACACGGAACGGATCAAGGCCGTACAAATCCCCGCCTGAGAATCCGCTCGCATTCAGGACGTCCAGGACCAGGCCAATGAGGTAGATCGCCACCAAGGCAGCGATGAACCCGCCCACGTTGACGATCCCTGTCGCGGTACCAATACGGTGGGAAGGATTGAACGTCCGCGCGAAGTCGAAGCCAATCATGGAGCCCGGGCCGCCAACTGCCAACACCACCACCAGGATCACGAGGAGCCACAGTGGCGCGCGGTCCGGAAGGATCAGCACCGCTGCCCAAGCCAGCGCAGTGGACGCAGTGATCAGCAGGACCATGGCCGAGCGGCGCATGGGGTGTTTGGAGACGAACCGTCCAAATCCAGGCCCCGAGACGATGGCGGTTGCCACGAACAAGGCCATCAAAGCTGAAACCGTCCCCGCATCAAGTCCCTGGGCAGAGAGGAGGAACGGATAACCCCACGTCATCGCAAAGAGGTTGCCACTGAACTGGACGGTGAAATGGCTCCACAAGCCAAGTCGGGTGCCTGGCTGCTTCCAAGCACGTGACAGGGAGACTCCGGTAGCCCGAAGGCCCTGCCCCGTTTCCCGAGGCGGATGCCCGGGAGGCTGGTCCCGCAACAGCACGAGGACCAGGACGACAGCCAGCACGGACATCGCCGCGAGTGACATGAACGCGGGCGTCCAGCCGGCAGAGTGAAGAAGCAAGGCGAAAGGCACCACGCTGAAGAGCTGGCCCAACTGCCCGCACATCCCGGTCAGCTGCGTAACAACGGGGACCCTGGCCGGGCTGAACCACAAGGGAACGAGCCGGATGACGGAGATGAATGTCATGGCGTCACCGGCTCCCACCAGGACGCGCCCCAAAACCCCTCCAGGGATGCTATCGGCGAAGGCGAGCTGCAACTGCCCCAGTCCCATCAGGATGGCACCGCCGGCAATCATGACCCGCGATCCGAACCTGTCCACCAGGACGCCTACCGGAATTTGTAAGCCGGCGTAGACAAGCAACTGCAATACGGTAAAAAAGGAGATGGCCGAAGCACTGGCATGGAAGCGTTCTGTTGCTTCCAAACCCGCGACACCAAAGGAGGTTCGCTGTGCTACGGCCACCAGGTAGGCAAAGACGCCGATCGTCCAGATGAGCCAGGCGCGGGGAGCAGTCACTCCTCAATTATGCCCGTCTAGGGTTCAAAGCTGATTTATTGAGGCGAGTCTTTACGCGCCAGGTACGCCTCCACAGCCGCTCCGATGTCCTCGGCGTTGGGCAGTTCGTCGTTCTCATCGGCGAGCAACGAACGCCGGACGATTCCCTCGGATTTCTCGTCGTACCGGGCCTCCAAGTTGGCGACTACAGCCTGCACTTCCTCCGAGGCTTCAATCTGTTCGGCAATCTGGCGGCCTACTTCCCGGCCGGCTTCCCGGAGCCGGTCAGTGGGAAGCATCAGGGATGTGGCCGCTCCGAGGTACTCCAGCCCTGCCACGGCCGCTGGAGGATATTCGGCCTCGGCCAGATAGTGGGGCACATGAATGACGTAGCCAGCAACATGGCGTTCGGCCTCGGTGAGCCGGAGTTCAAGGATGTGGCCAATGGCGGCGGGAACTTCCACCGTTGGCTTCCAACTCGAGATGCCTTCGATGAGTTCGGGCCGGTTGCCGTGAACGGTCACTCCCACTGGCCGCGTATGCGGTACGGGCATGGGAATGGAGTGAATCCAGGTCACCAGGTTGACGTCGAGCTTCTCCACGATTCCCACGACTGCACGGGAGAATCGCTCCCACTGCAAGTCGGGTTCGAAGCCGGCGAGCAGCAGGAACGGCTGGCCCAGGCCGTCCGTGAGCTTGTAGAGCGCCAGCTTGGGTGCCTGATAGTCCTGCAAATGGTCTTCGACGAAGCTGATGTGGGGACGCCGCGAGCGGTAGTCGATGAGCTGGTCGGCGTCGAACATGGCTACGACCTCAGCGTCGAGTTGGTCCAGGAGTTCCGCGTTGATCTGCCTGACCACATGACCGGCATCGGCAAAACCCGTGAAACCCATGACCATATTCAGCCCCCGCAGTTCCGGGCTGTGGAAAATCTCGATGTTGCTCGCATAGAGCGCCTCGGGGTCCAGGAGGGAGCCGGATATCCGTTCAAACACGGCATGTTCCTTTCGCAGTGGCAAAGTTCCGTGTCCCATGCACCACTGGTCATGGCGTCGCTGACTCCATGAATGTGGTGTGGGGACTCTGTGTCTCCTTGTACAACGCTGCACGTCCAGTAGGCATTCCTGCCCTTGGTGTGCCGCAGCTCTCATTTAATTGCTGTCAGTAGCCTGCGAGAGACTACGATCGAAACGGGCCGACGTCCTTTTGCGACGCTGGACCTGAAGACCAAGGCCGTCGTCGGAACAGGACGTCGGGCGCGTACCGGGGGCAGGCCCGCCAAACATGCGGCCCCGCCATGCAATGCAGAGAGAAGTGAGGAAACATCCTCGTGGTCAAGACTACTGACATCATCCTCGGCGTCATCGCCAAGGACCTGAAAAAGTCACCCAGCGACGCACTTGTGATTGGAGTTGCCCAGGGCTCGGACGGACCAGTGCTGCTGGAGAACCCGTTGAGTGCCAAGGCCGCCGAATCCGTGGAGGGATCACTGAAGCTCCTCGGAATCTCGGGTGCCCCCGACCAGGCGCACCGCCTTCCGGGTTTGCCGGAGACCGGCTCAGGAATCCTGGTCCTGGCAGGCGTGGGCAAATTGTCCGAGGACGGCACCATCCCTGAAGAAGCGCTGCGCCGGGCGGCCGGTTCCGCGGTCAGGCAACTTGCCGGAATCCCCTCAGTGACCTTGGCGTTCCCGACGGCGTCCGTCACCGACGTCGCCGCAGTCGCCGAAGGTGCCGCCATGGGCGCCTATTCCTACACTGAACACCGTTCCAGCAAGGACGGGCTCAAGGACCCGGTTGCCAAGGTTCTGATCTTCACCGGCGTTGACGCCAAAGCTGCCCAGCCTGCACTTGACCGGGCAACAGTACTGGGCAGGGCCGTCAACGCAACGCGTACGCTCGTGAACCAGCCGCCCAGCCACTTGTACCCCGAGTCATTCGCCGAATCTGCCAAGGAACTCGCAAAGGGTCTTCCCGTAAAGGTGACGGTCTGGGACGAAAAGCGCCTGGAAAAGGAAGGCTTCGGCGGCATCCTCGGCGTTGGCAAGGGTTCAACCCGTCAGCCACGCCTGGTCAAGGTCGAATACGCTCCGGCGAAGGCCACCCGGAAGATCGCGCTCGTTGGCAAAGGCATTACCTTCGACACCGGCGGTATCTCCATTAAGCCCGCCCTCGGCATGGGTGACATGAAGAGCGATATGGCGGGCGCCGCCGTCGTTCTTAATACAGTCCTTGCCATCGCCTCGCTCGGCCTGCCCATCAAGGCGACCGCTTGGCTTTGCATTGCAGAGAACATGCCGTCCGGCGCTGCCCAGCGGCCCGCTGACGTCCTTACTGTCTATGGCGGAAAGACAGTCGAAGTCCTGAATACCGATGCCGAGGGCCGTCTGGTCATGGCCGATGGCCTGGTGGCCGCCAGCTTGGAAAAGCCGGACGCAATCATCGACGTCGCAACACTCACAGGTGCCCAGCTCATCGCGCTCGGATTGCGCACGGCAGGAGTGATGGGTTCCGATTCGGTGACAGCAGCATTGAAGTCCGCCGCTGACAGGGCAGGCGAGCTTGTCTGGCCAATGCCGCTGCCCGAGGAACTGCGCCCCAGCTTGGACTCCCAGGTGGCGGACCTTGCCAACATCGGCGAACGTAACGGCGGAATGATGACAGCCGCCGTCTTCCTGCGTGAATTCGTGGGCCAGAACGGCGACGGCCAGCAGATCCCCTGGGCCCACGTCGATATTGCCGGCCCATCGTTCAACAACGGCAGCCCCTACGGCTACACCCCGAAGCAAGGAACCGGATGCACAGTCCGTACCTTGGTGGCCTACGCAGAGGATCTGCTGGCAGCCTCCGCGTAAGCAACCCACTCCACTGTGGTTAAAACGGGCAGTGCGGGTAGGGCGGATGGGTCCGCGCTACCCGCACAACCCCGGAATTATGCGGTGTGTAGCGCTGTGTCACAAGTGAACGTGAGTCTGGACACAAGCGCTCCACAAACGCCCGTAGAGGGTGGAGCATGGGTAGGTGGTTCGCTAAGGTGAACTCGATAGTCACAAATGCAAGAGAACTTAGGTGCTGGCATAATCACGGCAGAACAAGTTCCAAAGACCCGATGACACCAGTCCCGTGTCATCATTCACGCGAGGGAGCGTTTTAGTGGCCGATCAGGCAACTGCGCAAGAATTCGACATCCTGGTACTCGGTGGCGGCAGCGGCGGCTACGCCACAGCTTTGCGGGCCGTACAGCTTGGGTTCACCGTTGGCCTTGTGGAAAAGGCAAAACTCGGTGGAACCTGCCTGCACAACGGCTGTATCCCCACCAAGGCACTCCTGCACTCGGCTGAACTGGCCGATCACGCACGTGATTCCGCCAAGTACGGCGTGAACGTCACGCTCGACGGCATCGACATGTCGGCCGTCAACGCGTACAAGGACGGCATTATTGCCGGCAAGTTCAAGGGCCTCCAGGGACTCATCAAGTCCAAGGGCATCACCGTCATCGAGGGTGAAGGCAAGCTCCAGGGCAATAACACCATCGTCGTGAACGGCACCGCGTACACGGGCAAGAACATTGTCCTGGCAACCGGTTCGTACTCGCGCTCCCTCCCGGGCCTGGAAATCGGCGGCAGGGTCATTACGTCTGACCAGGCCCTCACCATGGACTACATTCCCAAGAGTGCAATCGTCCTGGGCGGCGGAGTCATCGGCGTCGAATTCGCTTCCGTTTGGAAGTCCTTCGGCGTGGACGTCACCATCATCGAAGGCCTGCCCTCCCTGGTTCCCAACGAGGATGCCGCCATCGTCAAGAACCTGGAACGCGCCTTCAAGAAGCGCGGCATCAAGTTCACCACCGGCATCTTCTTCCAGGGCGTGGAACAGAACGACGACGGCGTCAAGGTCACCCTTGTGGACGGCCAGACGTTCGAAGCCGAACTCCTGCTCGTTGCAGTCGGCCGTGGTCCCGTGACCGCGAACCTTGGTTACGAAGAAGCCGGTCTGACCATCGACCGCGGCTTTGTCATTACCAACGAGCGCCTCCACACGGGCGTAGGCAACATCTATGCAGTCGGCGACATCGTACCCGGCGTCCAGCTCGCACACCGTGGCTACCAGCAGGGTATTTTCGTTGCCGAGGAAATCGCCGGCCTGAACCCCGCGATCGTCGAAGACATCAACATCCCCAAGGTCACGTACTGCGAGCCTGAAATCGCCACGGTCGGCTACACCGAAAAGGCCGCCAAGGAGAAGTTCGGCGACGACCAAGTGCAGACCCAGGAATACAACCTGGCCGGCAACGGCAAGAGTTCCATCCTTGGTACCGGTGGCCTCGTCAAGCTCGTTCGCCAAAAGGATGGCCCCGTCGTTGGCATCCACATGATCGGCTCCCGCATGGGTGAGCAGATCGGTGAAGCCCAGCTCATCGTGAACTGGGAAGCCTACCCCGAGGACGTGGCCCAGCTGGTCCACGCCCACCCCACCCAGAACGAAAGCCTGGGCGAAGCCCACCTCGCCCTCGCGGGCAAGCCGCTCCACGGCTAAGTCTTTACCCAAGACAAACGGAGAGGGTGCATGCGGCGGAATCTGCCGCATGCACCCTGTCCGGACCAGCAGAATTCATCCGCACAAAAGATCAATAAGGAGAACGGGGACGACATGTCTGAATCCGTTAACTTGCCCGCCCTCGGTGAGAGTGTCACCGAAGGAACCGTCACCCGCTGGCTCAAGCAGGTTGGTGACCGGGTAGAGATCGACGAGCCGTTGCTCGAGGTTTCCACCGACAAAGTAGACACCGAAATCCCTTCTCCGATCGCAGGCGTCATCGAAGAAATCCTCGTCGCTGAAGACGAGACTGCAGAGGTTGGCGCCCCCCTGGTACGCATTGGCGACGGCTCCGGCTCCGCCGCACCGGCTGCTGAGGAAGCACCCGCCGCCCAGGAAGCACCCGCCGCTGCCGAGCAGGCTGCGCCCGCCGAAGAGGCTCCCGCTGCCCCGGCTGCTGAGGAAACCCAGGCTGAAGCTCCTGCCGCCTCCGGTGGCGAAGGCCACGAAGTAACCCTCCCCGCCTTGGGCGAGAGCGTTACCGAAGGCACCGTCACCCGCTGGCTCAAGGCTATTGGCGACACCGTAGAGGTGGATGAGCCGCTTCTTGAGGTTTCCACTGACAAGGTCGATACCGAGATTCCTTCCCCGGTTGCAGGCACCTTGCAGGAAATCCGCGTCAACGAAGACGAAACCGCCGAAGTTGGATCGGTTCTGGCTGTCATCGGCTCCGGCGCGGCCGCCCCCGCTGCGGCTCCGGCACCCGCGGCTCCTGCCGCTGCACCGGCTCCCGCTCCGGCACCTGCTGCTGCACCGGCTCCGGCTGCTGCCCCCGCACCCGCTGCTGCACCGGCTCCGGCTCCGGCTGCTGCACCGGCTCCGGCTGCTGCCCCCGCACCCGCTGCTGCTGCACCTGCAGAAGCCGGGTCGTCCTCCGAGTCGGGCTACGTCACTCCCCTGGTGCGCAAGCTGGCAAACCAGCAGGGCGTGGACATCGCATCCGTGTCCGGCACCGGCGTCGGTGGCCGCATCCGCAAGCAGGATGTCCTTGCCGCTGCCGAAGCCAAGCAAGCCGCCGCAGCAGCGCCAGCCGCGGCTCCTGCTGCAGCTCCTGCCGCCAAGGCTGCGGCACCCGTTGTTGCCTCCTCCCTGCGCGGCACCACCGAAAAGGCTCCGCGTATCCGTCAGGTCATCGCCCGCCGCATGCGCGAGTCGTTGGAAGTCTCCACGCAGCTGACCCAGGTGCACGAGGTCGACATGACCAAGATCGCCAAGCTCCGCCTCAAGGCCAAAAACTCGTTCCAGGCCCAGAACGGCGTGAAGCTGACGTTCCTCCCGTTCATCGCCAAGGCTGTGGCGGAAGCACTGAAGCAGCACCCCAAGCTGAACGCTGCCTACGACGAGTCCAAGCAGGAAATCACCTACCACAACGCCGAACACCTGGCCATTGCGGTAGACACCGACAAGGGCCTGCTGGTGCCGGTCATCTCCGACGCCGGCAACCTTAACCTCGCAGGTCTGGCCGGTAAGATTGCCGACGTCGCAGGACGCACCCGCGATGGCAAGATCGGCCCGGATGAGCTCTCCGGCGGTACGTTCAGCATCACCAACATCGGTTCTGTTGGCGCCCTGTTCGACACCCCGATCATCAACCAGCCGCAGGTAGGCATCCTGGGTACGGGAGCAATCGTCAAGCGCGCGGTGGTGGTGGCCGACGAAAATGGCGACGACTCGATTGCCATCCGCTCCATGATGTACCTGTCCCTCACGTACGACCACCGTTTGGTGGACGGCGCGGACGCTGGCCGCTTCCTCCAGACCCTCAAGGCCCGCCTTGAGGAAGGTGCCTTCGAAGCAGATCTTGGTCTCTAAGCCCAAGCGTTAGCAGAGACCCCCTCACGGAGGGCGCTCTGGTCAACCAGGCGGGGCAGGCTCCGGGGAACCCGGTAGCCTGCCCCGCTTCGTTGTTCCACACGGTTTTGTCCGCCGCGCTGTTTCTCTGCCTAAGCGTGGCTTTGCTACGGGACGTAGAACCAACTGGATAAGCTGGGGCCATGAGTATTCTCTTCAGCATCCTGGTGTTCTTGCACATCGTCGGCGCAGCCATGATTGTGGGCTACTGGATCGCCACCATCAAGACGCCTACCGTCCACCCCCGCCAGCGGGATGGCGCATTCCTTCAGCTGCTCACGGGCATTGCCATGATGGGCCTCCTGCCACTGATGCCGGATGCCGATCCCAACTACTTCAAGCTCGGCATCAAGTTCGCCATCGGTGTGGCTGTTGCCGTTCTGGCCGTGATCGGCTCCCGCAAGGTCAAGAACGGCGAACCGGTCTCCACCGGCGTGGCTCACGGCGTTGGCGGACTGGCTCTGGTGAACATCGCCATCGCAACACTCTGGAACTGAACGTACGCAGAAGCAGCCCATCCGCCTTTGTCGGGCGGGTAGGCTGCTTTCTTCAAGGCAAGCCAGGGGTCACAATCCACTGACAGCGGAATGACAGTGCAGCGCAGCCGGCAAATCCATAGGATTGATCCCGGTGGCATCCGGCGATGGCTGGTTGCCGACGCACAAACGACCCCAAGGAGTGGACATGGCAGCAACACGCACCGCACACACGGTTTGGAACGGCAACCTGATCGAGGGCGCTGGAAACACGACGCTGGATAGCTCAGGCCTGGGCACCTTCGATGTCACCTGGAAGGCACGCACCGAGCAGTCCGGTGGCAAGACCAGCCCGGAAGAGTTGATCGCTGCAGCCCACTCTGCATGCTTCTCCATGGCGTTCAGCCACGCTCTTGCCGGCGAGGGATTCACGGCTGAAGAAGTTCAGACCAAGGCTGACGTTACTTTCGTTCCCGGCACAGGCATCACGGGCAGCCACCTGACCATGACCGCGAAAGTTCCGGGCCTGTCCGAAGAGGACTTCCGCCGTATTTCCGAAGACGCAAAGACGGGCTGCCCCGTTTCCGGCGCGCTGGCCAGCATCGAAATCACCTTGGATGCCACCCTCGCGCAGTAATACCATCTTCAAAGCAAAAGAGCCCCGCCACTCCCCTCAGGAGAGTGGCGGGGCTCTTCTGCGCTCACCTGTTGCTAGCCCTCTTGCGGACGGGCGGGCAAAGGTGCTGGCCGCACCTGTCGGTAGCCTTCACGCAACGGCGGGCGGTCAGTGGGTAGCTCCTGGATCATCTCCTTCAGGGCACCAATGCCATACTCGAGTTGCGGATCGCTGCCTGCTGCATAGGCGTGCGGCGGGAAGAGCACCTCGATGTCCGGCTCTACCCCACGGTTTTCAACATCCCAGCCGATCCCACCGCCAAACCACGTGGCGTAGCGGGGCTGCGTCACCCCGGTACCGTCGGCCAGCGCAAAGCGGTTGTCAATGCCCACCACGCCGCCCCATGTCCGTACTCCGATGACAGGGCCAATGCCCCTCAGTTTGGACACTTGGGTGATGATATCGCCATCTGATCCGGCAAATTCGTCTGCCAGGATAATCACTGGACCGCGGGGAGCATGGTGGGGGTAAGTCCGCGGCTTCTCGCCACGCGGCATACTCCACCCAGTGACCTTCCGGCCAATGAGCTCGGCCACGAGCTGTGAGGTGTGGCCCCCACGGTTACGCCGTACGTCTACGATCAACCCGTCCAAGGCGGTTTCTGTATCGAGGTCACGATGCAACTGTGCCCAACCATTGGCCATCATGTCCGGGATGTGCAGGTAGCCGAACTTCTCGCCGGATGCCTCACGCACCGTACGCCGGTTGGCCCGGACCCAGTCCTGGTAGCGCAACCGCTCCTCGTCCCGGATGGGGACAACGGCAACGCGCCGCTGGGCACCCGCAGCTCCGCCATGTCCTGGTCCATTCAAGAGCGTCAATTCAACGGTTCTCCCCGCTGCACCCACCAATTGCATGGCGGGCGTCAGCGCAGCGGAAAGCTCGACGCCGTCAATCGCCAGGAGGACGTCACCCACCTTCGCATCCGCGCCGGGACGCGTTAAGGGCGAGGTCGCGAGGGGATCGGAAGACTCTCCGGCCAGGATTCTGGTTATCTCCCAGCCTTTGCTGCCGAGCTGAAACTCCGCGCCAAGCCTGCCTTGGCCGTTACGACCAGGTTCAGTCACAGCGGCGGGCCGCACATAGGCATGCGATGTTCCCAGTTCGCCGTGGATCTCCCACAACAGGTCCACGAGGTCGTCATGGGACCCCAAGCGGTCCACGATCGGACGGTAGCGTTTGTAGACGGAATCCCAGTCCTGGCCAGCCATGTCCGGAGCCCAGAAGAAGTCCCTCTGCAAGCGCCATGCTTCATCAAAGGCCTGGCCCCAGGCAGCCACGGGATCCAGGATCACGCGGATCCTGTTCAGGTCCACTTTGACCAGTTCCCCGGATTCCTCGTCCACTTTGCTTTCTGACGGGACTGACATGATCTGCTTATCAAGGACGTAGACAACCCTCTTGCGATCGCCAGACAACCGGTAGCTGTCCACAGCAGCGACGAGGGTGGTTTCCTTGCGCTTGGCAAGGTCAAAGCGCACCAGGGAGGGGGCTGTCTTCTTGTCCTGCAGAGTGCCCTTTCCTTCGCCGGTGACACCGGATAGCTCAGTATCAAGCCACAGCAGCGCCCCGTCACCGGCAGCGAGTCCGGAGTAGTTTCCCTGTGGCACGGGAACCGTAATGACACGGTGTGCAAGGCCTTCTGCGTCCACTCGCACAACTGGCGCGTCGCCGTCGTCGTGCTTTGCTGTTGTGGCCGGTGCGTCCTCAAGGGTGTCCACGGACGGACCGAAAGGAGACGGCGTATCAGCGGCCAGGGCTAGCAGGTACGGCTTGATGGGACTCGGGAAGGAGAGGTCGAACGAATGGCCGTCATAGACGGGATCGAAGCTCCTGTTGGACAGGAACGCCAGGAACTTCCCGTCGGGGGTGAACCGGGGTGATTCATCGCAGAAGCGTCCGTCGGTGGCATCGATGATGCCGGCGTCGGATGCCGAGGGCCTTGCCAGGCGAAGTTTGCTGCGGGAACCGAAGGACGTCACCGGCTCAGACCAGGCAAGCCACTGCGAATCAGCGGACCACGACAATTGATCCACGCTGCCTTCGCCAATGCTGACCAAACGAGTCAATGCCCCGGAGGCAGTGTCAGCTACGAAAACGTCACCAAAAGCCGTGCCGATGGCCAGCCAACGGCCATCGGGGCTGGCCTCCAGTGCGCTCGTCCTTGTAGGTGCAGGGAAGTCCAGCCGGAGATCGTCCGCTTGATCTTCTCCTGTGGATGCGACAGGTACCGCTGTTCCCCCCACGGTGTCTGGTGAGGGGTCCGCATGGGCGGCTTCATCCGAGGGCTCGGCCGCTTGGCCCATATTCACGGACTGGTTGGCTGGCTGGTTGGCTGAGGAATTGTGCCCCAGGACGTTGGAGGCCGAGACCGGCTTAGGGAGTCCGTCGGCTTCACCGGAAACGACGGCGGGTTCCGCGGCCTTCGGCACCTCAACAACTCCGGACAAGCGTGCGGCGATGCGCTTGACGTACAAAGCCTCCACTCCCCCGTGGTCAGCCACATAGGCGATCCGACCATCCGTCAACGGACGCGGAAGGCGGGCCCGGACACCCGGCGTCGCCTCGACCACCCGCGATGGCCCGTCCTTATGGCGGAGCCAGTGGATAGTGCCATGTGACTCCACGGCGCTGGCTGTTCCTGCAACGTTCGGAAATACATCGCCCAAATGGGCAGATGCTTTCAGCGGGGCGGGACGCCGCGCCGGTGACGCAGAACCGAGCGTGATCTCCAGCTTCACAGCTTCAGCATCGGCATCGAGCGAGGGCAGGATCCAGAGTTCACCGGCAGATTCGAAGATAACCCGCTGGCCATCCGTGCTGGCGTGCCGAACATAGAAATCCTCATGGTCCGTGTGGCGGCGCAGTCCTGACCCATCAGGAAGAACGGAGTAGAGGTTTCCGTAGCCTTCGTGGTCCGAAAGGAAAGCGATGCGCCCCTGGATCCACAGCGGGTCAGTCAGGTTGCCCTCAATTTCGGGGATCAAGCGCTCGAACTCACCATTGCCGTCGGCATCGATCCACAACTTGCCGGCAGTGCCGCCCCGGTAACGCTTCCACCAAGCCGGTTCACGGGAAAGGACGCTCGCCAGGACCACTGGCTTTTCGTCACCGATTTCGGGACCGAAGGCAACGCCCTCCACCGGTCCGAACGGAAGTTCGACGGCGGCGCCTCCCTCCAGGGGGAGGCTATAGGCGTACGTGTGGCGGCTCTCGGACTGCTGGAACGCGCTGGTCACCAGGACGTTCCCAGCAGGCGTGAAACCCTTGACCCGGGTTGTGGCGTGTCCAAAGTAGCTCAGCTGCTTGTACCCGCCACCATCGACGTCCGCGGTGACAACCTCCGGTGAGGTACCAACAACAGCAGTCCACACGAGCCGCTTGCCATCGGGAGTGAAGCGTGGGTTCCTTGCCGGCATTTGCTGGGACGAAACACGCCAGGCCCGGCCACCTGAGACGGGGGCGATCCAGATGTCGTCTTCGGCCACGAACGTGACCAATTCGCCATGCACATGCGGGAAACGGAGGTAGCTGGAGGAGGTCATTGTTCGATCATAGTCAAGAGGCACCGTGTCAAGAGGCACCCGCCCCGCGCTTCGCACGCTGTTTCTGCCTCATGCTTGGGTCGTGATGAGATGAGTCATGCGAATCGTAATGTCCGGAGCCTCAGGGATGATCGGGACGGCAGTGTCCGAGCACTTGAAAAGTGCAGGTGACGATGTCATCCGCCTGGTGCGGCGGCCTGCAAAGGCTGACGACGAAAGGACATGGGATCCAGCCAAGGGAGTCTTGGACGAGACCGTCCTGGACGGCGCGGACGCTGTGGTCAACTTGTCCGGCGTCGGCATAGGCGACCGGCCTTGGACCAGGCGCAGAATTGCAGTCATTCGTGACTCGCGCCTTCAGGCCACCCGGACACTCACTGCGGCCATGCGTCGCCTTGGCCAGCCTGCGTTGTCCTTCGTCAGCCAGTCAGCGTCGGGCTACTACGGCGCCTCCCGGCAAGGCCCGCTCCGCGAGGACTCGGGCCCAGGTGCGGGGGTGCTGGGCTCGCTATGCGTCGAGTGGGAGCAAACTGCCAGAACCGCTCCATCCAGCGTGAGGGTAGTGACACCCCGGACCGGAGTGGTGCTGAGTACTTCCGGCGGTGCGCTCGGACCGTTGCTTCCGCTGCTCAGGATTGGGCTTGGCGGGCCCTTCGGAAACGGGCGACAATTCTGGCCGTGGATCACCCTTGCCGACGAAGCCGCGGCCCTTGCCTTCCTCCTCAAGTCCGATCTGGAAGGTGCGGTCAATGTATGCGCCCCGGAAAGCGCAGACGTCAACACCATCGTCGGGCGGCTCGCGAAAGCGTTCCACCGCCCGGCCTTCGTACGCATTCCCCGGCCCGCCCTCCGGCTTGTCCTTGGCCAGCTTGCTGACGAACTCGTCCTGGCGAACCAAAGAATGGAGCCAGCAAAGCTTGCCGCCGCTGGTTTTCACTGGCAACACCCTGGGCTCGATGAAGCCATGGAGTGGCTGACGAGTAAGCCCTCCAGCTGAACCGGTCCGCATCTCAAACCCCACCCCATGTCAACGAACGACCCATGACAGTACGGCTAACCAGGACCGAGAATTTCCGAGATGCTCCACTGCCCTGCCAATCTGACAAGGACGAGGCGCAATTGCTGGGGCTCCCCGGCGGGCTGGGACTTCACCAAACGATCCGACCGGTCGCGCTCCTCGTAGCCGGAGGTCGTTGCGGTCAGGGCAACGACGGCGCGACCAACCTCGTGTGGACCCAGCACCGACACATTGCTCAAGCTGGTGGTGAGTCCGGCAAAGTGGATACCGTCAGCTCTTAATTGCTGCCCCAACGTCTCATCTGCAGCTTGGGCAGGTGATCCTGCTGCGTTGACGCTTGCAAGCAATTCAAGACGATCCAGCCCCAGCGCGATGTCGCGAACGGCCGATAACGCGTGCACGGCGATGGTCGGATCCTCAGAGCGGAGCGCATCCAAACGCGCGTCCGGAATGGGCTGGGTGGCTTCGGCTGCCTGGGTCGTTGTCCCTGTATCTATTACGGACGTCGAACCCGTCGCGGGCTCTTGGATTCCCAGCCAGAAGGCCCACCCAACCGCACCAACCGACACTCCCGCAGCCACCAGCAAGCCGACCCGGATGCTTAACCGTCGCCCACGCTGCGGTTGCGTTCTCCGCTGCGGTAGCCTTTTTCGCGTTCGACGTTCGGGACGCGGAGTCATTGCTGTCCGCAAGGGCCGAAGCCGCAACACAGCCCCGGTCAGTGGACTCCCGCTCAGTGGACTTCTCCGCTGAGGTCGTCCACCGGCCTGCCGGCGCGTGAGCAGCTCCGGAATGACGGAGGAATGGACGGACCCAGCCAGATCCACGGGCTGTGCGGCGGCGCTGCGATAGATAGCTGTTCCCAGCTCCCGGGCGGTGGGACGCGCCCGGGGATCAGGATCCAGTCCCGCCTCAAGGGCAGCGGCGAGCCCTTTGGGGACATCAGGGACTAGGAGAGGCAGTGGCGGGCGGTGCTTGGCGGTTTCCGGCGCCATGCCCGTCAAGCAATACCAGCCAAGCGCCGCCAGCGAATAGACATCCCGTTCCGGCTGCAGGGCTTCTCTGGCTCCATTATCGGGCCCGCCCCGGGCGGCAACAGATGTATCAACGAAGCCGTCAGTGCCGACGTCGAGGCTTTGATTCTCCTCACCCACAACGCCGGCCACGCCAAGGTCTGTCACCAGGGGCTTCCCCTGTGCCGTAAACAGCACGTTGCCTGGGGAAATATCCCCGTGGGCCGTTCCCTGGGCATGCAGGTAAGCCAAGACCTGTGCAACAGGGGTCAGAATCGTCACCGCTTCACCGACTCCAAGCTTGCGCCGGCCGCCCACCAGATTTGCAAGGGAACCTCCTGCGGCAAAGTCCATGACGAGCCCAAGGCTGCCCGCTCCCACGCCGTGCAGCTTCACGACGTCGTGAAGTCGTATGAGGTGCTCATGCTGGAGCCCGGACAGGATCCGCCCCTCACGGAAGCCACGTTCGGAATCTGGTCCCGCCGGGCCACGGGAATCCTCGCCGGGCCCGCCCGTGAGGCACTTGATGGCGAAGCGGGCACCGTCTTTGTCCCTGCTGGCAAGCCAGACTGTCGACGAACCACCACTACCCAGTGGGCGCAATGGCGTGTACCCCGGAATGTGCGGGACCAAGGGGGCAGGAGCATCCGTAGTTTCCATATCCAAGGTCTACCGGATGATCGGATTTCCCGCAGAAGTTATCCACAGGCAGGCTCAGGTGCTGGGCAAGAAAGCTACGCCGACGGATGCGACTGAGAGGTTCACCACAAAATCATGGTGAGTGACCTGCTGGGTCTAAGCTTGAACCCATGACTCTTGAGTTTTCAGAACTGGGTCTTGCCCCGGATTTCGTTGATTACGTGCAGGGCTGGGACCTACAGCGCGAGATCCACAACAAAGTTGTTGCCGGCGAGAAAAACAGCACCGTCCTGCTCCTTGAGCACTCCGCCGTCTACACGGCAGGCAAGCTCACCGAGGACCACGAACGCCCCTTTGATGGCACCCCCGTGGTCCCCGTGGATCGTGGTGGGAAGTTAACGTGGCACGGCCCGGGACAACTCATCGCCTATCCGATCCTCAAGCTCAAGAACCGCGCGGGAATCCGGGACTATGTGGAGCGGCTCGAAGCCACCATGATCGCCGTCATGACGGACTACGGAATCCCGGCAGTCACGGTGAAGGGCCGGGCAGGCGTATGGATCCTCGCCGATGACAAGGGACCGGACCGCAAGATTGCCGCAATCGGCATCCGCGTCCTTGACGGTGTCACCATGCATGGTGTTGCCATCAACTGCAGCAACGACCTCGCGCCGTATGCGCAGATCATCGCGTGCGGAATCACTGACGCCAGCGTCACCACCATGTCGCTGGAGACTGGCCGGACCATCAACCCGGCAGACATCGTTGACCGCTTCGTGGAAGAGTTCCGCAAGCATGAAGAAGCACTCGTTTCCACCCCAGAAGGAGCACTCCAGTGACCCTGGCACCTGAAGGCCGTAAGTTGCTGCGCGTTGAGCAGCGTAACTCGGCTGTCCCGGTTGAACGCAAGCCCGAGTGGATCAAGGCCAAGGTCCAGATGGGGCCGGAGTTCGTCGGGTTGAAGAACCTGGTGAAGAAGGAAGGCCTGCACACGGTCTGTGAAGAGGCCGGTTGCCCGAACATTTTCGAGTGCTGGGAAGACAAGGAAGCCACGTTCCTGATCGGCGGGTC
>NZ_JBFTJT010000014.1:0-137099 GCF_056395565.1 Paenarthrobacter sp. 10L412 | reverse complement strand
AACAACCTGACCGCCCTGGCCCCGGCCAAAACCGACTACCTCAAAGTCACCACCGCGTTCCCCACCACCGCGAACGACACCTTCCAAGGCGCCACCAGCACCATCGCCTTCGCCTTCACCGGCACCCAACGCACCGAAACCACCAAGTAACACCCTGTACAAAGAGCCCCCGCCGGGCCTGATCGGTTTCCTTTCCCCCAGCCCGATCAGTCCCGGCGGACACTTTCCCAAAAACTCCAACGGCCCCGACACGCTTATGCAGATGGCGTATCGGGGCCGTTGGCCTTTTTTAAAGATGTCTAACGCTAGGAGAAACGTCCGGGCCGGAATGTTGCCAGCATGGGGTGCTTCTTGCCGGTCAGGATCTCTCCGGACAGCAGTTCACCTGCGATGAGTCCCAACGTGGCACCCGAGTGCGTGAACGCTACGAAACAGCCGGGCACTTGGCCCAGTTCACCGAAGACAGGCTCACCATCGCCGGGGATGGGCTTGTAGCCGATCTTCCAGGAGGCAGGCTTGAGTTCAGGGTTGCCTGCAATCAGCTTGGAGGATTCGTCGGCCAATTCTTGGACGACCTCGTCGGGGATGCTGAAGGAGCCGTCGGCATGTTCGGTGATCCGGTCTTCATACCAGTCGTGGTCCAGGGCGAAAGTGTTACCCGGGTTGGGACGAACGGCGGCCCGCGGCGTATTCATCACGGCCTTCACCTGGTGCTCCACAGGCTTGGTGACCACCAGCATGGAGACCGGGGAACCATTGGGGATTTCCACCCCGAGCGGCTTCACGACGGCGGGCGTCGCCGCGCCGCAGGCGACCAGGACGGCATCGGCTGAATAGGTCTCGCCCGAAGCAGTCTCGACTCCGTTGGCCCGGCCGCCGTCGAGCGTCACCTGGACTTTACCCGCGTTCAGGATGAGCTGGCCGCCGAGGGCGTGGAACTCCTCCATGAGGAAGTTGACCAAATCCGGCAGGCTGACCCAGCCCTCGCCTGGGTTGAAGATGGCGTTCTCGGGAACAGCGCTGGCGTCGATGCCGGGCGTCACCGAGGCGATCTCTTCAGGGGCGAGCAGCTTGGAGTCGTAGCCAATCGATTGCTCGTAAGCATGGCGGGCCTCGGTCACCTCGCGCTGGCCGGCAGCGTTCCACATGAGGCCTCCGCCGAACTGCAGCCATTCGCGAGTGGGATCCGCCGCGAACAGCGTGCGATACCGATCGACGCCGGCCAGCCGCAGCTGGTGGTAAGGGGTGGACCGTTCGCCGGCTGAGTTGAGCCAGGACAGTGAACGGCCTGTGGCCTCGCTGGCCAGGCCCTGCTCGGTCAGGAGCGTCACGGAGGCTCCCCCGCGGAGCAGGTGAACGGCGGTGGAAACGCCCAGGATGCCGCCCCCGATGACGGCGACGTGCTTGGTGGAGGACATAGCTCTCCCTTTCTTTCGTGCTTGTGGATGCTTGGGACGCTCTTGCGCTTACGCGAAGGCGTGGATGCTTTCGATGATTTTGAGGGTTTCAAGCGCCTCGGCCGGCGCTACGGGAAGCCGCCCTTGGCCACGGAGGCAGGCTGCCAGTTCTGCGTAGAACTGCGGGTAGGCGCCCTTTTTTGCGGGAACGTGTGTGGCTGAACCGTCAACTCCCAGAAGCCCCCAAGACTCCTGGGGTTCGATGCCATAAGAAGCGTCCGACGGCGTGACTCCGGCTGCGAGCGCGGGTTCCTGACTGTCGAGTCCCCACTTGGTGTACGCGGCTTTTGATCCGAGGACGTGGAACCGCGGGCCAACCTGGGCCGCCATGCCGTTCATCCACACACGGGACCGTACGCCTGACTCGTGGAGCAAGGAGACGAAGGCTTCCGTGTCTGCCGCGCCGGGGTGGGGGCCATGGTTTGCGGTTTCGCCGTAGCTCTCCTCCACAGGTCCGAAGAGCTGGATCGCTTGGTCGATCAAGTGGGCGCCCAGGTCGTGAAGGATGCCACCGCCTTCGGCCAGCGTGGATGTATCGCGCCAGTTCCCAAAGCCTTCGGGCCGCCACCATTCAAAACGTGACTCAAAGGTCCGTACTTCGCCCAGCGCCCCTTCCTGCAGCAGTTTGCGCAACGTCAGGAAGTCGGCGTCCCACCGGCGGTTCTGGAAGACCGTTAGCTGCACACCGGCGTCGGACGCGCGTGTGGCCAGTTCCTCACCGTGGGCGACGCTGGTGACAAAAGGTTTGTCCACTACAACGTTCAGACCGCTGGCGATTGCCGTGGCACCGAGTTCGAGGTGAGTGAGCGGCGGCGTTCCCAGCACCACAAGATCGAGGTCGCTGGCAAGGGCGAACATGTGTTCCGGGGTGGGCACTATCCTCGCTTGCGGATAGAGGCGGGCGGCCTCAGTGGCCCGCCCAGGGTCCGCCGTCACGATGACGTCCAGCGAATAGTTCGGGTCCGCTGCGATCAGCGGGGCATGGAAGACCTTGCCCGAGACGCCAAACCCGACGACCGCGGTCCGGATCGGTGCCGCTGCTACCTGGCCCCTCACAGGATTTCCGCCCATTACAGGACTTCCGAAAGGAAGCGCTGCAGGCGTTCGCTGCGCGGGTTGTCGAAGAGCTCGGCCGGGGTGCCGACCTCCACCACTTCGCCTTCATCCATGAAGACCACTTGATCAGCAACCTTGCGGGCAAAGCCCATCTCGTGCGTGACCACCAGCATGGTCATGCCGCGGCGGCCGAGACCTGCCATGAGGTTCAAGACACCCTTGACGAGCTCCGGGTCCAGCGCGCTGGTGGCTTCGTCGAAGAGCATGACTTCGGGTTCCATGGCAAGCGCCCGGGCAATGGCGACGCGCTGCTGCTGACCGCCGGAGAGATCGCGGGGCCGGTGGTCGGCGCGCTCGGCGAGGCCCACTTCGGCGAGCCTGCGCTGGGCACGTTCCCGTGCCTCCTTCTTGGACATTCCTTTGACGCTCCACAGTGCGAGGGCCACGTTCTCCAGGGCTGTGTGGTCCGGGAAGAGGTTGAAGTGTTGGAACACCATGCCGATGCGGGCGCGGAGAATGTCCGGCTTGACCTTGAGGGCGCTTTCGCCTGCCAGAAGCACGTCCCCGCTCTTGGGTTCGTGCAGGCGGTTGACGCCCCGCAGGAGGGTGGACTTGCCGGAACCGGACGGACCGATGATGCACGTAGTGGTGCCGGGAGCCACGGTGAGGCTGACGTTGCGGAGTACCTCGACGTCGCCATAAGCCATGGTCAGGTTCCGCAGTTCCAGGCTGGAGCCGTGAAACGTCTGGACATCGGCTGAGGTTGACGTGTCCTTGGCGGTTGACTTGGCCGCTGACATGTTGGTGCTGGTGCTGCTGCTGGCAGTATTGCTGCTGCTTGTGAGGTTCACGTGTTGCTCCCGGTGATGAGCGGCGATGCCGCGTCGAGTTCCTTGACTTCCTTCAGCCCGCTGGTTGGGGCTGTGGGACGGCGGCGACCGGTGCGGAACTTGTTGTCGAAGTAGTTGACCAGGTGGGTCAGTGGCACGGTGATCACCAAGTAGAAGATGCCTGCCATGACCAGCGGTGAGAGATTGCCTGAGAGCACTGCGGCGTCCTGGCCCACGCGGAACAGTTCACGTTCGCTGACCAGAAGCCCCAGGAAGTAGACCAACGAAGAGTCTTTGACGATTGCAATGAACTGGTTCACCAGCGCTGGCAGCACCCGGCGTACGCCTTGCGGCACCACTACCAGCGCCATGGACTTTGAGTAGCTCATGCCAAGGGCGCGGCATGCCTCGCCCTGGCCTTTGTCCACGCTCTGAATACCAGCACGGAAGATTTCTCCGATGTAGGCGCTGGCGATCAGGCTCAGCGCGATGATTCCCAGCGGGTAGGGCGAGGGTCCAAACACTGACTGGCTGAACCGTGCAAAGCCCTGGCCGATCAGGAGGATGGTGAGGATTGCGGGCAGGCCACGGAAAAGGTCCGTGTAGATCCGGGCCGGGATACGCAGCCACTTGGACCGCGAGATCCCCATGACGGCCACCACCATGCCCATCACTACGCCGAGGATGGTTGCTGCGATGGAGATGATCAGGGTGTTGAGGAGTCCAACTCCCAGGAGTTGGGGCAGTACTTCGATCATCGAATCGACATCGAAGAACGTGCGGCTGATGGTATTGAGCCAATCCATTGAGTGCTCTCAGACGTTTGTTGGTTTTTCGGGATGGCCGGGCGGGCTGCGGGTGTGGCCCGCCCGGCCTTGTTGTTGAGTAGGCGGTGTTGTTGAGTTGGCGGTTGCGCTATTTGGCAGCCGTTGGCGACGGGCTGGAGGTCTGCTCGGCCTTGGGCAGGTATTGCTCAGGCATCGGCGAACCCGGGAACCACTTCTGGTAGAGCTTCTTCCAGGTGCCGTCTTCCATGGCTGCGGCGAGGCCCTTGTTCAAGGCTTCCTTGAAGGCGGGCTTGTTCTTGGCAATGGCAAAGCCTGCCGGGGCGTCGAAGGACGGGATGTCAGCTGCACTGACCAGTCCGAACTGCTCCTGGTACGCCTTGGCTGCCTCGTAGTCCAGGAAGTGGGCGTCCACTGCGCCGCTGTTGACGGCGGAGATTGCGGTGTTGTTGTCCGGGAAGCGGACCAGCTGGGCGGAGGTAAAGTTCTTGACCGCGTAGGCTTCCTGGAGCGTGCCCTGGACGACGCCCAGGCGCTTGCCGGACAGGCCGTTGACGTCCTTGATGCCTGATGTCTTGGTGGTGATGACCGTCAGGTAGCCGGCCAGGTAGCCGTCGGAGAAGTCAACGGTTTCCTTGCGCTTGTCCGTGATGCCAATGGCCGCGACGCCGACGTCGAACTGGCCATTGGACACGGCTGCGAGCAGGCCGGAGAAGTCCTGTCCGGTGAAGACAACCTTGTCCACGCCGGCACGGTGGGCCACGTCCTTGAAGAGTTCTACATCGAAGCCGGTGAAGTTACCCGAGGCGTCCGTGAAGGTGTAAGGCTTCGAATCGCCCAGGCTGGCGACGCGGATGGTGCCGGGTTCGATCAGGCCATAGGGGTTCTCGGCCGAGCTTGAGGTCCCGGCGGAGGATCCACCGCAGCCGGAGAGGGCGAGGAGGGCCGCCAAGGCTGCTGCTGCGAGCGCTGCCGGGCGGAAGTTCAGTTTGATCACAGCTTGTCCAATCGTGGGGAGGGCCAGCGGTGCTGTCCGGGGCCGCTTTTTGGGTCTTACTCGATGTGGGGTCTTGTTGAGTCCGGTCTCAGCCCCTAGGATTGAGACCGGACTCACATCGATTGATTGAAAATGTAGCGGAAGTCACAAGCCGCGTCAACACCACTTCTGAAAGGTGAACATGAGTACTGACGGATCGCGACGGCGGGACGTGACAGTTGCCGACGTCGCCAAAGCGGCGCAAGTCTCCAAAGCCCAAGCCGCCCGCGCCCTGGGCAACTATGGCGCAGTCAGCGAGGACGTTCGGGAGCGGGTCCTCGCCGCTGCGGAAGGGCTTGGCTACCGCCCCAACGAGCTTGCGCGCAGCATGAACACGGGCAAATCCAACACCATTGGCGTGGTGGTGGGCGATATCGAAAACCCGCACTTCGGCCTGGCCACCAGGGGCATCACCGACACCGCAAAGAAGAGCGGCTACAACGTCATCCTGATCAACACCGATGAAGAACGGGCTGCCGAGGTGGACGCCGTCCAGGTGCTCTTGGACAAGCGCGTTGACGGGCTGATCGTGGCTCCGGCCTCATCCGTGGAAACCTCACACTTGAAGGAGGTCCGCGACTCTGGCCGGCCCTTGGTCCTGCTGGACCGCGCCGCCGAAGGACTCGACGTCGAGACGTTCGCCGTGGACATGGGCACCATCTCCTACGAGTCCACCAAGTACCTCATCGAAGCAGGCCATCGACGCATCGCGTTCGTCTCAACCGTTCGGACAGACGGGCCTTACGTGGCAGCGATGACGCTGGATTCCTCGCAAATCTCGGACCGTCTGGAGGGAATCCGCCGCGCCTTCGAAGACGAGGGCCTCAGCCAGCCGCTAGACCTGGTGCGCCTTAATGCCGGTGACGCCGATTCCATCATGCGAATCACCCGTGACCTGCTGAAGGGGCCAGATGCTGCCACGGCCATCATCGCCTCTGACGGCCTCATCGCCTTGAGCGTTGTGGAGGCCATCCAGGGATCCGGCCTCTCCATCCCCTCGGATGTATCCCTCCTCATGTACGACGATTTCGCCTGGACCCGTCTCACCACTCCCCCGCTCACCGTCATCGCACAGCCCGTCTACGACATGGGAATGGCTGCCGCCACCGCGTTGATCCGGCAGATTGAGGGCAGGAAATCTTCCTCACCCGCTGGACCACCGTTGGAGGCGCGGCTCGTGCGGCGAGGCTCAGTGGGTTCGCCGAAGGACGTCGGCGTGCTCAGCCAGGCTGGCGGCTAGCCCCTACCAAGCCCCTTGCACGGCCAAGGGAAACGACCACACTGGAAGCATCAGGTGAGGAAGCTGACATGCCAAAAGTGGAAGTGGATCTGGACTCCGTCGTCCCACCGGCGAAGGTACGGGAGGCCTTGCTGGACTTTAGCCCGCGTCGGCCGGAGATCTGGCCAGGCATCTACCCACCCATGTACGAGGTTTACCAGGTGGGCGATACCTTCGCGGACATCAGAGAAGGAAGCAAAGCTCCCGGTGGCGTGATCTGGGCCAAGGAACACTACGACTGGGCAAACCCCGACGACGTGAAGTGGACTGTCCAGGAGAGTAATTTCTGCGCGCCGGGAAGCTACGTCAATGCGCGAATCACACCCAACGAGTCTGGCGGTTCACGCATTCACGTCACGTGGAACCGTAAGCCCACCAGTTTGATGGGGCGATTGGCCACCTTCATGATCGTCGTGACCCGGGGTGCGCCGGTGGCAAGCTCCCTGCGAATGGGCCTGAAGAAGTTGGAAGCGAAAGGCGCCACGTAGCCATGATCAAATCTGCAGAGAGCGTTGTCATCGCCCGGACACCGGAGGAGGTCTTCCAGTACGTGGCGGACCTTCGCAACGAACCGACCTGGCACGTTGACATTGCCAGCGTGCCCGACCAAACCGACCCTGTCCCAATCGTCGGCAAGACCTACCCGCTGAGCTTCAAACCCTTTATGGGCAAGACCGACGGTACTTTCACAGCACTGGACGTCAAGCACGGCTCGCGCTTGCAATATCGAGCGGACTTCGCAGGACTCCAGCCACGCATCACTTATACGGTGGAGCCAGCCGGGGAAGGCGCCCGCTTCACTCGAGGCGTGGAGATGCAACCCAGCGGGCTCAAGGTGCTCATGACCCCGATGATGGCGTACATGGTTCCCCGACGAAACAAGGTCTTTGTCCAGAACCTGAAGCGCGTGCTGGAGTCCTGACCGCGGCTATTGCAGGTTCTTCTCAACAACGGCCAAGGTGCGTGCGAGTTCCTCCGTAGGGCTGAACTCCACCAGAACGGTCCCTGGATCAAGCTCATCCGTATGCCCGGGCGGCGTGTAGTACGCCTCGCCAGCGTGGACAATCTCGTCTCCATCAGGCATGTGCATGGTGAGTCTGCCCTTCACGACATATCCCCAGTGATGGCTTTGGCACCGGTCATCCGGCAGCCCTTTATAGAACGGAGTGAAGTCGCCTCCCTCTTCAAACCTCTCAAACGCGATAGTGTAACCGTCGGCCTCGCGGTATCGGCCCTCGTAACCTGTCATGCGCTCGACGCGAGCGCTCTCGTCATCAATCGATAGCTTTGCCATTGCCTTGCATCCTTCGTTCTCTTATTGCGGGCTTAGTCCCGCGGTGCGGCTTCCGCCGCAGCGATGAGGCGGCGCAACCCGCCTCTGTTTGCCCGCGCCCATTCCCGTGCGGCGAATGAGCGCAGAAGTGGAAATCCAAACATCGACAGCACGCCTGGCAGCCCACTCGCCCGGACCAGCCGGCACGTGTAGGTGATCTCGCTTTGGTCCACCTTCGACTCGATCTCGTAGCGGTGAACCAGGAGCCAGCCAGCCCTGGTTCCATACTTTTTGGACTCCAATGCGGACTCCGTCACCCGCTCAAACGTCCGGGGACGCAGGGCTTCTGTGACCACCGAGGAGTCCTGCATCCGGCAAATCCGGTCCTCGGCCGTGGAAGTGAACTCGGTTCCGACGGTTGCCAGTCCTATCGGGGCTTGCATCGACAGAAGTGTCGAGGCCTCGGCTCCTCCCCATTCCATGTGGTTGGGAAGATTGGCGAGGACATCGAAAACAATGTCCGCGGGGACCATGGCATGGTCATGGACGGTTACGGCGATTTCACGTCTGAGGACGTTACCCACCGTTCGTTGTTGCTTCATTCCGCACCTCCACTGCTGACTTTGCGGATAGTCAAAGCATGCGACGACGGCGCGGGGAAAGGATGGGGGATATCCCCCATTAACTGCCCTATTCGGTTCTATTCGCCACGGGAATGACGCATTGCGAATGCAGCGGCTTCGCCACGGCTGCGCAGTTGAAGTTTCGCGAGGATGCTGCTGACGTGACGCTCAGCGGTCTTGGCACTGATGAAGAGTCGACCAGCAATCTCGGTATTGGTCAAGGCCTCGGCAAGTAAGGTGAGCACTTCGCGTTCGCGCCGCGACAACACGCCCAGATCCTTCGGGCCTGTGCGCGCGGGGCCGCCCAGGGCCCGAAGAAGCGCCGCGGCCTGATCTGCCAGACCGAGAGCACCAACGTCGTCGAACGTTGCGAGCGACACTCCAGCTTCATGAACGGCCACGTACCGGTCTGTTTCACGCAGGGCTTCGGCCAGCGACAGATGGGCGCGCGCAGCCTCGAGGGGCATGCCGAGCTCAGTAAAAACGGAAATCGCCGCGTCAAGCCTTTCGCGCGCCAAGGCGACATCCCCGGTTGCCGCTGCGACGCGACCTGCCGTGAGATGCGAGGCAGCAAGTGATCGAGGCCACTGCGTCTCGGCCGCGACTTCATCGAGCTGTTCGGCCGTCGCTTTGGCTTGGCCGAGGTCACCTTGTGTCAACTGGACCTCAGCGAGCAAGGCGAGCAGCGGGACCATGAGCAGCCCACTGCCAACACGGTGGATCCGGCGATGTAGCAATGCTGCAGCAACGGCTGTGTCGCCTGCAGCAAGACGGACTGCCGCTGTTGCCCGCAATGCGTCCGGGCGATCCTCGAAGCCAGCGAGCAGCCGGTTTGCCTCTTCCACCCTGCCCTGCAGCAGCCGAAGTTCCGCAAGCTTGGCAGCCGGGTGTACACATCGTGCACGGTGGCCGCCTTGATCCAGTTCATGCAGCGTTTTGGTGAGCCAGCCCTCGGCATTTGCAATGTCACCGGAAGCAAGGAAGATCTCTGCGCAACAAGTGCCGCAGAATTCCAGCAGTGCAGGATGACCCGTACCCTCCATGAACCGCAGGAGGGTCTTGTTCCATTGGCTGAGTCGAGACGTATCGCAGGCCTCCTCGCTGGCACGCGTCACCATGCAGCACACATCACCAAAGATCATTTGATCGTGAGCTTCGCCGGCGGTTGCCACCACCATTGCCTCATCCACCAGGGTCATCCCGTCCAGTACTTTGCCGGAGGCTATCGTTCCGAGGCCCAGGAGTGCCAGTGCCATGGCCTCAAGATCCGGGTCACCCCATTTTCGTGCCATCCCAAGCGCGATACGGGCGTCGTCATAAGATGCTGCCGGGTCGGCCTGCAGCAGACCGCGCGTCAGGGCCATCCAGCCATTCTCCACGCCCTCCGGCAAGCGGGATACGATGCTCTGCGCACGTGCAAGCCAGCCTCTGCTGACCGCCTCGCTTCCCAAGGCATCGGCATATTCCCGCGCCAACCATAAAGCCGACCGGAAGGCCTTTGAGTCCTGGCCCAGCCGACGAAAACCGGCGTAAGCAATGGTGCGCTCCGCAATGGAACGGTCGACGTCGCGCAGCCACCAGAGTGCACGGCCCAAGCCATCATGCGCTCCAGGATCATCCTGAATAGCCAGCACGGACTCAAACGCTATCGCCGCTGCTTTCCACTCAGAAGCAGCAAGAAGGTGATCACCCTCCGCAAGGCCTTCAGACACCGCAGCATTGACCATGTGTTCATTCTGCTCTTCGTCATTTTCTTTCTGAAGGGGACCTCTTCCACGAGCCGTGGTGGGTCACCGACGCGGGGCTACGTACCGCCGTCGTGGTTCCCTGCCTTAGTCAAATCTGTTGGTGGCAAGCAGGAACAGAGTAAGCGCCAGCGTAAGCCGCACGCGGCCTGGCTGTGTTCGAATGTCGAAGCCCAAGGCGGACGTGAACTCGCTTGCGCGGTTCTGGACACTCGAGTGATGCAGGTCGAGCTGGCCCGCCACAGCGCGTAGGCTGCCTGTTTCAGCAATGGCTTCAAGCATTCGCCATGCCTTTGGCTGTTCTGCGACCAGCCGCTTCAAGGCCGTAACGTCAGCCGGTTCGTGGGTGGCCTCGCTTGCCCTTTCAGCAAGGACGATGAGGCTCCCAAGATCGTCGGCGGCGTGAATCGGGCGATGTGGACTGGTGATTCTGAGGGCGAGAAGCGCTGTTTGCCAAGATCGGTCCAGTTCCTGCGGGAGTGTGGCCAAGCCGACGCCCGCCCTCGTATCCGGTGGCGGAGTTGCCGTGGACGGGCGAATGATTGCCCGGACGGCACCGACTGCCGTGTGAACTACGGCTGACGATCCCGGCATTGGCATCACAGCAGGGACTGCATGAACCCTGTATGAGCCAGTGCGCTCCAAGTGCAGAAGGGCTGCCGCCTCCATTCGCCTTTCCAAGGACGATTCGGTGCTGACGATCGTCTCAATTGCGCGTCGAGTGGCTGCCACGGGACTCGTTCGATCCCAAAAGATGCCCAGTGCAATCGCGAGCCGTTCCAGGATCAATTCATCATTGACGAACCCGGGGCTGGCGCGCTCTATCCATGCCCGGCCGTCAGCACCAAACGCCTTGGAAGGCCACTCACCTTGTTGTTCGGGCACCCTCTGGCCAGAGGCATCAACGCACATGGAACGGCCATCCATGGCAAAGCCAACTGAACAGTCACACAGTACCGCCGCCCCGCGGATGAGCATTTCTGCGTTCGCCCGGCTGTTGACCAGAGCGTCGAAATACGTGATGACCTTGAGGCTTTCCGAGGCCTGGGGATCGAGCGCTTTAAGGCGCCACACGAGTCCTTGCATAACTATCGCCCGCCACCTTTGGTCTTCGAGAACTTAATGGTGGTCCAGTCCGGCTGCCGCGGCAAGGCATGACGGGCAGCCGGACTGGGTTCAGGCATCCAGAATGCGTCGAAGCCACTGGGTGCGGGCCTCCCGTGCCATAACGGAGAGCGCCGCTTGGGGGAAGAACATATCGAATCCGTGGAAGCCGCCGGGCCACACGTGAAGCTCGGCGTCACCCCCGGAGGCCCAAATGGTGGAAGCGTAGGCAATGTCCTCGTCGCGGAAAACCTCCGCAGAGGCCACATCGATAAAAGTGGGCGGAAGGTTTGAAAGATCCTCAGCCCGGGCCGGCGCCGCGTAGATGGAAACGTCCTCTGTCTTCCGACGGTCGCCGAGGAGTGCGTCCCAGCCGGTATCGTTGCTCGTCCTGTCCCACACACCCACGCCATCAAATTGGCGACTGGAAATCGTGTCATTGCGGTCATCGAGCATGGGATAGATGAGTAGCTGACCCGCCAACTCAGGGCCACCCCTATCGCGTGCCATCAGGGCAACACCGGCAGCCAGTCCTCCGCCGGCGCTCGCACCGGCAACAATGAGGCGACGCGGATCAACGCCCAGCTCTGCGGCGTTCGCCGCCGTCCATTCGAGGCCCGCGTAGCAGTCCTCCACGGGCGCCGGGTCCGGGTTTTCAGGAGCGAGGCGGTATTCGACAGAGACAGCAACTGCGTCCAGAAGCTCCACCCAGTCAATGAGCGAATCTGCGCCAAGAAACCGGTCGCCCAGGACCATTCCGCCGCCATGAATGTGGAAGATTCCGGGTCCGCCCGGCACGTGGTCTTTCCGCCGAAAAATGGACACGATGAGGTCTGGAGCCCCGACGGGGCCTGGAATGGTCCGCTCAGAATGTTCTACCGGTCGACCGGCCAAAAGATCCTCGATAGGGGTCGCCACGAAGGACTGCCGCATGCCTTCGATCATGTCAGGCGTCAGCGTGGGAGTGATCAGATCACCCAATGCCACAAGTGTCGCCCCAAGCTCCGGATCAAAAGGTGGCGCTTTATGTACCGATGTCATCTTGACCTCCATAAATTCGGCCACCTCGTCGTGACCTGAAGTAAGCCTAGGCGCGCCCGCCCACGGAGCTAACCGCCAAAAGCCCTCAAAAGGAACGGGTAGGACCGCCATGTGGCGGTCCCGGAGGTTTATGGCGTGTTTTCACACCTCAGTCGCCTTGCTCCGGCTCGTCCGCTGAACGCACGCTGCTATGGATGATGCCCAGTTCCTCGAGCTGGGCTGACATCCCGGCACCGTCCGGAGCATAGATCCAAGGGATTCCCGGCGTGGGCTGTCCCCCGGTCTTCGACCTGCCGCCTGCGAGCACTGCTTCACCCACTGAGAGCTGCCTGATGGCGATCGCCCTGACGTTCTCCGGGTGGCGATGCGCGAATTCGGAATAGATGGCTTCGTCGTGCTGTCCATCGTCGCCTACAAGCAGCCATTTGATGCCGGGAAATTCTTCAGCCAAGCGTTCCAGGGAAGTCCGCTTGTGCTCTCTGCCGCTGCGGAACCAGCGGTCCGGCGTGGGTCCCCAGTCGGTCAACAGTTTGGGCCCTGCCGGGTACAGATTGCGGGACAGGAAACGTGACAACGTGGGCGCAACATTCCAGGCACCGGTGGACAGGTACAGCACGGGCGCCGTCGGTGCCGTCCTGGCGATCCTCTCGTACAAGACGGCCATGCCCGGCGTCGGTGTCCTCGCATGCTCATTGAGCACGAAGGTGTTCCAAGCTGCCAGGAACGGTCGGGGCAGGGCTGTCACCATCACGGTGTCGTCAATGTCTGAGACGACTCCGAAGTCGGCGTCGTCCGCCACGATTTCCACCGGAGCCTCAACGATCCTGGAACTTCCGGATTGCAGGGTGATGGTGTGCCAGCCGGGAGCCAGGGCTGCCTCAATACGAACATCGACGACGCCCCCACGATCGGCTTCGACGTCATGGACGGTGCCTGCAATGGTTACCTGCACGGTTGCATGCGCGACGGGTGCGCTGATGAAGTTCCGCCAACCGCGCATGCTCTCCTGTAAGGGATTGGCATGACCGGCGGCGTCCCGGGCGTCGCTCCGAACAACCCGTGCCAGCACCCGTACCCAGGAAGTAGTGCCGTAACCGGTGTACGGGATGACCGTTTCCACTCGACCCCGCCGGATGGCGAGGCGCGTCTGGAACCTCAGCCACGCGTCGTCGAGCTTCACAGCTACATGACGGCCCTTGTCAGTTTCGGGCGTCGGGGGCTGGGCTTCGTCGCTCATGGGCAAAATGCGCGGTTTCTCAGGACGGGGAAACATGCGTCCAGTCTGGCATGGCCGGGCGGAAGGCTACGATACGGGCGTGAGCCAGGTGAGGACGGATCCGTCGCCTTCGATGTGATCAGCCAATTCCGCGTTGAACTTTCGGCCGTATTCTGCGGTGATGTGCTCCTGGAAGGCTTCCTCGTCGCGGTAGACCTCGAACACGAAATATTCGCGCGGATTCGTTTCGCGCGTGTAGGGCAGGAAGGTGACGTTGCCTGGTTCCTGCCGGACATGCCCGGCGAGTTCTGTCATCATTTCAGCGACCCTGTTTTCGCTGCCTTCCTTGACGGTGAATTCTGCGTACAAGGTTTTGGTCATGTTCAGTCCTTTGATCGATTGAGTGGAATTGCAATTAGTTCGGGGGCAGTATCTCGCCGGAGCCCCTGGGGATGAGTTCCGTTGGGACGATATACGTCTGCGGTGGGCGGTTGTCGCCGTCGATCCTTGCAAGAATCCGCTCAGCAGCGAGCTTTCCGATGCGTTCAGGGTGCTGGGCAACCACGGTGACCCCTGGCTCCATCATGTCGGCCAGGGTGAAATCATCAAATCCGACCAAGGCGACTTTGTGCTGCACACCGAGGGATTTCAGCGCCCGCATGGCACCGAAAGTCACCAGGTTCTGACTGGAGAATATCGCCGTAGGTGGGTTCTCCGATGTGAGCAATTCGTGCGCAGCCTTGAGGGCCGTTTCCTCGTCGTGAAGATTCTCGCGGACCGCAACGGTGGAGGTCGCGATGCCGGACCTGCCGACCTCGTTCAGGAAACCCGCCCGCCGTTTCACAGCGGTCTGGATATCGGTCCGGTCCCCGAGGTAAGCCAGTCTCGTGTGGCCGTGCTTGATGAGATGCGCGGCTGCCGCCGCGGCTCCCACTTCGTTATCCGTGACTACCGCATCTGCCTCGATACCCACAGGCTCGCGGTCGATGAACACCAACGGCAGATCCCGTGAATGTTCCGGAATCATGTACGCCTGGCTCTTGGCTATGGTGGTCAGCACAAGACCATCCACACGACGCCCGAGGAAAGCCGAAATCAGCTTCCTTTCCCGGTCCGGGTCGTCATCCAGGCTCGAGGCAAAGACAGCAATTCCCCGCTCACCGAGGGCATCTTCCATGGCGCGGTGGATCTCACCACTGAAGGGGTTGGACACACTCGGAAGCAACAATCCGATGGATTGGGTTTTCCGTCCGGAGCGCTTCAGGCTGCCGGCCGTGATGTCCAGGTGGTACTGAAGTTGCTCCGTTGCCCGCAGGACCCGCTGACGGGTTTCCTCCGAAACGCCTGGTTCGTCGTTCACCACCCTTGAGACCGTCTTGATGCCTACCCCGGCAAGATCAGCGACGTTTTTCATCGTTGGGGGCTTGCGCGCAGGATCGGGTTGGTAACGATTAGACATCGTTGTCAACGAATTACTCCTCAACTTCAATTAACACTTGACTGCACTGTGTGAGCTTGGTTACATGTTACCTGACAACGTTGTCATGGGGGAATCACTCGCCATGAGCAGCCACAAAAAACAGGAGTTTCAATGTTGAGTTCCAAAGCCTCGAGGTCGGCAAAGACCCGCCTTCTTGCCGCTGGTGCAGTACTGACGCTGGGCGCGCTAAGCCTGACTGCCTGCGGCGGCGGCTCCTCGCCTTCGTCCAGCGCGAGCAGCGATGAAAAGATCGGCGTTTCGCTGATTGTGAAGACCACGTCCAATCCGTTCTTTGTGTCGATGCAGGATGGCGCCAAGAAGGCTGCCGCGGCGGACGGCGTTGATCTCAAGCTTGCCGCAGGCAAGGCCGACGGCGACGAAGACACCCAGATCCAGGCCATTGAAAACGCAATCTCCAAGGGCGACAAGGGTATTCTCATCACCCCCAACGGCCCGTCCGTAGTGGATGCCCTGAAGAAGGCCAAGGACGCCGGCTTGTTCGTTATTGCCCTGGATACCCCGCCGGACCCGGCCGATGCCGCTGACATCACGTTTGCCACGGACAACTTTGCCGCTGGCGAGCTGATCGGCAAGTGGACCGCCCAGCAGCTGGCGGGCAAGAAGGCTGTGATCGCACTTGTGGACCTCTTCGATGACAAGGTTGTGTCCGTTGACTATAACCGTGACCAGGGCTTCCTGACCGGCCTGGGCATCGACACTGCCGATAAGAAGAAGAACGGCGACGAAGCCAAGACGGGCAAGTACACGGGCGGCAAGGGTGGCGAGTACGAAATCGTCGGCAGCCAGGCTTCCCAGGGTGCCGAAGATGGCGGACGTACCGCCATGGAGACCCTGCTGGCCAAGAACCCCAACATCAACGTCGTTTACACGATCAACGAGCCTGCCGCTGCCGGTGCCTTCGAAGCACTGAAATCCGCGGGCAAGGAAAAAGACGCACTGATCGTCTCCGTTGACGGCGGCTGCTCAGGTGTGAACAACGTCAAGTCCGGCGTTATCGGCGCCACGGCACAGCAGTACCCGGTGAAGATGGCCGAGCTTGGCGTCAAGGCCATTGTTGACCTCGCAAAGACCGGCAAGAAGCCCGCCAACTCTGAGGGCCTGGACTTCTTCAACACCGGAGTGGAGCTCGTCACGGACAAGCCTGCAGACGGCGTGAAGAGCATCACCACTACCGAGGCTTCCCAGATCTGCTGGGGCAAGTAAGTTCAGGAGCAACCTAAAGTGACCCAGCAACAGACCGCCGGCCCCCCGAGCGCCGGGCACGCTGATCTGGCCGAGGAATTCCTCGACCGCCAAACACCGCTCAGCAGAATCCGCAACATTCTCCACCGCTACCCCGCCCTCAGCCCGGCAATTGTCCTGCTGATCGCGGTGGTGGTCTTCGGACTCCTCAACGATCGCTTCCTTCGGGTAGAGAACCTCTCGTTGATCACCCAGCAGGTCGCCGTCGTCGGAACCCTGGCCATTGCTCAGACCCTCATCATCCTGACCGCCGGAATCGACCTTTCCGTCGGGGCAGTCATGATCCTGTCCTCGATGGTGATCGCTCAGATGGCTGTCGGCAGTGGCGTCCCAGGTCCACTGGCACTCATCGCCGGTTTGATCGTGGGACTTGCGTCAGGTGCACTGAACGGTTTCCTCGTGACACGTTTCCGGCTCCCGCCGTTCATCGTCACGCTCGGAACCCTGAACATCTTCATCGCCCTGACCCTGCTCTACTCCGGCGGCAGCACCGTCCGCGGATCCGCCATGCCTGGTGTACTCACCTGGCTGGGAAGCACCTTCCCGATCGGACCCGTCCGGATCTCCACCGGCGTCGTCATGATGCTCCTGCTCTACATCGCCGTCGCCTTTATCCTGGGCAAGACCGCGTGGGGACGGCACGTGTACGCCGTGGGCGATGACAAGGAAGCAGCCCGCCTGGCCGGTATTCCGGTCAACCGCGTCCTCATGAGCGTCTACCTGGCCGCAGGAGCCGTCCTTGCCGTCGGCGCCTGGATCCAGATCGGCCGTACCAACGCCGCAAGCCCCAACGCCGGCGTCGATCTGAACCTGGACTCCATCACCGCCGTCGTGATTGGCGGAACCAGCCTCTTCGGTGGCCGCGGCTCCATCTGGGGTTCCTTGCTCGGAGCGCTGATCGTCGGTGTCTTCCGCAACGGCCTCTCCCTCGCTGGCCTGGACGTGCTCTACCAGACCCTCGCGGTGGGCATCCTGATCATCATCGCCGTATCCGTCGATCAGTGGATCCGAAAGGTCAAGTCATGACCATGACTGAATTTACAGCCTCACACACCGAAACCCGCGAGCCCATCCTTAAAGCCAGGAACCTCGTGAAGACCTTCGGCCGGGTGGTTGGCCTCGACGGCGTCAACCTGGATCTCTACCCCGGCGAAGTCCTGGCCATCATCGGCGATAACGGTGCCGGTAAGTCCACGCTCATCAAGTGCCTCACCGGCGCCGAAGTTCCGGACACAGGAGAAATCTTCGTATCCGGACAGCAGGTGCACTTCAAGCGGCCACAGGACGCCCGGGTCCACGGCATCGAAACGGTCTACCAAAACCTGGCCGTCTCGCCGGCCCTCGATGTCGCGTCCAACCTGTTCCTCGGCCGTGAAGAGCGTCTTCCCGGGCCCCTCGGGACCATCTTCCGGATGCTCGACACCAAGGGTATGCGCAAGAAGGCCAAGGAAGAACTGACCCGGCTGGGCATTTCCACCCTGCAGGACGTCACTGTGCCGGTGGAAAACCTTTCCGGCGGCCAGCGCCAGGCAGTCGCCGTGGCCCGCGCGGCGGCATTCGGATCCAAGGTGGTTGTTCTTGACGAACCGACGGCGGCACTGGGCGTTCGTGAATCCAACCAGGTACTGCAGTTGGTCCGCGACCTTCGTGACCGCGGCCTGCCTGTCATCCTGATCAGCCACAACATGCCTCACGTGTTTGACGTGGCCGACCGGATCCACATCCAACGCCTGGGCAAATGCGCGGCCACCATCACCCCGCAATCCCACACCATGACCGACGCCGTCGCCATCATGACAGGTGCGGCCAAAGCCTGACAGGCCGCACCACACCTTCCGTTTCCAAACGGAACCCCCTTCTCCGTCCGCGGACCTGCCCACAGGTCCGCGGACGGATCCACACCCGGCCGTCCAGCCGGTACCGACGAAAGAACCGAGATGCATAAGCCTCCCCCCGGCACCTCCGCCCAAGACCAGCTGGATGTTGTTGTTATCGGCGAAGCCCTGATCGACATCGTTAACACGCTCGAAGGAACCATCAGCTATCCAGGAGGATCCCCGGCGAACGTGGCCTATGGCCTTGGCCGGCTCGGCGTATCCACGGGGCTGCTCACAGCAATCGGCGAAGACGATCACGGTACCGCCATCACCAACCACCTCCAGAGCGCAGGCGTCCGGCTTCTTCCGGGTTCAATGTCCCTTGGACGCACAGCCACCGCTACTGCCACGTTGGCGGCTGACGGCTCGGCCAGCTACGAGTTCGACATCGCCTGGGAGCTGGCTCCGGTAGCGCCCGCCATGATCCCGAAAGTCCTGCACACCGGATCCATCGCCACATTCCTCGCCCCGGGAGCCTCCACCGTCCGCTCCCTTCTTGAGCAAGGCCACAAGTCCTGCCTGGTCACCTATGACCCCAATATCCGCCCTGCCCTCCTTGGCAGCCATGCTGAAGCAAAGAGTGTCTTCGAGGACCTGCTCCCGCTCACGGACGTTGTAAAACTCAGCGACGAAGATGCCCACTGGCTCTACCCGACGTCGTCTCCGGACGAGGTCACGTCCCGCCTGCTCGCGCTGGGTGCGCGCCTGGCCGTCATCACCATGGGCGCTGACGGCGCCCTCCTCGCCACGCAAAGCGCGAAGCTCAGCATCCCCTCCGTGAAAACCGAGGTTGCTGACACCATCGGCGCCGGCGACTCCTATATGTCTGCCCTCATCTTCGGCCTTTTGGCAGAGGGCGAAGAAGGATTTGCGCCAGGAGCCCTGGAAAGCATCGGAAAAACTGCCTCCATGGCCGCAGCAATCACGGTCAGCCGCTCCGGTGCCAACCCGCCCACCGTTTCGGAACTTCAGGCGCGGCTGGGCATGTCCCTCAGCGCCAGGCTTCCTGTAGCGCCTTAACCAGGGCCTTTTTCCTTGATGGCCTGACTTCCTGAACAAACGGCTAAATCACGACGGCGGCTGGTCGCCTTTCGGTTCCGAGGAACTAACGGTTCCTTGGGAACCGTGGCGACCTGCCGCCGTCGTGCGTTTTTCGTTGCGACTCCCTGACAATCCCTCAGCGACCTTTGACGTATCGCAGGTCACATCGTATGATTAATGAATCGATTCAAGAGTGGGATCAAACCACACGTAACCTTCCTCATGCTGAATGAGCACCGCATTGTTCAGTCCTGGATTGGAAGAGTTTTTGTTCCTTGCCAACGACGACAAAGGAGTTCAGCGAATGACCGTCACGCACCGGAGGGATACCCCTTCCACCCAGGACGAGACCATCGGCCGGAAGGACCCGAAGAAGGCCGCAATGAGCGGCTGGATCGGAAGCGCGCTGGAGTACTACGATTTCGCGCTCTATTCACTGGCTGCGACGTTGCTTTTCCCCACGATCTTCTTCCCCACGGAGAACCCGACCGTCGGCATCATCGCTTCCCTGGCCACCTATGCCGTGGGATACGTTTCCCGCCCGCTCGGCGCAGTGGTCCTGGGTGCTTACGGTGACAGGCATGGACGCAAGAAGGTCCTTGTCTTCGCAATGCTGCTCATGGGGTTCGCTACTTTCGCGGTAGGACTCCTGCCAACCTACGGACAGGTGGGGCTTCTCGCACCAGTCCTGCTGGTGATTCTCCGCTTGATTCAGGGCTTCGCGGTTGCTGGCGAACTCGGTGGTGCCAGCGCGATGATCGTGGAGCACTCCCCCGATGCCAGGCGCGGCTTCTTTGCGAGCTTCAGCCTTCAAGGCACGCAGGTGGGCTCCATCCTCGCCACGGCTGTCCTCATTCCGCTCGCCGCCCTCCTGCCTGATGACCAGTTCCATTCCTGGGGTTGGAGGCTGCCCTTCCTCCTCAGTGCCGTCGTAATTTTGGCCGGGTACATCATCCGCCGCCGCGTGCAGGAGCCACCCGCCTACCTGGCGCAGTCGGGAGAGCCCAGCACCAAACGCCGGTTCCCCCTTGCAGACCTCCTGCGCACCCACCCGTGGGTCCTGGTTCGATGCGTTGCAATGACCTTCACGAACGTCATCGGCATGGCCACCCTGATCTTCGGCGTATCTTTCGCTACCCAGAAGAGCTATGGCAACGGCTTCTCAAGCAGTGAATTCCTCTGGGTGACCATGGCCGCAAACGTAGCCGCAGTGGTAACTATCCCGTTGTTCGGCGCATTGTCAGACCGGATTGGCCGGCGGACACTCATGGTCGCAGGCGGGATCGCGGGCGGATTGCTGACCATGGTGTACCTGTGGGCGATCGAACAGGGCAGCCTGCCGCTGATCTTCGTCTGCGTCGTGATCGTCCAGGGCATCCTGTTCCAGATGTGGAACGCCACCTTCGCCACGTTCTTCCAGGAGCAGTTCCCCATGCGGATGCGGGTGACGGGCTTCGCAGTTTCCCAAAACATCGGCCTCATGATCGCCTCGTTCTTCCCGAGCCTGTTCACGGCCATGGCTCCTCCCGGATCAGCGAACATCCCGGTGGTCATCGGCCTGACCACTCTGGGCATCTGCCTCGTCTCGGCGCTGGCAACCCTGTTGTCTTCGGACACCAAGGGAAAGACGCTCGAGGACCTTGAGTCCCGCTAGCCTCAGGACCCTTGGGTTGCCCGCCTCCGCAGCCATGCATTGCGCACCTGTTCACGGAGCGTCTTCTGGCTGCGGCGGCTGACCAGGATCACACAAGCGACGGCGGTCAAAAGGACCACCACGCCGCCGGATGCCACAGCCCAGCGGGCCCCGAATTCCGTGCCGATCCAGCCCATAAGGGGTGCTCCGATTGCCGTGCCGCCTTGCAGGATGGCCAAGTACAGGGCGAGGACGCGTCCACGGAATTGGGGCTCAACGGACAACTGAATGGTGGTGTTGCAACTGTTCAGGAACGTGATGGACGCCAGCCCTACCGGAACAAGTACTGCGGCGTAAATCCAGAACGACGGCGAGATGCTCGCCAGGACAGTAAAGGCGCCGAGGCTCAGTGCACCGCCCAGCATGAAACGGAGCCGCGGGCCGGACCTACGGGCTGCAAGCAACGCGCCTCCGAGCGTTCCCACCGCCATGATGGAGCCAAGGAGGCCAAACTCCTCCGGCCCCATGCCAAACTCCGCCGTGGACATCAAGGAATTCGTCACCTGGAAGTTCATGCCAAAGGCACCAAGGAGGCCCACCATCAACAAAATGAGGACCAGGTCAGGGCGTTGACGCACATACCGGAGGCCCTCGGCTAATTGGTGCTTGCCGCGGGCCACTGGCGTTGCTGGTTCCAGCTCCGATGCCTTGACCCGGCAGAGGGAAACCATAACGGCCGCAAAGCTCGCTGCGTTGAGAAGGAACACGGGGCCCGTGCCGATCCACGCAATGAGCACACCGGCGATGGCAGGCCCGGTCAGCCTGGCGCTGTTGAAGGATGCAGAGTTCAGGGCCACGGCGTTGGAGAGCTTGTCAGGGCCAACGAGTTCTGACACGAACGCTTGACGGGCCGGGCCGTCAATGGCCGCAGCCAACCCCAAGGCAAGCGCGGCGAGATAGACGTGCCACAACTGGGCCACACCCGTTATCACCAGAAGGCCAACGATCAGCCCGCAGATTCCCATCGCCGTTTGGGTCCAGAGGAGGATCACGCGCTTGCGATAACGGTCGGCCAGGACGCCCGCATACGGTCCAAGCAGGAGCATCGGCAGGAATTGCAGTGCCGTGGTGATGCCCACCGCCGTTCCGGAGTGATTTGTGAGGACCGTCAGGACCAGCCAGTCCTGTGCCACCCTCTGCATCCAGGTGCCAACGTTGGATACCAGCGCACCACCAGCCCAGAGCCGGTAATTGGGACTCTCCAGGGCACGGAACATGGCACTCACTTGGCGCTCATCTCCTGCATGATGTGTGCGGCCCGGCTGAGCGTCAGCCGATCCTCCTCGCTCAGCCCTGCTACGCGCTGGGCCAGCCAGGCAGTCCGTTGACTGCGGGCCTCGGCCAGAACTTCCTGGCCAGCGGGGGTGATGCTGATGTGGACCTGCCGGCCGTCTTCGGGGTTGGCCTGCCGTGACACGAAGCCTTGCCCGGACAAAGCGTTCACGATCCGGGTCATCGACGGCGCCTGGACGTGCTCCAGCTCGGCCAATTCCCGCAGCGTCTGCGAACCGGAGTTAAGGTGGGCAAGTACCGTGTACTGCCCTGGGGTAATGACCTCGCCGGTGGCTTCGATGCGCAGCCTGCGGGATGTTCGCATTACTGCGGTTCGTAGATCAATGGCAAGGACATCAGCTTGAATCTCCGCCGGTCCGTCGTTAATTGCTGCGGCCACTGGGAGGCGCCTCCTGAGGTTGGCATAATAGTTAGCAGTGCTAATTAGCTCCGCTAACTATTATGCTCCTCCCCCGGCAGGCTGTCCACGGAATGTGATCAGGCCAATGTCATCGTCACGCCCCGGTGTGGACCACCTCTTCGTTGACCGCCGCGCTTGGGGCGGCCAACTCTTCCGCCAGTTTCCGTGCGCCGCGCACTGCAATGGCAACGCTCATCAGGGTCGGGTTCATGGCCGTAGCAGTGGGAATCAGCGCGTTCCCACCCACCACCAAATTCCCGTAGCCCCACACCCGCGACCATGGGTCCGCAACTGACGTGCCGTCGTCGGACGCTCCCATCCGCATGGTCCCCTGGTAGTGGAGGCTGGAGCCGTTTGGCATGAGCCGGGGTTCGGCCACGAAGGTGCCGAGCGCCCTGCCGGCCCGGCGAAGCCGTGCGGTGGCATCTTCGATCTCAGCGTTCTCCCTCTCGGTAAGGGCATAGCTGATGGTCATATTCGGGAAACCGCGGTAGTCCAACTCGTTGTCGTCAAAGGTCACGCCGTCTTCAAAACGCGGGTGCTTGCGCATGCCGTAACCCATGTTGACGTAGCCCCAGCGGTTGCGTGCGTAGGGTGCGTCGGGCGCCATGGGGAACGGCGTTGTTTCGGAGTACATGACCTGTACGGAGAAGGGATGATCCGGCTCGGAAAAAGGAATCCGGTTGACGGCCGCTACGGGATCGGCAGGGTTCTGGGCGCGCCGGGCAAGCTCGGCATCGAGGTCCGCTTCGGTGGTAAACCGCTCCATCTTGTCCGCATCAAGGGCAACAGTGGAGATCACCACTGGATGCTCCGTGAGGTAGTGGCCCAAGGCGGGAGGCCGGACGCCGGAAGCCCAGAGCAATTGCGGTGAGCGGAAAGCATCCGCGGCCACCACTACTACGTCTGCCGGGACAAAAGTGGTTTCTCCCGTGCGAAGGTTTTCCACGGTGACACCGGTGGCCCGTTGGCCTTCTGTTTCCACCCGGCGTACCAGCGTCAGATCACGCAGTTCAAAGCGCTCGGACAGCGGGGACCCGGGATCGATGAGTGGACCGAGGACAACATCGGCACCGGCCCATCGCATGGAACCGTCAGGCTGGGGATCGCCGGCGACGGGAAGGGTACCTACTCCATAACCCTCCGGCAGCTCGCCAGCGAATTCTTCTTGCAGGAGTGACCGGATGGCGGCCCCGACTCCCGAGTCGGCGAACGCTGCGCCCTGCACATGAAGCAGGCCCTTCGCCGAGGTGATGAGGTTCTCCCACTCGTCGTCGGCGATGAACGGGATCTTCTCACTGAAAGCCGGCGACGGCGTTGCGCACGTCCAGTGCGCCCCCTGCCCACCGACGTTGGTCGCCGCTGCAGCGGCGGGGAAAGTTTCGGCGTGGGCCGATCCCTGCCCACCGAAATCAAGGAGGTGGGTACCTTGGCGGGCCGTGAACATGCCCTCAGTCACGGTCCCCGCCGGAATACCCAGCGACTCCCGGAACGCGCCGGACTGCGGCCCCTGCGACATCTCCCGCGCCCTGGCCTTCTGATCGGGGTCAACGATGTTGCGAACGCTTTCACCTGGCCGGCCGGTCAACTGCGGTCCGGCTTCAAACATGATCACGTGGGCGTCCGGGGTGCCTTCCACAAGCAACCGTGCGTACGTTGAGCCGATCGGCCCGCTGCCAACAATGGCGATGGTCGGATTCTTGGACATTGTTTCTCCTTGGTGCAAGGTCAGTTGGTGCAAGGTCAGGCCGAAAGGGTCTCGGAGACTTCTGGTTGGGTGGTTTGTGGTTCGTCCGCCAACCGTCCGTGCGGCAGCAGGACGGCGGCGATGATGCCAATGGCATAGGTAACGGCGAGCGCGATGAAGATTGGGGAGAACACAGCACCATAGATTCCCGCGACGACGTCCTGGGTTTCAGACGGAGCCTGGTGAACCGCATGGGGTGTGAGGTTTGCGGCGTCCATGCCCGCGGGGAGCAGCGCCGCGACGCCGGAACCAATGGTTCCGCCAATGATGGCGGTGGCTACGGTGGAGCCGACCTGTCGCACGAGGTTGACCGTTGCGGTGATGCTTCCAGTCTGCTTGGATGGTGCGGCGCTTTGAACTACCGCAACAATGAGGCTCATGAAGGATCCCGTTCCCATCCCCACAAAGCCCATGACGAGCATCGGCACCCACAGGGGAAGTCCGATCGGCAGCCAGGCCATCACGAACAGCCCCATCGCCCCCATGCACGTTCCAATAATGGGAAAGATCCGATACCGGCCGGTGCGGCTGGCGAGCCATCCGGTGAGAAGGTTGCTGATCAGCATGCCCAGGACGGTGGCTATGGGCACCAGTCCGGATACTGTGACGCTGATCCGGTAGGCCATCTGGAAGTAGGTGGGCAGGTACGCGGTGATGGAGAAAAGCCCGACGCCGATAATCGCCGAGAGCGCGGTGCCGGCGGCTATGGTCCTGTTGGCGAAGAACCGCAACGGGACGATTGGCTCTGGTGCGCGGCGTTCGATGATGAAGAAGGCCATCAAAGCCACCACACTGACGGCCAGGGCCGCTACGGCCTGAACACCAACGCTTCGTTCGGCGGTCCATGTGACGCCCAAGACCAGGAAGACGAGGCCCAGCGTGAAGGCGCACGCGCCGGCCACGTCGTAGTGCTTCGGAATCTGGCCCCGCTCAAGTCGAGGAACCGCGACAAAGGCCAAAACCAAGGCGATAACCCCCACAGGGATGTTGATCCAGAAAACCCAGGACCAGCCCCAGTAGTCAGTGATCGCTCCGCCGAGGACGGGGCCCACCAGGATCGCGATGGGGAAGGCAGCTCCGATGATCGCCAGGTACCGCGGACGCTCACGCGGCGTGGTCACCTTGGCAACAATGGTCTGCGACATGAGCTGCAGCCCGGCCGAACTCATTCCCTGAATCACCCGGGAAGCAATCAGCCAGGTGATGTCTTGCGCGAATCCGCAAGCGAGGGATGCGAGCAGGAAGATCACCAGGGAAGCGAGAAAGACTCGTCGTGGCCCCAGGACGTCCCCGAGTTTGCCCAGCACGGGCAACAGGACGGTACTGGCGAGCGTGTATCCCACCACAACCCAGCTCATGAGTTCCAGGGCTCCGAGTTCCCCGGCGATGGTGGCCAGCGAGGTGGAGACCACCGTGTGGTCCAGTGCCCCCAGGAAGGACACGGTCAGGAGGGAAGCGACGAGGAACCGAAGTCTCAAAGTAGAAAGTGGCATGGGGTTTCTGCCCGAACGATCGGGCCGTCGACGCGACGGTTTGTGCCTCGGCAGCATCCTCACTGCCGAGAACGGATCCTTGCGGGGATCCCGACGCCACTTTCATTTTATATTGAACTTTGGTCTAAAAGCAACAGAAGATTGTTCCTATTAGACCCTAATGCGGGCGCGGCTTCGGTTCCTGGCCCGAGGCACAAGAGGGCCCTCGACGGCGGCACCCACCGTGCCTGTCAGCTCACCAATGCCTTCCACCACCATGCGCACTTCGTCGCCGGCCGTGAGCGGCGCAGGGCTAAGTTCACCCCTTCGCCCCCACAATTCACCCAGGCACCCTCCATTGCCCACGGTGCCCGAACCCAGGACATCCCCAAACACGACCCGGGAGTTCCTGGATGCGTAGGAAACGAGCTCGGGGAAGGTCCACCCCATGTTGGAGACCAAGTCCTCCCCAACCCGTTCACCATTGATGAAGACCTCCGCCCTCAGTGCCAGGAACCCATCGTCATCCACGTACGGTTCCAGCTCGTCCGCCGTGACGATCCACGGCCCCAGGCTGGTGCCAAAGTCCTTTCCTTTGGCAGGGCCAAGCCGGACCTTCATTTCCCTCGACTGGATGTCCCTCGCGGACCAGTCGTTCATGATGGTGTAGCCGAAAATCGCTTCAGCAGCCTCGTCGCCGGCAAGGTTGGCACCTCCGGGACCACCAAGCACTGCGGCGATCTCCAGCTCGAAGTCGAGACGCTGCGTCACAGGAGGAGTGACAGGCTCACCCGGGCCCAACACCGTGTGGGGATTCGTGAAATAGAACGTCGGCGCCTCGTACCACTCAGGCACTACTTCGCTTTTGCCGTCAACAGAAGCGCTGACTCCTTCAACATGTTCCTCGAAGGCAACGAAATCCCTGATCGCAGCCGGAACCAACGGCGCAAGCAGCTGGACAGCGTCCAGTGGCCGGCCGCCGTCATGCTTCACTCGCCCGTACAGTTCACGGGCACCTTCTAGACCGCGCGCCAGAACCTCGGCCACCCGCAGGCCGTTCGGGAACGCCACCACGGTGTCCTCGATGATGAAGCCCTCGCCTGTTTCTGCGCCGTCCTGCCAGCGTGCAACCTTCATGCCCGCACCCGCTGCGCCAGCAACGCCTCTGCATTGGTGGAAAGAATCCCGTCCGTGACATCATCCGGCAGCCCTGCGGCGCGGACTTCGGCTACGGGATCTTCCGGACCCATGTCGAACGGGAAGTCGCTACCCATGAGCACCTGCGAGGGTCCGGCAACGTCCACGAGGTGGCGCAAAGCCGAAGGATCGTGCACCACCGTATCGAACCAGATCCGGCGCAAATAGCTTGACGGCACCTCACTGCAACCGTGGGCTTCCGGGCGTACCCGCCAAGCATGGTCGGAGCGGCCGATGGCTGTGGGAAGGTAACCACCGCCGTGGGCAGCCAGGATTTTCAGGCCGGGGTGCCGGTCCAGCACTCCCGAGAAGATCAGGTGCGAAAGGGCTACGGCGTTCTCGGCCGGCTGGCCCACAGTGTTGGACAAGTAGTACCTGTCCAGGCGCTCATCCAGACTGCAGCCGAACGGGTGCAGGAAGACCACGACACCCAACTCCTCCACCCGCGACCAGAAGGGTTCCAGCCCTTCGTCGGACAACTCGACGTCGCCGGCAAACGAGGAAATTTCGATACCCGCAAGACCCCTGCCGAGGATGGCGTCATCGACGCATTCCACAATCCGCTCAGGATGCTGCAGCGGAACCAGGCCCAGGCCCGTCAGCCGCTCCGGCGCCTGGGCAACGTGCTCCGCCACAAGGCGGTTGGCCTCCGTGGCGCTCCACACGGCAAGACCTTCTTCGGCCCAGGGATAGAAGTGGTTCGGGGATGCACTGACCCATTGGTGATCCACGCCTTGTGCGTCCATGGCAGCCAGCCGTGCGTTCACGTCGGTCAGCCGTGGAAACCGTTCGCCGATCATGCGTCCGGAAGCTGCGAGGCTTTCAGGTCCGTTGCGTCGGGCCTCCAACTCTGCAGCAGCCTTGAAGGCCTCCGGGGCACGCCGTTCAACCTCGGCCTGAAGGGACGGCAGGAGCACGTGCGCGTGAACATCGATCGTCATGCCGGAACCGCCATCTTCTGCGCAATGCCGAAGAGCAAGCCCGGAGCGTCTGCATCCTTCTTGCCCTCGATCTGCCACTGGCCCAACTGAACGGATGCCTCCACCACAGCCTGAACGCGTGGAATCCGACGCTCATGGAAGCTGTCCCAGAGCTTGTCGTTGAGGGCATCCGAGCCAACCAGCAGCTCAGCCAGAACCACAGCGTCTTCAAGCGCCTGTGCGGCACCCTGCGCGATGGTGGGTGGGCAACTGTGAGCGGCGTCACCGATGATCACCACCGGGCCGCGGTTCCAGCGGCCGGGCACCAGGTGCTTGGTGAACCAGGTGTAGTTGACCTTCGCTGCCGAGCCCAGATCCTCGCGGATGGAAGCCCACGGGCCCCCGTATGCCATGGACTCCGCGCGCATGATGTTCACGGCTTCCTCGTCCGAAACCCCGAAACGGTCCTGCGCCTTCTCAACCAGGAACGCGTACATGGTGTCCTCGCCCGTGGGCGTGTAGCCGGCAATATAGACCGGGCCGCCGTAGTACAGCTCGCTGTGTTCCACTTCCTTGGGGCGGGAGACGAAGGCGCGCCAGATGCCCATACCCGTGGTCTCCGGGGAGGTGTCGATGCCCATGAGTCCCCGGATAGAGGAATTCACGCCGTCCGCACCAATCAGAAGATCGTAGCTTCCCGCAGGGGCCTCGTTAACAAACACCTCCACCTTGTGGTCATCACGGACATCAAATCCGGTGACTTTGGATCCGAAGCTGACCTTCGCTCCGGCTTTTTCGGCGTGCTGCAGCAGGATCCGGGCGAGGTCCGGACGATACATCCCCATGCACGCGGGGTAGTCCGGCCCCCCGGTTTTTACCTCGGGGAGTTGGGCGATGACGGGCGCATCAGGACCAGGCGCCCGCAGGGTCAGCCCCTCGAAAGCCATGCCCTTTTCGCGCACGTCTTCCCAGACGCCCAGGGCGTCGAAGACACGAAGCGCATTGCCCTGCAGCGTGATGCCCGAGCCGAGCGCGCTCAGTTCCGGCTTCGCTTCAAAAACGTCGACGGCGACCCCCGCCTTGGCGAGCTGGATGGCGGCCGCCATGGCAGCAACACCGCTGCCGGCGATCGCTACCTTCTGGACTGCTGTCATGATTACCCCTTGGTTGTTGTCGGGTTGGTTAGAGGATCGCGATGGGATTGATGGGCGAACCAACGGCACCGGTAATCGGCAACGGGGCCGCGACGAGGAGGAACTCGTAGCGGCCGCGTTCACGGCACTTCTCCGCGAGGTGGTCCAGGTCCCACAATTCGCCTACCGTGAGTCCCATGTTGGGAATGACCACCTGATGAAGTGGCTGGAAGGCCGGAACATCAAACTCGTTCGGACGGACTTCGAAACCCCAGGTATCGGTGGCGATGGCCGCGATCTCAGTACTGTGCAGCCAGCCAGCCGTCGTCAAGGAAAGTCCGGGCGCCGGGCCTCCCGCGTAATCGCCCCAGCCGTCCCTGCGCGCACGTGTCAACTGGCCGGTCCTCACCAGCACGATGTCACCCGTGCCAACAACGCTGCTGGCACCCTGGGCTTCGATGCAGGACTCCAGATCTGCCGTGGTGATGGCATAGCCGTCCGGCAGCTCTCCAGTGTCCGGGTGAAGATGGCGGCCAAGATCCAGCAGGACGCCCCGGGACACAGGAGCCGCTGCCGCGTGCTCAATTCCGGTGACAAGGTCGCCGTCGCTCGTCACCACATCGCCGGCCCTGCGACCGTTCCAGGCGGCACCGTGGTCAAAGATGTGGCCAAGGCCGTCCCATTGGGTGGAGCACTGAAGCGGCATGGAAATGACGTCATCCGCGCCACCTAGCCCATGGGGAAATCCCTGCGTGCCCCGTTCGGCATCGGTTCCGGTGTCCAGCATGGTGTGTACCGGGTTGGTCCGGCGTCGCCAGCCTTTTTGTGGCCCATTCATATCGAATGGTTGCGATAGTGAGGTGACGTCGCCGTCCTGCACCAAAGCGGCCGCTTGCTTCCTCTTGGCAGCGTCAATGAAGTTCAGCGTGCCGAGGACGTCCTCTTCGCCCCACCGGCCCCAATTCCGGTAGGCCTTGCCGCGACGCGAGATCTCACCCTCGGGATCGTTGCGGTCAAGCATGTCAGGGTTGTCCATGTTCATGGCGTTCCGTCCTGGGCTTGTTCAGAAATGCAGCGCACCATCTGCGTTCCAAGTCCTTGGATGCTTCCCGTCATGACATCGCCGTCCCGGAGCAGCCTCCCCCAATGGGCTCCATTGCCAGCCGGGCTTCCCGTCAGCAGCAAGTCACCAGGCAGGAGCGGCATGTTCTGTGAGGCGGCAGAGACCAGAGCGGGGATATCAAAGAGGAGATCGTCCGTGGTGGCGTCCTGCATGACGTCACCGTTGAGTTCCAGGCGCACCTTGAGCTTGGCAGGGTCCACGAACTGCGATGGGACCAGGAAGGGACCAGTCGGAAGGAACCCGGGCGCGTTCTTGCCGCGGTACCAGTCCGTGCCGATTTCCTTCATATCGCGTCGGAAAACCAAGTCCCGGGTGGTGATGTCGTTGACCACCGTGTACCCCGCAACATGCTGCATGGCGTCCTCACGGCTTACCCGGAAAGCCTCAGCTCCGATAACTACGGCGAGTTCCAGTTCCCAGTCGTGCTTCTCGCTGTAGGCAGGAAGGACCAGCGGTACGTCGTCGCCAACCACGCAGGCGGGAAGGCCGATGAAGAAGTAGGGCTCACCGTTTGCCTGGCGGTCATCCATCATCCTGCCGGCCCATTCGCGGGCCTCCTCCGGCGAGCGCGGATCGTCCTTGTCCAAGCCTGCGACGACGAGGTCTATGACGTGGGTCCTGTAGTTGGCTCCCGTCTGGAGCACCTGTCTGGGGTGCACCGGAGCGGTGAGCACAACGCTTTCCAGCGGCAGCCATGGGCCCTCACCTTCGGCAAGCTCTCCCAGATGGTCCCAGTCGGGAGCGGCCAGGAAGGCATTGAGATCGGCGGCATGGAGTTCCTCCGGACCCAGAGGCCGGATGCGGTCACCGGAGACGAGGCCCAGCCGAACTTGGTCACCGTCCCGGTAACGTGCCAGTGCAAACGGTGCTTCCAACTGGCCTGACGTCGTCGTCATGACGTAACTCCCCTCGCGGGCCATCTTCGGCCCGCTTTTCATTGAATGTCGGAAATCGACATAAGTAAATCAGTTTGTGTTTATAGCGGGCATTACCGGCATGGATGTCCGTGATGCCACCCGTCGGGAGCCGCGGCGCAGCTCCCGGCAGGCATTCCTAGGCTTAGGCAAGCATTTCTAGCCTTGGCCCTGGCGCGCGTAGGGGTTGAACAAGGCTTCCTTGATCTCCTCCGGTACGCCTTCTTCGGTGGCACTCGGGCCGTCCGCTGGGGGGAAGGATTCAGTCATGGACATCGGCATGGCTCCATTCCGGTACATGTTGTTCGAACCAATGGACGGGGTCCACGTGTTGGGCTCCCAGTCCGGAACGTAGTTACGGTAACCGCCGGTGTTGAGCTCGATGCGCAGGCTGGAAGGCTCGCGGTAGTAGAGGAAGTTCTGCTCACCGATGCCATGGATGGAGGGGCCGTACTCGATCGGAATGCCGTTTTCCATCAGCGTGTCCGCCGCGATCAGGAGCTCTTCACGGGTGTCTACCCAGAACGCGTAGTGGTTGATGCGCCCGGCGCGGGTGGAGCCGTCCAGGACTACTCCGAGGTCGTGGGATTTTTCGTTGGTGGTCAGGACGGAGAACACGGAAATGGGTGCTCCGTCCAGGACGGTCCGGGCCATGATGCGGAAGCCGAGAACGTCGTTGTACCACTTGGCGAACCCGTCCACGTCACTGGTTGCGATGGTCACGTGGTCCAGCTGGCGGGGTGCGCCCGCCACCTTGCTGCGACGTGCCGGACGGTCCGGGTAGATGGAAAGGTCCTGGCCCTCGCCCTGGTACCGGGTTACATCCCAGTGCAGCGTCATGCTGTGACCCCAGGGCCCAACAAACCGGTAAGCGCGTCCGATTCCATGGACATCGATCCATTCGCCGCTGGCCCCTGCGGCCTCGATGCGCCGAGCGGCTTCCTCGAGGGCCTCAGCGCTGGACGTCCGCCATGCCATGGTTTCCAATGCCGGCTCTTCGCCAGGAACGACAACCACGCTGTAGCGGTAGTAGTCGCCCCAGCAACGCAAGTACACGGCGCCGTCGACGCGGTCTACAACCTTGAGTCCTACCTGGTTGACATAGAAATCAACGGAGGCTTCGACGTCGGGGGTGGTAATCGCCACGTAGGAGAGGTGGGAGAGAAGCTTGATCATCTTCGATCCTTTCAATGGTCTGTAAGTCTGCCCACATCAAGTCTCTGGCCACCCGAGCACATCAAGGAAGAGGATATTGGCTATGCCGCAGATCAGTCTTGCTTATGTGGATCGAGGAGGGTTGAAACGAGTCTGTGGTCCTCCAGCAAGTGATCGAGCTCGGTCAGCCGCTCGCCTGAGGAGCAGGCGTCCAGTGCCCTGCGGAGTGCAAGGCGAGCTGACGTTTCATACCGCAGCGGGGCCAGCGTTGTTCCATGGCCCGTGGTCGTCTTCAGGCGGATGCTTGCCCCGGCCCTGCCACACTCCACCTCAGTACGGACCTCACCCAGCGCCATCACCCGAAGCAGCGGATCACGCGCATCCCCTGTCAATTGCCGCACCCCGACGGTCACAGGAACCGGGCCGGATGCGCCGGCGGCTTCGAGCAGAAAGATCCCGTCCCCACCGCCGCAGTAGCTGAGCGGCCCGCCGGCGAGGACAGCGGCCCACCTGAGACCGTCGCGCAAGGTTGCCTCCATCTCGCCTGCCGACGCCGCACCTTCAACTGTCACCATCGAAGCCGGACTTCCAGCCCTCGCGTCGAGCGCATTAACGACGACGTCGGACCGCAACCGGGGTCCCTCCACCACCACCGGCACAGTCACGGGCTCTTCCCCCAAAAACCCAGCCAGCGCCTCCAACGCCTCAAACGCAGCCAGCGGCACGCTCTTCGGGTTTGAGACGACCACCGCCAAAGCCCCCGCTGCCTGCACCTCCACCAGGGATGTCCACCATGGACCCTCCTCTGGAACAACCACCACCCCCTCGCTCGCATGGTCACTTAGACGCGCGCTGGCAGGAAGCTCTGCTACTGCCGCCCGATAGTGCAGGGATCCTGCTGCCACAACGGGACGCGCCGGGCTCATCGACGAACTCCCTCGGTCATGGCGGCGAAGACATCGTCGGCCAGTTCCAGCGGGTACAGGGCATCCGCCAGGACCTGGTGGTAGTCGACAGGGATGTGGCCTTCGAGGAGTTGGGCGAAGTGCAGCCACTCCGCCTCGTAACCATCCTGGTCCACGGAGGGATACTCCCTGCGGGAACCATCGGCGTCCACCACCGAGACCCACCCACTTCCTGCGTGGACAAATGGAGGCGGGAAATCAAGGTCCAGGCGTCCTTCAGCGGAGGAGAAAGTCATCCGCCACAGGGCGTCGGGGCCCGCCGGCAGCATGGTCAGAGCCAACTGGACGCTAACGCCGCTGGCTTTGTACCCCACCGCGTATCCGATCGGCGGCACAAAGCGGGCGTACTCAATCCGCTCGATGTCAGGGGCGAAATGCCGGACTGCGGGAAGATCGTGAACGGCAAGGCCCGTCAGCAGCTGTTTCACGATCTGGGCGGCAACGCCGGGGCTTCGCGAGTCAGGGCGGTCACCGGTCCGCGGCTGAGGGTGGCCCCCTTCGGAGACCAGCCGGTGATACCGGTCGTTGGGCGGCAGCGCGAGCGTCACGGCGATGGAGCCGAGCCGCCCTTGTTGCTCCAGTCCCAGTTGCTCCAGTCCTTGTTGCTCCAGTCCTTGTTGCCCCAACCCCTGTCGCTCCAGCAATTGCCGCGCCCGCAGCCATCCGGCGTCGTGCAAGTGGTTTGTCCCCACCAGCAGGATTGTTCCGGCGTCCTGACACGCGGCTACAACTTCCTTGGCCGCCTCAACACTGGTGGCCAGGGGCTTTTCGCAGAAGATCGCTTTCTTTCCCGCCTTCACGGCAGCGAGGAGCTGCCGCGCGTGTTCAGCCGGAGGACTGCATATTGCCACCACCTCAACCTCTGAATCAGCGAGCAAATCGGCGTCCCCTTTTGACCATGTGGCACCTAACGGTTCGGCAAGTGCTTGCGCCCTGCCACTGCCCGCATCTGCGATATGTGCCACGCGGAAGGTACTGGGCAAACGGCCCACAGTGGGAAGGTGAAGGGCGCCCGCCCCGGGCCCAGCGCCGAGAAAGCCTACGTTCCATGTCATGACACACTCCTTTTGTCGGTATTATTCCTAAGTTCATCCGGTTCTGGCTATAGTTCACGAAAATCCACACATTAGTGGCCGTCTTGTGGGACAATTTGGAGTTATGACCACAGATTCGACGCTCCGGTTCGGCGCGCAGACAGACGAAGTCACGAGTTTGCTGCGAATCGTGAACCTTGTGCGCACGGGGGAAGCAACCACCCGCCCCGAGATCGGCCGGGTCACAGGCCTTGGCCGCGGCGTCGTGACTCAACGAGTGGACCAGGCGATCCAGATGGGCTTCCTGGGCGACGGTGAGTTCGGAGCCTCGTCAGGAGGCCGTGCCCCCAGGACCCTCCGTTTCCGCTCGGAACAAGGGCGAATCATCGTGTGCGCCCTCGGCGCCCTCCACATCCGGGTTGGATATGCAGCCTTGGACGGGGACATCATCGAGCAAAGGCATCGCGAGTGGGACATTTCCCGCGGGCCCGCCGAAACCCTGGAAGCGGCAATGTCACTCCTGGATGAACTCCTTGAAGACGCCGGTGAATTGCCCGTTTGGTCCGTGGTTGTTGGCGTTCCCGGTCCTGTCGATTTTGAGAGCGGACAGCCGGTTGCGCCGCCCATCATGCCCGGTTGGAACGGCTACGACGTCCGGACTCCATTCGAGGAACGCTTTGACGCCCCCGTGTGGGTGGACAACGACGTCAACCTGCTGGCGCTGGGTGAGCGGGCGCGTCGTCGGGATGCCTACGCTGACCTCATTTATTGCAAGATCGGTTCGGGAATCGGCGCCGGCCTGCTGTCGCAGGGACGCATTCACCGGGGTGCCAATGGCGCGGCGGGCGACATCGGGCATGTCCGCGTTCCCGACTCGGACGCGCTATGCCGGTGCGGCAAGGTTGGCTGCCTGGAAGCCGTGGCCGGTGGCTGGGCCTTGATCCGGGACGCTGAACTTGCCATCGAGGAAGGCGCCACCGGCCCCCTGGCCACCTCCGTAGAGCGTGGACAGCCGCTCTCCCCCGAAGGCATTGCGCTTGCAGCCATCAGCGGCGACGCATTGGCGGTACGGCTTCTTCAGCGTTCGGCCAGGGTGGTTGGTGAATCGATCGCGGCATTGGTCAACATGTTTAATCCGGGAATCATCGTGATCGGCGGAGCCATGGCATCCGCCGGCGAGGTGTACCTGGCCGAAGTACGGCAGCGCGTCTACGAGTTGTCCCTGCCGTTGGCCACCAGGGATCTTCGAATCCTGCTGTCCGTGAACGACGAACGGGAACCACTGCGGGGTGGAGTGGAGTTGGCACGCGAACAGCTCTTCGAAGCAACGTTCCCCCGCTGGTTTGCCCAAGGAAAACCACGCCCCGTCAAGAGCATGGCGATGAGCTAGCCCCGTCTAGGCAACGTCCCGCGAAACTCCCTCAAGCACTTCCTGGGAGGTCCGCAGCGATGCCTCGAGGTGAAATGGCAGGACCAACGGTCCGGCTGCCCCGCCACTCAGGTACGGGATCATCAGCTCAAAGTCCACAGCGACGTCATGTACGTCATCGCCGCTGCTGAAACCACCCGCCGGGAATACCAGGACCAGCCGATCCTGAATGAACCACCATCCAGGCTCAGCACTCAACTCGTCCGTCCGGACAGTCCGGTTGCCGAGCCTCACCCTGACTGCCGCGGGCGACCACCCAGCGAGAGTCAGGGACAGGCCCAGGATGCAGGACAATGGCATGGAGCGAATCCACGGCAGGCCTATCCGCAGTTCATACCCCTCCGGGCCGGAGGTTAAAGCATCCTCACGCAGTGCGTTCCGCAACATCGCCCACTCCTTCATCTGAAAATGTCATCAGCGCGCTGCGCGAAAGCTCCAGATGACGACGGGTCGTATCGCCCGGATCGTCCTGGAGCCATTCGTGGCCTCCCCACTCGCTGGTCAGCGTCCCTGCAAAGCCTTCCCCATCCAAGAGCCGGCCGAGGTCCTGCAGAGGCTGGGACACCCGCCCGTCGTCGTCCTCAAGGTCCCAGAACTTCAGGTGGAAGGCGCCAACCAGCGGCAGGATTTCCCTCAGCTCCGTGGCGTCACTTCGCCCAAAGCGGATCAGAAGGTTCATGAAAAGGGTGTGAATCCCGCGGGGAACGGAATCAGAGCGCAGAGCGGCCATGACGGCATCATTCGTCGCCGGATCTTTCCAGTCGGCCCTCAGCCGCGCAAGCAGTTCGGGAGCGAGGCCTCCTTTGGCCAGTTCCTCCAGATACGTCTCCGGGAGGGCAGGCATCAACATGCTGACGTCCACCAGAACCCGGATCCGCTCATCGTCCAACGCCGCGATGTGGTCCAGCGCAGGCAATACCTGGGGATTCCGCGGGTGCTGCTGGCCTTGGATTTCCTCATAGAGAACCAGATCCAGATCGTGCAGCAGCGGTTGGACCAGTTTGAGCAATTCGGGTCCAGCCTGCCCGATCGGGAGCCGGACGCCTGCGGCCCCGACACGGTGGGCGGCCTTGAGTTGGGGCACCAGGAACTCCAGGCGCTGCGCGGTGGTGCGGCGAACCGTCGTCGTCACGTAGTCGTCGAGACTGCAGCCGACGATGCTGACGCTTCCACCCACGGACTCCAGCAGGCTCCGGAACTCGTCTACTTCCTGATCCTGCGGTGACGGAAACGTCCGCCACAACAGTCCAGGTTCCAGTTCCACAACCTTGGAGACGTTGTCCTGGGCTATGGCTGCAACAATCTCGGCGCTCGTCCTTTTGGCGGTGATGATTTCCGGCGTCCAGTTGAAGGAGCTGGCGGCAAGTGTCCAGTGGGCGGGTACATGGGTTTCCATGTTCCTACTTCGTGCTGAATGCGGCGTCGAAAGCAGCAGCGGACGGCTCGTAGGAGGAGAGCTTCCTGACGAAACCCAGCGCCTCGGGGGCACCGACCAAGCGATCCATTCCGGCATCTTCCCATTCGACAGACAGCGGGCCGCTGTAATCAATCGCATTCAACATCCGGAAGGCGTCCTCCCAAGGAACATCCCCATGGCCTGTCGAAATGAAATCCCAACCCCGACGAGGATCGGCCCAAGACAGGTGCGAGGACAGCCGGCCATTCCGACCGTTGCTGAGGCGCTTCTTCGTGTCCTTGCAGTGCACGTGGTAGACGCGATCGCGGAAGTCCCAAAGGAATCCGACGGGGTCGATGTCCTGCCAGACCATGTGGCTGGGGTCCCAGTTCAGGCCGAACGACTCCCGGTGGCCAATGGCCTCCAAGGTCCGCTGGGTGGTCCAGTAATCGTAGGCAATCTCGGACGGGTGCACTTCGTGGGCGAAGCGCACACCCACTTCGTCGAACACGTCCAGGATGGGGTTCCACCTGTCCGCGAAGTCCTGGTAGCCGGCGTCGACCATCTTTTCGCTGGCCGGCGGGAACATCGCAACGTACTTCCAGATCGATGAGCCAGTGAAGCCGGTAACCGTCTTGACGCCAAGCTTTGCCGCCAGGCGCGCCGTGTTCTTCATTTCCTCAGCGGCCCGCTGGCGCACCCCCTCGGGATCGCCGTCGCCCCACACAACATCCGGCAGGATGTCACGGTGCCGCTGGTCAACGGGATCGTCGCAGACTGCCTGTCCCTTGAGATGGTTGGCGATGGTCCATACCTTGAGGCCATTGCGTTCCAGGATGTCACGCTTGCCTTGAACGTAGGCTTCGTCGTCCCATCGCCAAGGGTCAAGGTGGTCGCCCCAGCACGCGATTTCAAGCCCGTCATAGCCCCACTCTCCAGCGAGCCGGGCGACCTCTTCGAACGGCAAATCCGCCCACTGCCCAGTGAACAGGGTTATTGGTCGTGCCATGTCTTTCGTCCTTCCTACGCTTGGAAACCTACGCCTGGACCGGGACGTCTGCAGCGACGCGCGTCCAGGCAGAATCGTTGGTGGAGCTGCGTTCCACGGCATCCAGAACACGTTGGACCCTCAAGCCGTCGGCAAATGTCGGGTGCGGGTCCGTGTTCCGGACAATGCCCTCCACCAGGTCCTTGACCTGGTGGGAGAAGCCGTGCTCGTAGCCAAGCATGTGCCCGGCCGGCCACCAGGCAGCGACGTAGGGATGCACAGGCTCGGTGACCAGGATCTTGCGGAATCCCTGCTGGTCGGCGGGGGCGGTCCTGTCGTAGAACTGGATGCTGTTCAGGTCTTCGAGGTCGAAAGCCAAAGCCCCCTTGTCCCCGGAAATCTCAATCGCGAGCGCATTCTTGCGCCCGGTCGCGAAGCGCGTGGCTTCGAAGGAGGCGAGTGCACCTGAGGCCAAGCGGCCCGTGAAGATGGCGATATCATCTACGGTCACCTGCCCGTAGCCTGCGGCTGCCTTTCCAGAGAGGCCGGATCCAGCACTGAGGAGCGGCCGTTGCTTGACGATCGTGTCCAGCACACCGGATACCCTTTCCACGTCCATGCCGGTGACAAACTCCACCAAGTCAATGGCGTGGGCTCCGATGTCCCCCAACGCCCCGGAACCCGCGTGCTCTTTCTGCAGCCGCCATGCAAGTGGCATGTCCGGGTCCACCAGCCAGTCCTGGCGGTACGAGGCACGGACATGGGCAATCCGGCCCACCACTCCCTCGGCAATAAGCTGCCGCAGGAAAGTCACCGCCGGCACGCGACGGTAGGTGAAGCCAACCATGGCCTTTACACCCCTCGCCGCGGCCCGCTCGGCTGCGGCTGCCATCGCCTCGGCTTCGGCCACTGTGTTGGCCAGAGGCTTCTCGCACAGTACGTGTTTGCCCGCGTCCAGAGCTGCAACGGCAATCTCCGCGTGGGAGTCGCCGGGCGTCACGATGTCCACGACGTCGATGTCGTCGCGGGCGATCACTTCGCGCCAGTCGGTTGCCGATTCGGCCCAGCCCCACTTCCTGGCAGCCTTTGCTACCGCTGCGGCATCACGACCCACGATCACAGCCATCTCAGCATCGGCCGGCAGGTCGAAAACCCGGGGGGCCGTGCGCCAACCCTGGGAGTGGGCAGCACCCATGAACCCATAGCCGATCATGGCCACCCGAAGGCTTTTCATGCCAGCACAACCTTTCGCTCTACAGCCACGCGGTTGCCCACGTAGCGCATGGGTGCGATCTGCATGTACAGCAGGCGGAGGGTAAGGATGACCTCGACGTCGATCTCCTCACCTGATTCGGGGACACGCTCCAGCGGAATGATGATGTCTGGTTTGTCGGCCACGAACCACAGGGTTTCCCATTGGTCCGGGAGTTCCTCGATGGAATAGGAGCGACCCTGCAGTTCAAACCGCAGTGCGGACTTGGGGATATCCACGCCGTCGACGGTTGCTGCGACGTCGTCGACGGCGGACAGCCACAGGCTGCGGTACCAAGGCAACTGCACGGAGACAGAGATACCCTCGGGGTGCCGGCGGACGTCAGCGTCCTGGAACAGGGAGTTGTGGGTTGCCATAATGATCCTTACTCAAAAGTCTCTGTGAAGGTTGGGTGGGGTACCGGCGGCTGCGGCTCGAGTGTCTGCCTGGCCGATGGGCTATACGGGTGGTACTCGGTTGGCACTGGCTCGTCAGCGGACGGCATGAAAACGGGCTTCCCGTCGTCGCCGAAGTACATGAGGTCCAGGGCGAACGCGTGCTGGTTCTTTTCAGCGAAGCTGATCCAGTTTTCTTCGAACGGCGCCCGCAGCAGTTCGTAGCAGCGGAACTTCCAGATCTTCCATTCACCGTCCTGGCGGAGGAAGTCCACGGCGTACTTGCACCAGACCCAGTGGGCCCAGACCTTCTTGCCCTGCACTTCGCCCGGAGAGTACATGTAGTCCGGACTTTCCTTGGCCACCTCGGGATCCGTCAGACCGGATTCGTTGCCGGTCATGATCCATACGCCCTTGGCAGTTTCGCCGTCGGCCGCAACTTCGATAACCGGTGTTGTGGTGTAGTGCAGGATCAGCTTACCCACGGGATTCGGACGGTCCCGGTGGTAGCGGATGACACTTTCATGGTCCGTGTATTGGCCCGCATTGGTATACCTGGCGCGGATTCCGGGAGTCCCCGGCTTTACCCACAGGGGAATGATCTGCTCATCCTGGAATGCGTTGTGCAGGTACATGTATCGATTGAAGAGGTTCTCGATCTCGCCGCGGTCGTTCGCGCGGCGAGCCAAGCGCTGGGCTTCCTTCAGTTCCGTCCGGAGCTGCCGGATCTCCGCGCTGAGGTCGGTATCGGTTGCTGGCATGGACATCTCCTAGGCCAGTACTATGGAGTCTTCGATGGCCCGGCGCATGAGTGCGTGCTGCTTCTTGACGAGGTCGATCGGGTCCGATTCGCCGAGGTCGGCGAAGGCGTGGCCTTCCCATTCGCTGGAGAGGAATCCTGTGTAGCCGCCCTTGACGAATTGGCGGACAATGCGCGGGATGTCCATGGCCGGCTCATTGCCGTTCTCGTCGATGTCGTAGAACTTGGCGTGCACGTGGAACATCTGCGGCATGATGTCCAGCCACTCCTCGGGAGCCACCAGGCCGTGCATGTTGAACGCCAGCCGGGTAAACGGCCCCAGATTCGCCGGATCGAAGTTGTTGGAACGCAGATAGTCCTCAAATTCCTGGTTGCGTTCCTGCATGGGCAAAGGCTTGCGCCAGATGTCCTGCATGACCGCGAAGTGTTCTTTAGGAAGACCCATCTGCGTCAGCGTCCGGAAGAGGGTGGGTGAGAGGCTGTGCATCGTGGAACTGAAATCAGCCGTGAAGCCCAGGCGGTCACTTCCGAGTTCCTCGTACATCTCGCGGATCTGCAGGATCTTGGGGTCGTTCGGACCCTGCGGTGCGTGGATTTCGTAGCCGAGCTTCTGGTCGTATTTCTCAGCGAGGGGAAGCAGCCGCCGTAGCAGCTCCTTGCCGGCTGACCGGATGACGATCTTGTGGAAGCCGAGCTTGTTCGCTGTCTTCAGCTGACGCGCAAAGAAGTCGAATTCCTCGTCCGGAGTCATGTCCCGGTCCTTGCGTCGGCCCATGTCCAAGTTGGTTCCAACAGCGCTGGGCGTCAGTCCGTAGCGGTCCATGCTGTCGCGCCAGAGCTTGACGAAGTCGTCGTCGACGTCCGGATAGGTGCGCAACATCTGGGCAATGTTGAATTCGACGCCGGGACCGAGCCCTTCGTCGGCCACGGCCTTGATGAGCGTCTCGGGAGTGTACAGACCCGCGGCGAATTCAGAGGTCAGGGAGTAGAGGGTAATGCCCAGCTCGATGCCCGAGCCGGCGATGCCTGTTGACATGGTGGTTATCCGTTCTTCTCAGCCGAGGACCGGCTGGGTGAGGTGGCTGTTGAGGATGCTGCGGGCTTCTGCAGGATCCGTGATCATCCTTGAGCCGGCGTCGGCAGCGGCGGAAAGCTGGACTGCCTGTTCGCCGCGGATGATGTCGAACGGGTCCTGCCAGTTGTTCCAGTGCCAGCCCTCGTATTCGCTGGAGATCGCACCGGAGTAGCCGTTCTCTACAAGCTGGCGGACCAGATCCCGGACTGGAACAGAGGGTTCCTCGCCGTTCTTGTCGATGCCGAAGAACTTGCCGTGCACATGACGGACGAACGGCATGATTTCCAGCCAGGTATTGATCGGGGCCGGACCAAAGAGACCGGTTCCGTTGATCGCGAAGTCGATGCCCAGATCGGGACGGCCATTGCGGGCGGCCAAGCCAATGAAGGCGCCGAAGCGTTCGCCGTGGGCCTTCTCAGTGGTGGGAGGGCCTTCTGCGTAGAAGCCGTTCCACATGGCCACAACCTGCTGGAGCAGCGCTTCGGATGCGCCGCGGCGTCGATAAGCTTCCAGCAGCGAGGGCGCGAAGCCGCTGACGGTGGCACCCCAGTCTGCTGTGAAGCCAAGAAGCGGAGAGCCTAGCTTCTCGAAGCGGTCCCGGAGAGCGAGGATCAGCTCGTGGGCGCCGTGCTGGTGTGCGTGGACTTCAAGAGCCAGGGTCACGCCATACTTTTCTGCCACCGGAAGCAGGCTTTCCATGGCATCCGGCGTCAACGAGATCTGAACCCGGGCAATCGGAAATCCCAGCCGTGAAGCGACCTCGATTTGCTTGCGCATGTACTCCACGAGCTCGTCGTGGTTCATGAGGCGGTCGCGTCGGATGCCGGTGTCAACGTTGACGGCCAGGGAGGTGGGCACCAGGTCCACTTCGGACACGAGGTCACGGAAGTGGCCTACGAAGGAGTCATCGATCCGGTCCGGGAAGCCCCGCAGGCTTGAGAATCCAATGATTTCAAGACCTGGTCCAAAACCATCTGCGGCTACCTTGCGGATCAGGCCGTCGAGGTCGTACTGCCGGCTGTGGAAGGCGCGGGTGAAGCTGTAGAGGGTTACGCCCTGGATGGGAGTGCCGAGGCCGGTCATCGCTGTCCTACCTTCATGGTTTTGGTGTCGTTCTCTTCGATGTGCAACACCCCGTGGTCAGTGGTGATGTAGGGGATGTAGAGCTTGAGGTCCACGCGTACTTCGTGCTGCGCCTCCGGATCCGGCAGGGGCAGCTCGCCGGAAAGAACGGCCGAATCCAGCGGGAACCACCACTCGTCCGTTTCCTCCACAAGTTCGCCAAAGCTGAAGGTGCGGTTGTTCATGGTCCAGCGCAGCGACTCCTCGGGAGCCGCCACACCGTCGATGGTGAGCGCCGCCCCGGCAATGCAAGAACCCGGCAGGGCCCGGTACCACGGAATACGGACTTCGACGGCGGTTCGGCCGCCTTCTGTTGTAAGCGTTCCCTGCTCGATCATGCGGTCGGCAATCATGGGATCTCCTTGTCTTGCTGCGGTGCTGTGAGCTTCCGCAACGACTTCTTCCTTATTTAGTAATTCTATTGTCTGATTCTGACATAAGTAAAGAGCTGTCCAACTCTTCCGCGATTTTGCGGGCTCCACGAACAGCCAGGGCCACAGCGGTCAGCGTTGGGTTGCAGGCCGTAGCGGTAGGAATAACCCCGTTGCCAGCCACGAAAAGACCTGGGGCTGCCCACACTTCGCTATCGGGCGAGCAAACACTGTCCCCGTCGTCTGCCTGGCCCATCCGCGTCGAGCCCTGATAGTGCAGTGATGCGCCGGGCGGCAGCGCAAAGGGACGCTCGTCCAAGGGACGTCCCACTGCCTTCCCGAGCCGAACAATCTCTGCCTTTGCCTGCTCGATCACCTCATGGTCGCGCTCCGTCAGGCAGTAATGGATGCGCATGGCCGGCATTCCGTAGGCGTCCCGGGCGTCGTCGTCAAAGACCACGCGATCCTCGCGCTGTAAATCCTTAGCGCAAAACAGCCCCAGGCCCACAATCGAACCGGGCACCACGGGATCGTCGTCAGCCAAAGGCACTGGCGAGGCATCCAACTGCATGATCTGGCCGTGGAAAGGGACATCATCGGTGTACGGAACCCACGCGACACCACTTTGTTGGCTGAGACCCGCTTGGCTTTGCGGCGCAGCAGGTTCGGCAGAAGCTTCGACGCCTTCCAGGCGACTGGCGAACACCACCTGCGGCTGATCATTGAGGTAGCGGCCCAGTGCCTCCGGCCGGATCCCCGAAGCCCAGAGCAGTTGAGGGGTCCGCAACGCATCCGCCGCCACCACCACGAAGCGCGCGGCGACCGTATGACTCCCGCCAGTCCGGCGGTCCTGGACTTCGACGCCCGCGGCCCTGCCGCCGTCGAGCATTACTTTGGTGACCAGCGACTCGTCGAACAGTTCGAAGAGCGGATTCTGCCTGGTTGCCTCACCCATGACGACGTCGGCGCCGGACCACATGAGGCGGCCATCCTGTTCGCGGTGGACCGCAAGAGGCATGGGCTGTACACGCAGGGCGGGCTCGCGCCCCTCGTCGACCACCGCAGACAACCGCTCGCGGACGAGACCCGAGAAGGGCGCGCCGTCAAAGGCATGGGTGGTGACGCCCAGAAGGCGCTCGGCGTCGTCGAGCAATCCATCCAGGTCTGGAATGAAACTGATGCGTTCCTGGCCGGAAGGGCGGGGGCACGCCGCCGTCCAGTGCGCCCCCATGCCACCGACGTTGCTGGACATTGCGGCAACGGGCATGCCGTCCTCGCCCGGGAAGGCATAGCCCTCGCTGAGCAAGTAGGTTCCTGGCCGCGCCCTGCGTTCGCCGCTCTTCACGGCACCGGGCGAGTTGACGGTCGCGGCGCCCGCGCCTGGACCTTCCGATGCCAGCTGCGCGGCGGTGCGAAGCTGCTCATCAGCGATGTTCTTCACATGTGCGCCGGGAGGATTACTGACGGTTGGGCCCACCTCGAACATTGCGATGGTGGCCTCAGGCGCTTCCTCGCTCAGGATTCGCGCGTAGGTGGACGCCGTAGGACCGCTGCCCACAATGACGACGTCGACTGCCGCCGGGTAGGACCGCTGACTCACCGGGCGGCCACCAATTCCTGGATGCGTCGGACGGACTTAGCGGAGTCGATGGTTGGGTAGTACTCGAGCCCGATGGGCCCGCTGTAACCGCTGGCCTCCAGGTCTCCCAGCCGCGCGTTCCAATCGATTGAACCGGAACCGGGTTCGCCACGGCCCGGAGCGTCCGCAATCTGAACGTACTTGATGAGATCGCCTGCGTTGGCCAGTTCCGCGGCCACATCTTCGCCTTCAACCGTGGAGTGGTAGAGGTCGTAGAGAACGCCGAAGTTGGGTGAATTCACGCCGCGCGCAATGTAGACGGCCTCCGTCGTCCGGTCCAGGAGGGCTCCCGGGTGGTCCACGCGCACGTTGACGGGCTCCAGGACCAAGGTGATGCCGGAACCCTGGATGTGGTTCACGCCGCTGGTGAAAATTTCGATGAGTTCGTCCAGCTGGTCCTGCCTCTTGCGGCCGCCGAAGCCGGTTCCGCTTCCAACCACAATGCGAGGACAGCCGAGCTGTCGGGCAACCTCGACGCCGGCATCGAGCCCCTCGTAGAACGGTTCGTGGTTTTTGGGAGGGATCATGAACTGCATCCGCGGCTCCGCCAGTTGGGCGGTGAGTTGCACTCCGGTTTCCTCCAATGCGGCCTTCAGGGCTGGAATGTCCTTGCCCGTTGGACCCCACATCTCGACGGCATCAAAGCCCGCGGCCGCCGCAGCACGCACACGGTCAGCAGCACTTTCGCCTGCTTCGGAGAACAAAAGGTCGATATTCGGCGCAAGTTTAAACATGGTTCTCTCCTGGAAGATGAAGTGGATTTCTAAAACAAGGGGGTTGCCTGGACGGCGTTAGCCCTTCAGGCCGCCGGAGAAGCCCTGGATGAAGCGCTTCTGGGCAAAGAGGAACAGGGCGAGGATCGGAATCATGGACACGATCACGATCGCGAAGATCGAGTTCCACTGCGACACCAAGGAGCCGATGAAGTAGTACATCGCCACCGGAAGTGTCTGGTTGCTGGAGCCGCCCAGGAAGATCAGGGACGTGAAGAAGTCGTTCCACACGATCAGTCCGGCGAAGATGGTCACCGTACCAGTGGCCGGGGCCATCATCGGGAAAACAACCTTGGAGAAGACCTGCGTTTTGCTGGCGCCGTCAATGGTGGCTGCTTCTTCGTAGTCCGTACCCAGGCCGCGGAAGAAGTTCGCATAGAGGAAGATCGAAAGGGGCAGGAGCATGCCCGTGTACAGGACGATCAGGCCCCACGCCGAGCCGGTAAGACCCAAGGAACGAGCGCCCATGTAAAGGGGAACCGCTCCCAGCTGCCCTGGCAGGATGATGGCGATGAGGAACAGGTAGTAGGCGCCTTTGCTCCAACGGCGGGTTGACCGTGAAATGACGTATCCCGTGATGGACCCAAGGGCGATCAGGCCAAGGATGCTGCCGGTGGTGATGATGACGCTGTTCACCAGGCCAAGCACCACATTTGAATTGCCTTGGGCGGTCAGGACTGCGGTGAAGTTGCTGAAGTCAGGGCTCGACGGCGGTGCCAGCGGCGAGGTTGTGTAGATCTCACCATCGGATTTCAGTGCAGTGGTCACCAGGAAGTAGAAGGGGGAAAGAAAGAGGAGGGCCAATGCCCACAGCCCGATTTCGCGGAGAACGGTGAGTTTTGTGTAGCGGAACATTGTTAGTCCTCGGGGTTCGATCGCGTCAGCCGCTGCTGGATTACGGCGAAGAACAGGATGATGACGGCCAGCACCAGGGCCAAGGCGGCGCCGCCGCCGAAGTTGCCGAGCGCAAATGCCTGCTTGTAGACCTGCGTGGCAAGGGTTTCCGTAGCACCTGCCGGGCCTCCGCCGGTGAGTGCCATGATGGGGTCGAAGACCCTGAGCCCCTGAACAATGCCCAGGGTTGATGCGATGGCCACGGCGGGGCGGATAGCTGGAAGGGTGACGTTCCAGAAGCGCTGCCACATGTTTGCGCCATCGATGGCTGCGGCCTCCTCGATTTCCACCGGCACGCCTGCCAAACCTGCCATGAAGATCACCATGGCGAAACCGGTGCTTCCCCAGACCAGGACAATCAGTACAGTCCAGATGGCCCACTGTGGGTCCGCCAACCACGGCTTGGCCAGGTCACCAGCGCCAATCGATGCCAGGAAGACATTGATGGGGCCGTCGAAATCGAAGATGTACTTCCAGATGTAGGCAGTTGCCAGCGGGCTGAGGACCACAGGCATGAAGAACAACGTGCGGAGTACGTACCGTGTTTTTATTACCCGGTTCAGGCCCAAAGCGATGAAGAGCCCGGCAACGTTGCTGATGAACACGGAGGAAAAGGCCAGGAAGAGGGTATTCAGCAAGGCGCCGAGCTTGGTCGGGTCCTTGAAGATTGCCTCGAAGTTTGCCAGGCCAACCACTTTGAACGAGCCAATACCGGTCCAGTTGGTGAAGGCGAAGTAGCCACCAATTCCCGTGGCTACGTAGTGGATGGCGATGACGAGGGCGATCCCGGGGAGCGCCCACCACCAGTGGCCGAACTGCAGGGAACCACCCCGGGAACGGACCTTTCGGCCCGGTCCCGGGTTTCGCCTGCCTCGCCGGGGCGCATCTGCTGCTTCGGTTTTCGATTGCATCGTCGCAGTCATGGTAATCCTTGCTCGTCCCTTTGAGTCGTCGGAACTTTGGGTGGTGTGAATCTGTTTAGCCCCAGGCCGCATCCATGGCCTGCAGCACCTGGTCAACCGACTTCTGGCCTGTCAAGAGGCCCTGAACGCCGGTGGCGAGGGCATCGTAGACTGCGGAGTTTGGCCACTGGCTGTTGGGAAGCGGACCGTACTTGCCGTCCTTGATGAGGTCGCCGACGTTCTTGTAAGCGCCGGAGGCGTAGTCGTAGCTGTCCAAACCGCTCACGGGAAGCGCGCCATCAATTTCTGCGAAGGCCTTGGTCTGCTCAGGTTCGGCAGCCCAGTCCAGGAAAGCCTTGGCGGCATCCTTGTTCTTGGAGCCGGCGTTGATGGAGAAGGAGTAGTTCGCACTGGCGTAAACGAAGCCCTTGTCGGAGCTCTTCTCGGACGGAAGGGCACGGACTGCAAAGTCGGAATCGGCCGCTGCGCTCTTGAGCTGCTTCCACGAAGGAGCCGGGATGAAGCCGGCAAGGGACGAGCCACTCGCGAGGCCCTTGGTGATGGCGTCGAAGCCTGCGCCTGCTGCGCCCTTCTGGAAGCAACCTGCCTCGTTGAGCTTGACGACGGCCTGCAGCGCGTCCTTCCAGCCCTGGGAGTCGGCGAAGGTGGATTCCTTGCTCGCACGCTTTTCGTTCCACTTGGGGTCCTCCGCGTAAACCCGGGAGGCCGCGAGGGACATAGCCATCAGGCCAGTGTTGGGTGCGGCTGATCCGGCCAGAGCAAAGAAGGACTTACCGGAGGAGTTCAGCGAGGAGCATTGCTTTTCCAGGGACGAGAAGTCGCTGGGGAAGTCGGAGACACCGGAGGCCTTGGCGGCGGTCTCGTTGGTCACGAGCCCGACGACGGTCATCTCGGCAGCCTGCCCGTAGACCTTGCCGTCCTTGCCGAACAAGGCTTCGCTGCCCACTGGAACCAACTTGTTGGCCGAATCGTCCAGGGGTTCCAGGAAGTTTGCATCAACCAGCGGAAGGATGCTTCGGCCTGTTCCCGATCCGGGCGACGTAACGATGACGTCCGAGGCGTTACCGGCCTGCAGCTGCGTGCGGACGGTCTGGTCGTAGGAGTCGTTCGGCTGCGCGTTGAACGTGATCTTCACGTCGGGGTGCGCTGCCATGTACTGCTCGCCGAGCTTCTGGAACGGGCTCTCAATGGTGTTGGAGGTAGCGAACGTCAAGGAGAATTCTTTGGAGCCGCCTGCGCTGCCGGCAGTAGTGGAGCCTGAGCAGCCTGTCAGTGCAAGTGCAGCAGCGGTTGGGATGACGAGAACGCCGAGCTTCAGTCCTCGAAAGCGGTGCTGTGTCATTTTCAGCCTTTCTGACTTCTTTGTCTTTATCGGGAGCGCCGTGACCCCCGTCACTCATCAGTATGCACGGCATTTGCCAGAAAGACACATAAGTATTTCAGATGCCGCACATAAGTCCGGCTGTTTCGTGTAAAGGCGGACTGCACGTAGCTCCGTGGGTGCTCCAGATCGACGGCGGAAACGTCATCAGGCCCGTGGATACACTGGTCCTGCTACGCCTTCTGTTTCCCAAGGCCCCGACTCAAAGGATTGCCGTCGTGACGGACCACGCCCTGCTTTCCAGGCTCGACCTCAACCTGCTGACGTCCCTGGATGCCCTCATTACCGAACGCAGCGTGACCCGCGCGGCCGAGCGCCTGCACTTGAGCCAGCCAGCTTTGAGTGCTTCGTTGGCCCGCCTGAGGAACCACTTTGGCGATCCGATCCTTGCCCGCCGCGGGAACACCTACGAGCTCACCCCTTTCGCACTGAGGCTCGCCGAACACACCACACTGGCCCTCGACGCCGCCCGACGCGTCTTCGAGAGCCAGGCCAGTTGGGAGCCCAACGAATCGGCGCGGGAGTTTTCCATCTATGGATCGGACTACGGTTTCACCACTGTCGGAAAGGTCGTTTCCGAGCTGGCAGCCGAGCGTGCACCTGGAGTCCGCTTCCGGTTCATGCTTCACAATCCCGTAGTGGTCGAGGACGCTGCCAACCGTTTGAGGGCGGCAGATGGCATGGTGATTCCCCACGGGATCCTTACGGGCCTCCCGTTTGTGGATCTGTGGCGCGACGATTGGCTTGCCGTTGTTTCAGAAACCAACGACGACGTGGGCGAGGAGGTCTCCATGGACAACATCGCCAACCTGCCGTGGGTCATGACTTATCAGTCGCGCTCAGCGTTCACGTCCGCTGAGCGCCAGATTCAGCAGTTGGGCATTGAGCCGCGCGTGGAAGTAGTGGTGGAAAGCTTCCAAGCACTCCCCCACTTCGTCGCAGGAACCAACAGGATCGGTCTCATCCAGGCAGCCTTGGCCCCCATTGCCCGTCGCTTGGGCGGCGTCCGGATCCTGCCGCTGCCGTTTCCGGCCACGCCGTTGGTCAACGCCCTGTGGTGGCATCCGGTCCACAACGCCGACTCCGAGCACATTTGGATGCGCGGCCTCTTCGAGGAAGCCGCCGCGATCGTCGCTGCCGAAACCGAGGCCAACGCGTAGAGCCCGGCCGGAGAACCGGCCGGGCTGCAGGCGGAGCTCCCGCGTCAGACTTTGGCAACCGCCGCGCGCATGCTGCGCCTAATGAGGTCGTGCTGCTTCCGAACCAGCAGCAGGGGGTCCACTTCGCCCAACTCGGCGAAGGCATGTCCTTCCCATTCACTGGACCAGTAGCCTCGGTAACCACCTTCCACAAACACGCGGACGAGTTCCGGGTAGTCGATGGCAGGTTCGTTGCCGCCTTCGTCGATGTCATAGAACTTCGCATGTACGTGCATGATTTGCGGCATGATGTCAGCCCAATCGCCCGGGCTGACATGTCCGTGCATGTTGAAAGCGAGGTGGGCGAACGAGCCGAGCCGGGCGGGATCAAAGTCACGGCTTCGGAGGTACCCGATGAACTCATCCTGCCGCGCACGCATTGAAGCATCCGTGGACCAGATGGCCTGCAGGCGCTCCAGCGCTTCTTCATCGAGTCCGGCCCGCGAGACCGCCCGCAACAATGTTGGAGACATGCTGTGCATGGTGGAAGAGAAATCGGCCACGAAGCCCAGTAACGGCGAATCCAATTCGTCGTAAACGTCACGGACTTTCATGATCTCGGGGGAATTCGGTCCCAAAGGAGCATGGATCTCGTACGCCAGCTTGAGTTCCAATTGTTCCGCGAGCGGGAGCAGGCGCCGCAGCAGCTCCGGCTTTGCGCTCTGGATCCGGACCAGCGGGAATCCCAACTTCTTTGCCCCGTGGAAGAGCGTCTCTGTAAATTCGTATTCTTCGTCCGGGTTCATGTCGCGGTCCCGCCGGCGGCCCATGTCCAGATTCGCCCCAAAGGAACTCGCATCGAAACCGTGTTTGTCGAAGGCTGCATGCCAGGACTTGGCGAAGTCATCACTCACCGCGGGGTAGGTGGGCAGCACTTGGGAGGCGACGATTTCGATTCCGGGTCCGATTCCGAGCTCTGCCACCCTGTTCAGCAACCCATCGAAGTCATACCATCCAGCCCGGAACTCCGCACTTGCCGAGTAGAGGGTCAACCCCAAGGAGAATGGATCCTCGTCCGCTTTCGGCGGCGGTGGCGTGACCGGCGTCGTGGTTTTAGGTGGCGGCGCGTCATGGTCCACAACGGTCAGCTCAAGAGCCTGGTTGACGAAGTTCGGCACGTACATTCCGGGCCCACCGTCCTGTCCGGCCGCGATCTGCATGTACGGAAGGCGCAGCTCACCGAAGATGCGGATGGCATGTTGCTCACCCAGTTTCACCGGCGCAGGACGTTTGACAATGAGAAGCGGGTGCTCCTGCAGGAACCACAGAGTTTCAGCCTGGGCCGGAAGTTCTTCCAGCGCGTAGATGGTTCCGCCGAGCTCGAACGAGAGGTCCTGCTGCGGAACCTCTTCACCGTCCACTGTCAGCTTGAGCGTGGAGACGGACGAGAGCCAGAGGCTCCGGTACCAGGGAAGGGTCAGCGATAAAGCGAGGCCTTCGGGGTGGGTTCGCAAGCTGTCTTCGTGAATCAGTCCATTGGGCATTGTTCTTCTCTTACTGTGGGGATTTCTCTGACGTCTCTGACTCTGAGGTCAGGCGAGTTCGGATGCGATCTTGCGGATGAGCGAATGCTGGCGGCGAACTTGCTCGATGGAACGCCACGGCGTCCTCTCGCCCTCGTACTCGCTGGACAAGTAGCCGTTGTACCCAGCGTCTTTCAGGGCTTTAAGGACGGGACGCCACGGAATTTGCTGGTCTTCCAGGTGTTCATCGATGTCATGGAACTTCGCCTGGATGAAGACGACGTACTGCGCGATCCCGGCAAAGTCTGCCGGGTCCACGCCGATACCGTCGAGGAAAGCGGGCCTGGTTTCCCTGGTCTCGCCCTCCCGCAGCGGGATGGGCCTGTCCTGGAAGATTCCGGTATCGATCAACAGGCCAAAGTTCTTGGTGCCCGTGCGCTCAATGAGGGCAATGTAGTCGTCCACCACCGGGTGCTTGATGGGCGTGGGCGAGTGGATTTCGGGGCAGATAACCACCCCCAGCTCATGGGCAAGATCCAGGGAACGCTCCACGGACTCGGTCCAGATCGGGTCCGGAATGAGGTCGCTGGAGACAACTCCGATCTTGGGACGGACGAATCCAAAGCCCAGACGGTGGGCCAGCCTCAAGTCACGTTGCAGTGCGGCGGCACCTTCCACGGCCGTCATGCTCCGGCCTGGATGCAGTCTCGTATCGATCCACGAGCCGTAATTGGTCGGTTCGAGGGAGTACTTCTCCAGCAAGGCGAACCACTTCTCAGTCCAGGCCGCCGTGGGCTCCGGGTAGTTGGGCACATGGCCCTCCCCCAAAATTTCGACGCCGGTGGCTCCCGTATCTGCCACTGCGGCCAAGGCGGTTTCCAGGTCCAAGACCGTTCCGTAGTCGTGCATAAAGCTGTAGAGGGAGACCCCGTAGCGGAAGACTCCATCGCCGCCCTCGGGCCCCAGCGTGATCTGCCGCGAGCTGCGGTGGACCGTGGGCTGGTGCTCAAGCGGGATGTAGGACATGCGGAGCTTCAGCTCGACATGGACATCATGCACGCCTTGCGGCAGGCCACCTTCCAGCGGAACGGTGACGACGGCGGCTTCTTCCAACTGCCATCGCACGCCCTCACTGGCCCAGAGCTCGCGGAGGCTGTAGGTGTTGCCGCTGAAGGTCCAGAGCGGAACCTCGGCGGGTACGTCCACTAGATTTCCCACATGAACGGCAATGCCATCGATGAGGGAGGCGGCCATGCCGCGGTAGGAAGGCATGCGGACCCTGACCTGAAATCCGGTAACGCGATCGCCTTCGCGGACATTGCGGAAGCCGGTGGCTTGAATGAGGTCTCGTTCAAGAAGCATCTTCGCTCTTTCCTAGGGGGTAGGAAGAGCATAACCCACTTAGGTATGAATTGAACATAAGTAGGCTTGGATCATACTGAACTCTTGGACTAAGGCTCCACGGTGAGCACAATCTTTCCGCGAGTATGCCCCTCCATGTTGAGCCGGAAGGCATCCGCTGCTTTGGCCAAGGGAAGTGCCTCTGCCACCTCTACCCGGATCTTGTGTTCGTCCACCAAGTCAGCGAGCTGCTGCAGTTCGGCACCAACAGGATTCACCCACATCCAGGTTCCGCCATGTGCCTCCACCTCACTGTCTGCAATGGATGCATGCCGGCCTCCCTCGGACAGGACATCCAGCGTCGCCTCGAGGTTTCCACCCGCAAAGTCGGCCACGACGTCCACTCCGGCAGGACTCAGAGTACGCACGCGGTCGGACAGCCCCTCACCATATGCCACAGCTTCGGCTCCGAGGGCCTTGAGGAATTCGTGGTTCCTTTCCGACGCGGTCGCGATGACCCGCGCACCGAGCGCCACTGCGATCTGAACGCCGAGGGATCCGACACCGCCAGAACCGCCATGGATCAAAACCGTCTCGCCCGCCCTGAGCCCGAGACGATTGAGCACTTGGAAAGCCGTGAGCCCGGCCAAAGGAAGCCCGGCCGACTCGTTCCAATCCAGGGAGTCCGGCTTCCTGGCAAGAAGTCTCTCCGGGAGCGCAATGTATTCAGCAAAACTGCCGCCGTGAACGTAGTCCTTGCGGCCATAGGAGATGACTTCGGCGCCGGGCTTGAAGTGCGGTGCATCGATTCCCACAGACTCCACCACCCCCGCTACATCCCACCCGGGAATGGCCGGGAATTGCAGATCCATGAAGGAGTCCAGGTAGCCTGCCATAATCTTCCAGTCGACAGGATTTACCGACGCCGCCTTCACCTTCACCAGGACCATGCCGGGCCCCACCTTAGGCATTGGCTGCTCGGTCAGCTCAAGGACGTCCGGATTTCCATACTCGCTATAGGTAATTGCCTTCATTCTTGCGACAACTGCCCTCCCCGCGAGGCTATTCCGACGAGCGAGGTGAGTCGTGCAGAACTTTCGCGGCCAGCTCTTTAGCCCAGCCCACAGCTTCTGGTTGCGCATCGAGATTTGAATTCGATACAGCTCCGTCGTAGAGCAGCCGGAGCCGGGCGGCCACGCCTGCCGGTTCAACAAAGCCTGCTTCTTCACAGAGGGAAAGCATCGCGTTTGAAAGCCAGTCCCGGAAGGCCCGGAGTGCCTCGGCCTCCACACTTCCGGGAAGTGCCTCTGCGCTGGCATTGGCGAAGGGACATCCCCTCCATCCGGGAGAAGAGACCGTTTCCTGCAGGGCATCAAAGATGGCCAAGAGCTTGTCGACCGGATCATCCAAGCCCTGCTGGAACCTCGCAATGCGTTCGCGCCGTTGACGGTCGCGACCCTCCAGGTAGGCGGCGACGAGATCATCCTTGCCCGAAAAATTGTAGAAGAGCGAGCCCTTGGCTACGCCTGCCTCCTCGATAAGGCGGTCAATGCCAACAGTGTGGACACCCTCGGCATAAAACAACTTGTCTGCAGCATCGAGGAGACGCTGACGAGCCGGAAGTTTGGTGGAGGCCATGCAAAAAGCATATCAGACAGATCTGTCTAAAATTTCTTGACTTTATTGAACAGGTCTGTCTAACTGGGATTAGACCGTTCTGTCTAAGGAGTCTTCCCTTGTCCCGTACATTGTCACCATCCCGCGCCACGCGCCCGCCCAGCACTTTCCCGGCTAAGACGGCTTTTCCCGGGCTGGCGTTGGCCTTCGCCGCATTCTTTTTCGCGGCAGGGGCGCCCACGCCTTTGCTCTCGCTCCGGCAGCAGGAGTGGGGCTTTTCGGCAGCCACCCTCAGCCTCGCCTTCGCCATCTACGCAATAGGCCTGCTGGCAGCGCTGCTGGTGGGAGGCTCACTTTCGGATCACCTGGGCAGGCGCCCAGTCATGCTGATTGCGCTGTATACCGAGCTGATTTCCATGATCGCGTTCATGGTTGCATCCACCATTACCTGGGTGATCATCGCGCGGGCCCTGCAAGGAATCGCCACCGGCATTGCGACCAGCGCTTTTAACGCAGCCATCGTCGAGCAAGCACCATCACACCTTAAAAAACTCGCCGGCGGCATTGCCGGCGCGTCGGTGGCTGGTGGTCTGGGCATCGGAGCCCTCGTGACTGGCGCTGCGGTTCAGTTCACAGCTGACGCCAACATGCTCATTTTCGCCATTCTCACGGGCGTCATGCTCCTGGCCATCGTTTTTGTCAGCTTCACAGCTGAAACAACTCCAAAACGCCCCGGCGCAGCCCGATCCCTCACACCCCGGCTCAGTCTCCCAGCTGGCATCCGCCGAGAATTTGCCGCGGGCATCCCGGTTCACATCGCGGGCTGGATGTTCCCAGCCTTCTTCCTGGGGCTCTTCCCCCCACTGCTCCGGCTGCACTTTGCACTGGATGGGGGCCTGGTGGCAGGTTTCTCCGCATTTCTGGGTCCATTCGCCGCCGCCGTTGCAGGACTTGTGTTCGCCCGGCACCCTGCCCGGCATGGCTCCCTTGTTGGAGTGTCCCTCATCCTGGTCGGGATAGTGGCGGTCCTCCTGGGAGTCAGTGAAAAATGGCTTGCGGCCGTCTGGATCGGCGCCGTACTTGGCGGTCTCGGATTCGGCGGCTCCTTTGGAGGGCAACTTCGCCTGATCGCGCCGCATATTCAGCCCCATCAACGCGCTGGTGTCTTCTCCGCCATCTATACGGCGGCTTATCTGGCATTCAGCGTGCCGGTCATCATCGCGGGCCTGCTCGCGCCCATCTGGGGACTCGTGCCCACTCTGCAGGCCTACGGAGTGGTCATCATGGCTTCTGCCGCAGTCGGCATCATCGTCCAGGCCGCGAGGTTGAGAATGGAAGCTGCGGAGAAGGCGGTCGCTGGCATCCCGTGACCAAGACGGCCTATCCAAAACGGCGGGCCACCCGCCGGTTCAACATGGAAACCGAGGGTGACCCGCCGTCGTCGTAAATTGCGGTAAAACTTAGTCGTTGATCAAATCGTGAACCACGATCGTCTGGTCCCGGTCAGGGCCGACGCCGATGGCCGAGAAGCGCGTGCCGGAGAGTTTTTCCAGAGCCAGCACGTAGTTGCGGGCGTTCTCCGGGAGGTCCTCCAGAGTGCGGGCCGCGGTGATGTCCTCGGTCCAGCCGTCGAAGTACTCGAAGATCGGCACTGCGTGGTGGAACTCGGTCTGCGTCATGGGCATTTCGTCGTGACGGACGCCGTCCACATCGTAGGCAACGCAGACCGGGATCTGCTCTATGCCCGTGAGGACGTCCAGTTTGGTCACGAAGTAGTCCGTGAAGCCGTTGACGCGGGAAGCGTGGCGCGCCAGCACGGCGTCGTACCAACCGCAACGGCGCGGACGGCCGGTGTTCACACCGAACTCGCCACCGGTCTTCTGCAGGTACACGCCCATTTCGTCGAACAGTTCCGTGGGGAACGGGCCGGCGCCAACACGTGTGGTGTAAGCCTTGATGATGCCGATGGAACGGGAAATACGGGTAGGGCCAATGCCCGAGCCAACGGACGCACCGCCCGCCGTCGGGTTGGATGAGGTGACGAACGGGTACGTGCCGTGGTCAACGTCCAGGAACGTAGCCTGGCCACCTTCCATGAGCACAACCTTGCCTTCGTCCAGCGCGTTGTTCAGCTCCAGCGTGCTGTCGATAACCAGCGGGCGCAGGCGCTCAGCGAAAGAGAGGAAGTAGTCAACGATCTCGTCCACCACGATGTCGCGACGGTTGTAGACCTTGACCAGGAGTTCGTTCTTCTGGCGCAGCGAACCTTCCACCTTCTGGCGGAGGATCGATTCATCGAAGACGTCCTGGACGCGGATGCCCAGACGGGCCACCTTGTCCATGTAAGCCGGACCGATGCCGCGGCCGGTAGTGCCGATGGCGCGGCTGCCGAGGAAGCGCTCCGTGACCTTGTCCAGAACCTGGTGGTAAGGGGCGACGAGGTGCGCGTTGGCCGATACGCGCAGGCGGGAGGTGTCCGCGCCACGGGCCTCAAGGCCGTCGATTTCCTGGAAGAGTGCCTCGAGGTTCACCACGCAGCCGTTGCCAATAATGGGAATTGCGTTGGGGCTCAGAATGCCCGCGGGAAGGAGCTTCAGCTCATACTTCTCACCGCCAACCACCACGGTGTGCCCGGCGTTGTTGCCGCCGTTGGGCTTAACCACGTAGTCAACACGGCCACCGAGCAGATCGGTAGCTTTGCCTTTGCCTTCGTCGCCCCACTGGGCTCCGACGATCACGATAGCGGGCATGGGATCCTCCCCCATTCTTTCGGGCGAGACCAAGCCGGATGGCCAGGACTCGACGCCGTACATGAGAATGCCCCGACTTACCGGTGCAGCCTGCCGCGGACGGCAGCGTACGCAAGAGTTTCGGGGCTCTTACCAGCCAAGTTTAGCCGATGGGGCCTGAAACTCTGGTGTCAAGGAGCCTTTCAAGGACGTTTTGCCCAACTTTTGGAGCATCCGGGATGACAGCTCAGAGATTGGTGCAGGACCCTCCGACGCCGGCAACCAAGCCCGCATTGGCCCTGACCGACACGGGCGTGGACTTCCAGCCGGCCGAGGTGATGTAGATATCCACTTGGAACTGGGTGTTGAATCCAATAATGCCGCCAAGAAGCGTGGCCGGAATGTCCGTCGTGTAGCCGGCAGCAGAACCAGTGGTGTTCGCAGCTCCGGGATATCCCTGAAGCGTGGTCACTGCGGATCCTGCAGTGACCAGGTGGACGTCAATCACGGCGTCGGTCAGGTTTGGGTAGCTGGCCGGAGGTTTCCAAAAGACCCTGACGTATGCGCCGGCGCCAAGAAATACGGGATGATACTCACACGCAGCCGTCAACGTTGCAGGCGGAATCGTGATGGTCCCGACGCTACCCGTTCCGAATTCACTCCGCTGCCAGGACGCCTCCGTCACCTCGGGCGGGCTTGAGGCGGAGATGAGCAGCGATGGGAAGATCAGCAGGGCCAATGCCATCGCCACGGAACCCAGCCGACCGAGCCGCTTCTTCATGCCTGCGCACTCCGCCAATGGGCAAGAGCGAACCCTGCGGCGACGGCCAGCACGCCCAACATCGCGGCGCCACCAAGCCTTGCGCCGGTGTCAGCCAAGCCCATGGACGACGGCGGCCCGCCCGGACGTGCGGTGACCGCACCGGGGCTGGGATCTCCAGCCGCGTCGCCCGAACCATGGACGCCGAGCACAATTTGTGTGCGGCTCCCTTGGAACTCTGCGGGAACGTCCTCCGCGAGCGCCGCGCTCACAAGGACGTAGGACCCGTTGGACCAGGTGCTGCCGTCTTTCATGAGGTCGATCCTTAAGCCCTCGGCAAGATTTAGATCCGTGGGCTCAAGCAAGCTCCGTTCACCTCTCGCGCACATGGTGCCATTCCATGGCTGTTCACAGGACCGTAATTGCACGCTGAGGAAGTCCCGAAGTCCCCTGGATTCACTATCCGGACCTGCAGTTTCGGTCGGCTGGATCCACACTTCCAGCAAACCGGCAGGCTCGCCCCGTGCCTGCACGTCTACCGCCCAATCCGCCCTCCCACCAGGGGTGAGACGATGAACTTCCCCGGCCGGGCCAGCGTCGAGCTCCAACCAACCGGAAGGTCCTTCTTCGGCGTGCGCCGGAATGGCAGCCAACAAAAAGAGAGCGAGCAGCCCGGCCAAGGCCCCCAACCTAGGCAGCAGCATGTTGCCCTCTTTTGCGGCGCTGGCCGCGCCCTGAGCCGTTTCGGGAGCCGTTTCGGGGCCAGAGCACCCAACTCACCAGCGCCGCTACGCAGACGGTTGTTGCGCCCAACACCACCGGATTGGCGGCAGCAGCCAAGGGATAGGCAAGGCCGGGGGCGGACCAAAGGACGATTCGGACCCGCTCGACGACGTAGGGCGCCGGATCAGCCTCGGCGTTGGCATCACCCTTCATGGTGATGATGCGGGCAGCACCGTCCGCCGGCCCAACGGTCTGGATCCTGTGCGTGATGGGCAGCTTTCCTGGCCGGTCCACCGTGACAACATCGCCTATCTTGATGTCCGCAGCCGGAATCTCGCGAACCACAGCCAGCGAACCTGCCGGGATGGTGGGCGACATGGAACCGGTTTTGAACAGGATCAGGGTGATGTTGAACGCCACTGCAAGAACGACGGCGACGAGGCAGACAGCGCCGCCCGCGGCAGCAATGTTCAGCAGCGTTTCCCGCAAGCGGTGCTGAAACTGGCCTGACCGGATCCTGGGGGTGCTCATGAGCTTGAGGTAGCAGTGAACTGCCAGGTCGCGGTTGCCGTCTGGCCCTGCAACGCATTGTTTGCCCCAGCCGGAAGCGACACTTCAAAACAGAATTGCGTGGCTGCCCCGGGCAGGGTCGCCGTGGCCGCCGCCAGCGGATTCACGACGCCGGCTGCCTGACCCATTGTCAAAGGCTTGACGCCATCGCTACCCACCACAAAATTCGGGCTCCCTGTGAACGACGACGCCTGGCATGTGGCTGATCGAACTACCCGATACCGCAGCGCCGCACCCAAGTCTGTGACCCCCGTTCCGCTGCTGGTCACCACGGGAATCCCGAGCACCACCTCGCCGGCAATGGATGTTGCCCTGGTCCTGATGGCAAACGGCGCATAGAAAACGGTGCCCGGGCTCATGGCGGTAGCATCGAACACCAAAGTGGCGCCGGGCGAAGCGTCGTTGGTGCTCCATGTACCCAAGGCGTCATACGGCTTGGTCACATTGGATTCAGTTTGGAAAACGCTTGTTCCAAACGAACCGGAGGCAAAATCGCTGTCAGTCCAGGACGCGAGTGTGACAGAGCCGCCGAGTCCCAATGCCAATGCCCCTGCGAGGAGCGCACGGATACGAAGGAAAACTACACCGCGCTTGGTTTTTGCTCGTCGATGACCCATGGATCACTGAGACTGTGCGGCGAATTCCCACGTGGTGGACCCTGTTTGGGCTTGGACAACTGCCCCGGCGGTCACCCTGAAGCAGAGGTTCACAGGCGCTCCGGGGTCAGTACCGGCTCCTTGAGTCAAGGGAAAGGTGACGCTTGCCGGCGTCGTCCCCAGCGTTTGCCCGGCCGCCACCAATGTTTCCGTGACAGTTTCGGAGCAACCAAAAGCTTCAGACTGCGTGAGCTCGTACGTCAGGCCTGCCACGGACCCCGTGGATCCTTGCGTGGAGATGGTCACCGTGGCGTCGTAGCTTGACGCCGCATCCAGCCTGACAGCGAACGGAGCGGTTACGACGTCACCCGGCGAAAGGTTGGTCGGGTTGGTAGTGAATGCCAACGTGGCGGGTGAGCCCACCGGATTCTCAGTGAAGGTGGTTCCGTTGATGCTTCCCTGGAGGTTGAAGGAGCCTGCTGTGAAGGTGCCTTGGGCAAACTCGGAGCTGTTCCACGCGGCCAAGGTGATCGCCGCACCCACTCCAAGGACCAGGCCACCTGCCAGGATCGCTCGGACTTTTGGTGCTTTGCCGGGACGCTGCCCTGATTCTGGTGACGCTTCTGTTGATGCAACCACGTTTACCCCCGAGGTAGATGATGCGAATGATGCTGTCTAAGACCGGTGCCGGGATTCGGGGGTTCCAGAACAGGTTCCCCCAAAACCAGTAGCCCCAACCCATCATCTGTGCAGGTCAAAGTCAACGGCTTTGACCTGCACAAATGGGTTAATGTTCAGGCTCGACGGCGGCGCGAAGCATGGAGGGCGGTTCACTCCCCTGCCGCGGATTGCAACGCCGCTTCGGCGAAGGAAGGCCACTCTGACTGTGAGGACAACGGGAGCTCCACCCAGTCTTTGAAAGGGCGGTTCATTCCCGAGGGATCGAACAGTTCAGCGCCAGGGAGGGCCAGTGCTCGCGCATGTTCGGGTGTGTCCTTACCCAATTTGAAGGCAACCTTGTCCCCGTTCAGGCAAGCCAGCGCCTTCTTGTTCAGCATCAGTGAGGTGGCACCGAACATCTTGCCCATCACCACACCGGCGGAGGCCAGATCGGCCCCCAGCCCTTCGAAAGCGGAAATAGCGGCAGCGGATGATTCTCGTCTCTCCATATCCCGAATCATGCCGGAATTCGCGCCCCACCGTGGAGACGTCCGCCACGATGCCGGGCAACACGCCGTGTCTCATTTGGGGGCGCGCCGAAACAGGGTGCTGCAGGGCCCATAGTCCGGTAAGGTTAGTTAGCCCCCAACAGCACCCTTTGAGGTTCGGCAGCGGCATGCCCGCGGCCCCTTGGAAAGGTGCGCGCAGTAACACCTAGGAGACCAAACCCCTGATGCAAGAACTGGCGACTGAATCACCCGAAGAAATCCTCTGGAACCGCCGCTACGAACCGCACATCGCCGAGGTCAACGAGCTGTGCGACTCCATCAAGGAGCAGAAGCCGGGCAGCGAGGTCCTCTACATCGACCCCGCCCACAGCATGGATGACTGCCGCATCGTCAGCCTTTTCTCCAATCAGCGCACCAACTCCGGCGAAGGTTTCATCAACCCGGGTGACGAAGAAGCAGCCACTCGCATGCTCGGCATGCAGTGGCAGCTGGGTCTCCGCCCCGAGCTCATGATGCCGTGGAACGCGTACCCCTGGATCGAGCCCAACGAGGAACCGGGCAAGCTGACGCCGGCCAACATCACCGAAGGCTTGAAGCCGCTCCTGCGCTTGCTCGCGATCCTGCCGCGCACTTCCGCCCTTGTGGCACACGGCAATGAAGCACACCGCCTTGCTGACCAATTGATGAAGGCCGCTCCTGCCAGCATCGCCCGCCGCGGTTTCAAGACCTTCAAGGTCCGTTCCCTGGGTGGCCGTTCCTTCGCTGGCACCCCCGCCCGCCAGCAGGAATACCTGGATGCCATCCACGGCGCCTATGCCGAGGCAATGGCACGCACGGGCATCCCGCGCAAGGCTTAGTCTCCCCCTTCATTGTGGGGCCTGCTCTGCGCCCTTGACACACACCTAGGCACGCACAACAGGCCCCACAACGAGCTAACGACGGCGGCCCCCACCTTTTGGTGAGGGCCGCCGTCGTCGTTTGCTTGAGCAGCTCAGGCCTTAGCTGGCCTCGATCGCTGCCTTGGCCTTCGGGTCTGAGTCGTTCAGGAACTTCTCGATCCGCTCGGGCTCTTCGGGCTCGCCGATTGCAGCGGCGGCGCGACCCAGTGCGTAGAGCGCGCGCAGGAAGCCCTGATTGGGCTCGTGCTCCCACGGGATCGGTCCCACACCGCGCCATCCGTTGCGGCGCAGCGAGTCCAGTCCTCGGTGGTAGCCCACGCGGGCGTAGGCGTAAGAGTCGATGGTGCGGCCCTCAGCCCAGGCTTCCTCGGCGAGGATTGCCCAGAGAAGAGACGACGTGGGGTTTTTCTCCACGAGGTCCAGCGCTTCCTTGCCGAGAGCCAGGTGCTGGTAGATCTCGGTTTCGGCGGGCAGGAGCGTGGGCTCCGGCCCCATCAGGTTCTTGCGGAATTCGTCGGACATTAGAAAGTCTTGCCGACCGATCCGAGCTGCTGGGCTGCTTCGACGATGCGCGCGGCCATACCGGCTTCGGCGGAAGCGCCCCAGACGCGGGGGTCATAGGTCTTCTTGTTGCCCATTTCGCCGTCGACCTTCAGGACGCCGTCGTAGTTGGAGAACATGTGGCCGGCAACCGGGCGGGTGAACGCGTACTGGGTGTCGGTGTCGATATTCATCTTGATGACACCGTAGGAAACAGCGTCAGCGATTTCCTGCTCGGAGGAGCCCGAGCCGCCGTGGAACACGAGGTCGAACGGGTTGTCCTTGCCGATCTTGGCGCCAACCTCGGACTGGATCTGCTTGAGCAGTTCGGGGCGGAGCTTGACGTTGCCCGGCTTGTACACGCCGTGCACGTTGCCGAAGGTCAGGGCGGTGAGGTAACGGCCGTTTTCGCCGGCACCCAGGGCCTCGATGGTTGCGAGAGCGTCTTCGGTGGTGGTGTAGAGCTTCTCGTTGATTTCGTTCTCAACGCCGTCTTCTTCGCCACCGACGGTGCCGATTTCGACCTCGAGGATGATCTTCGCTGCAGCTGCGCGCTCAAGCAGTTCGCGGCCGATGCGCAGGTTCTCGGAGAGGGTCTCGTGCGAGCCGTCCCACATGTGCGAGTTGAAGATGGGGTCCTTGCCGGCCTTGACGGCTTCCTCGGAAGCAGAGAGCAGCGGAAGGACGAAGTCTGCAAGCTTGTCCTGCGGGCAGTGGTCCGTGTGCAGGGCGATGTTGACGTTGTAGTTCTTGGCCACTTCGCGGGCGAACGCGGCGAAACCGAGCGAACCGGCAACCATGTCCTTGACCGAAGCGCCGGACCAGTAGGCTGCGCCACCGGTGGAAACCTGGATGATGCCGTCGGATTCGGCCTCGGCGAAACCGCGGATCGCAGCGTTCAGAGTCTGCGACGACGTCACGTTGACCGCGGGGAAAGCGAATCCGCCAGCCTTCGCGCGGTCGATCATCTCGGAGTAAATCTCTGGGGTTGCAATGGGCATGGTGACTCCTATGCTGAATTCGTCTGTGGGTTGGTAACCCTGGAGTAGACCGCTTACGGCTAGCTCCCATCCTAGCGATATCCGCCGGGACGCCGTGTTTCGGGTCACTGGGGCTCTTAACACTTCCGCCGGGTTGGCATTTGAACCCCAAGTTGCGGCACAAGGTGCCCGCTCGTTTGTATGCTTTGACCGTGGCTAAACTCTTCGATTCCATCGACAAGGACCTCAAATCGTGGATCGAGGAACAGCCCATGTGGTTTGTTGCGACCGCGCCGCTGGGAGCAGACGGACATGTGAACATGTCACCTCGCGGCCACGACTCTTTCTCGGTCCTGGGCCCTCGCCGGGTGGGTTGGGTGGATTACACCGGCAGCGGCGTGGAGACCATCGCACACCTCCGGGAAAATGGCCGGGTGTGCCTCATGTTCACTTCGTTCGGCAGCCGGCCAAGAATCGTTCGACTCCACGGCCAAGGCTCGGTGTTCCTTCCCGGTGAAGCAGAATTTGAAGAAGTAGTGGCTCTCCACCCCGAACACCCGAGCACGCGGGCCGTCATCACAGTGGATGTCACACGAATCAGTGACTCCTGCGGCTGGGGCGTCCCTGTCATGGAGACGGCTGGCGAGCGTGACCTTCTCCGCTTGCAGGCCGAGAAGAAGGGCACGGACGGCATGATTGCGTACCGGGCCGAGAGGAACGCGCTGAGCATCGACGGCCTACCCGGATTTCCGAGCGAAGAGTAGCTAGCCTCCGCGGATCAGGAAGTGGGCCTAACGCACCGGCTGCTGGAACACGTGCCGGCGAACCCACGCGTGCATCGCGATCGCCGCAGCAGAGGCAGCATTCATGGAACGCGTGGAGCCGAACTGCTCAATGGACAACGTGGCAACGGCGGCTTCATGCACCTCGGGCGTGAGGCCCGGGCCTTCCTGCCCGAATACCAGGACGCACTTTTCCGGGAGGTCGTAGGTCTCCAGCGGCACGGAATCCGGGAAGATATCGATGCCGATCACGGCAAGCCCCTCCCCCTGCGCCCACTGAACGAACTCCTCAACAGTGGGGTGGTGGCGGACGTGCTGGTAGCGGTCGGTGACCATGGCCCCACGACGGTTCCACCGCCGTCGACCGATGATGTGGACCTCTTTGGCGAGGAACGCATTGGCGGTGCGCACAACCGTGCCGATGTTGAGGTCGTGCTGCCAGTTCTCGATCGCGATGTGGAATTCGTGCCGCTTGGAATCCAGGTCCGCGACGATCGCCTCGTGCTTCCAATACCTGTACTGGTCCACCACGTTGCGGCGGTCGCCGTCCCTGAGCAGGTCCGGGTCCCAGTGATCGCCAACCGGCCACTCGCCTTCCCAGGGCCCGACGCCGACCTCCGGCTTCGCTTCAGTCCAGCCTTCTGCCGTTCCGTCAGCGTCTGATGCGGTGTGGGCAGGGGTGGGCAGGGCCGTGTTGGGGGGAAGGTCAGTCACCCCTCAACTTTAGCCCTGCCCGGTCTTTGCCTCTTTGCCCGAGCGTCTAGACCATCTTCCACTTGTTGATGCGGTACGAGTTGGCCAGCTGCTCCATCAGTCCGGGGTGGGCATCCCAGTAGGTCTTGTGCCCGCTAACGCCCAGCATCTGCGGAGTTCCCCACGGCGTCACAGAGAACAGGTTGGCTGCCTGGATTTCTTCGCCGCGCGCGTTGGTGCAGGTGAAGCCAATGACTACTGCTGCGCCACGGCGGAACTCGCGGATCTCAGGCATCGAGGTCTTGAAGTCCGAGGTGCACTTGTGGCCTACCAGGTTCTGGGGCAGTTCCGTGGCGGTCATGCCCTTGTACCGGGCCTCGATGTCTTCGATCGCGGCCTTGATCTCTTTCGGATCCTTGCCGAACTTGCCTTCGTCGGACTCGGCGAAGAATGCATACGCAAGGGCAATGCCGTCGCCGTCCGCCTCCACCGTGCCTTGGGCCTTCTTCTGGATTTCTTCACCAGTCGTGGGGTCCTTGGTGATCCCGAAGGATTCGTCATGCGTCCACTCGGCCAGGTACTGGAAGGAAGACTCGCCCGTGACCCACTTACTGAACAGCGGGTCGCCGTCGGCCGGAACATTGGTTGGGCCGGCGAATTTCTCCCACACGCTGGGCAGCGGGATGGCGCCTTCCGGAATCTCGGAGGAGGCGCTTGCCTCGCCGGACGGGTCATCGGACGGCTCGGCCGCTGCGTCGGACGCCTCGTCTGAGGCACTGGCCGAAGGCACGGGACTCTCTACGGCCACGGGTTTGGTCACCGAAGGAATCAACCATGCGAACACCACTACCAGCGCAATGATCACGACGACGGCGACCCCGCCGAGGATGAGGAAGAGCGCCTTTTTGTTGTGGTCACCCGGGCCCTGGCTGGGTCCGCCAGGCTGGCCGAGGTAGCCGGGCTGGCCAGGGTAGCCAGGCTGGCCCTGCTGAGTTTGTGGGTATCGGTGGACGGTTTCCGCGTACTCGCCGTCAGGGTAACCCTGCTGGGTTGGGAATTGTTGCGCGGGGAAAGCCTGGGTCGCTGCCGGCTGTGTGGGGAAAGCTTGGGTCTGGCCTTCCTGCCCCTGCGCTTCCGGCTGGTACATCGGCTGGGTCTGGCCCGGCTGATACTGCCGATACTGCTCCTGGCCGGTGTCGTAGCGCGGCTGCGGCACGCCGTCGGGATTGTACGGAGGCTGCGGCACTCCATTGTTGTTGCTCATGACAGGCCCTTTCAAATGCGTTGAGTACCGGCGTATCTGGGGATATCCGGTTGTCGATCGAGTGCTGGGGACCTGCTGAAGTGCGGCGACACAAAAAATCCACCATGTCGATCCCCCGACCCACGGTGGTGGCACGCCTGCGCCGGAACAAGCGTAGTCGGGGCTGAGCCGCCCAACGCAAGTCAAAGCCGAATATCCACATGGGCAGAACTACCCACGCAGGCACACCACGGGATGTCTCCCTTCGAACCGCCTTTTTATTCGAAGCGTGTAGCCGTAACGGAAGTAGTTCGCCGGATCAGGCCAAAGGTGGCGATGACAGCACTGAGTGCCAGGACCAGGCTCAGAGCCAAGGCAATGAAGTATCCGGGCTCCGGCCAGGAGAGTTGGTATGCGTCGTTGAGGGCCGTGACCATGAGCCAGGCCGTGAGGAACCCGAGGCCAATGGCAAGCAGCAGCACGCTCAGGAGGGGAACTGCAGCTTCCCGGGCAACGATTCGACGCAGAATTGACGCTGGCATCCCCATGAGACGCATAAGCCCAAGAACCCTTTGCCGGTCCAGGATGGCCGAGGCAGTACCCACCGCGAGTGAAAGCCCTGCGATGGCGACCGCAACGAACATGCCGAGGTACGCAAGCACGGCAAGGCCATGGATCAGGCGTTTGGATGATTGCAATTGAAAGTCAGACTTGGAGGACGCCGGCGTGGCCGTGACGCCCGAGCGGCTCAACGCAGTCCGGGCGCGGTCCACGGCCTCAGCAGTGCCGTCGGTGTCCACCACCATGACAACCGGAACAAGACCGGCCAGAGTCCCATCGGGAGCCGGTTTCAGGGCCAGGGGCTGAGCTGTCCAGAAGTAGAGGAAGGCGCTGTCCACTGCAACAATTTCTGCTGCTGGAATGTCGTCGAACCCCAAGGCTCGAGCTTCTGAGGCCCGGAAGTAGAGCTCAGATCCGGCGCCCCGGTCCGAAAGCACAGCAGGGCCATAGCCAATGGTGGCGCTGAGAATTCCCGGCAATTCCTTCGCAGCGGCGGCTGTTTCCTCCACCCGGACCTGCGTCTCTCCAGACCTCATTGTTGCGTGGAGGCTGGTGGGCTGCATCAACCCGGGGCGCGGCTGTGGGCTCTCGGTGGATTGCAGGATGCTGGATGCTCCGGCGAAAACCGAGACAACAAACACCGCAATCACAAGCCCTGATACGGACCGGAAGGTAGCGGCCGGAGTCTTTTGAATACGGCTTGCGGCAACGATTGCTGCCGCGCTTCGTGCCTGATGCAAGCCCATTCGGCTCACCACGCGAGTCAGCCACGGGCCGATCACGACGATGCCTGCAAGGACCATCATGAATCCGCCCACCAGAAGCGGGGACTCAAGCCATGGCAGCCGAAAATCCAGAACACGGATGAGAACTACCGCGAAAGTCATGAAGGCGAGCCCCATAACCAGCGGCACTGTTCGCCAAGTTGTTGGCTTCTTCTCATGAACCACCCTCGTCACCCCTAGAGGCCCAACGTCTGCGCGCGCCGTTCGAACGGCGGCGACAAGTGCCGAGGCCAGCACGACTACAGCCACCACTGCCACATTGGCGGCCCATCCGGTGTGCAGATCTGAAGCAAACATTCTGGTGTCGTTGATCGGTATCTGGGCAGTGGCAGGCCTCAACATCCCCGCCACGCCAAGACCCATCACGGCACCGATCAGGCTCGGGATGGCGATTTCGACGCCGGCAATGCGGGAGACGGTGCCGGGAGACGCCCCAATGAGCCGCAGGGTCGCAAACCGTTCCCGTCGCTGCGCGGCTCCTAAATCTGTGACGATGCTGATCAACAGCAACACGGGGAAGAAGACTGCTAAGGCTCCCATAAGGAGCACTGTGGTGTAAGAGGCGGCGCTGCCTCCGTACGGGTTGCTGGTGAAGTCCGAAACCAACGAGGCGTTTCCGCTCTTGCGAAGTTCTGCCTCAGAGGCCCCGGTGATGACCACCAGGGAATCGGGTCCGGGCAGGGCAGCATCGCTGATCACACCGGCAAACTCCCCAAAGCGGTCTCCGAGCTGATCGCGTGGCGTCGAATCGATCAGGCGTTGTAACGCCGGCGAGGCATAGTAGCTCCCCGGTTCCGGAGGGCTATCGACTCCCGGGATGCTCACGACGGCCGATGGAAGTGCAGCGAAATCGCGACGCTCAATGAGTCGGTCCCGGAAGATCTCCTGTCCGTTGGCCCGCATGAGCACCGCTTCCGGAGTCAAGGGGATGGGAACGGCAAGGCCCGAAGCATCGATCGAATCCGATACGGACGGATGCCCCGTTTCGCGCAACCAGGCGCCACGATCGTCCCGGGCTTGCAATCCGTTGGCGCCACCCCAGAGCAATAACAAAAGACACACCCCGACGACGACTCCTCCAGCGATTCCGGCCAACCTGCCGTAGGCGGAACGGCTGCCTGCCACTGCCAGCCGGAAAAGTCCCGTGTTCACGCGGACACCCGGTATCCGGCACCTAAAACACCGTCGCGCACAATGACTTCCCGATCGGCATAGGCAGCCGTTCGGGCATCGTGGGTGATCATCACCACGGTCGTCCCGGCTTCGCGGACAAGATCCAGCATCAAGGTCAGCACGTTTTCCGAGGCGAGGGAGTCCAACGAGCCGGTGGGTTCATCAGCGAACAACACCGCAGGGGACGTCACCAAGGCTCGGCCAACAGCGACGCGTTGGGCTTGGCCACCCGACAATTCGCCAGGCAGCTTTTCGCCCAACCCGTCCAAGCCAAGACGTTGCAGTATGTCTCTGGATCGTTGCAACGCTTCAGGTCGTTTGATCCCGTCAAGCAGCAACGGGATGCTGACGTTATCGACCGCGCTGAGTTCCGGTAGCAACTGCCCGAACTGAAAGACGAACCCAAAGTCCGTCAGCCGCAGCCGGGTCCGCTTCGTCTCCTTCAGTTCGTTGAGGAGCATGGGCCCTTGGCCGAGCGCGTTGTACGTAACGGTCCCGTCGTCGGGCACGAGGACCCCGGCCAGGCAGTGCAGCAGCGTGGACTTCCCGGATCCGGATGGGCCCATGACAGCCAGCACTTCCCCCGCATGGACGTCCAGGTCTATTCCCCGGAGGGCCTCCGTCGGACCAAAGGAGTGGCGCAACCCGCGGGCACTCAGGATGGGTGTTTTGGTGATCATACGCTCTGAAGCTCCTTTTTGAGTTGGGACAGCCGGGCAGCCGTGAGGTCGATCCATCTCAAGTCCGCTTCGATGTGGAACAGGCCGTGGTCACACATCAGTACCTGCAGCAGGCCTGCTTCCTTCTTCGCGCGCGTCAGTTCCCGCATCCGGGCCATGTGTTGGCTGCGCTGCACATCAAGCAACCGCTCCGCGTCGTCATCCAACAGCAGTGCGATGACGGTTTTCGCAAAGAGGTTGCTTTGCAGGGATTCGGAGGGAATGTCAGGCGTGAACAGCCACTCACGCACCGTGGCTTCTCCGGCGTCTGTGATCGCATACTTTTTTCGATCCGGACCTCCGCCGGTCTCTTCGCCCAAAGCCCGGATCAACTCATCACGGACCATCCTCGCCAGCGTGGAATACACCTGTCCGTAGGCCAGCGCCTTGCCTGCTCCGAAGTATCGGTCATAAGAGTGTTTGAGGTCGTAGCCGTAGCTAGGCTCGCGATTCAAAAGGCCCAGGAGGGTGAGTGAGTTGTTCACACCCTCATCTATACACTGAGTTTATAGTTAACGCCACTACCGGCAGCGGGATGTCTCCCGCTGCGAATAATGAAAGACTGGGAGGCAGTGCACGACCAATCCCAGCCGGAGGCAAATATGGCAGAAGAATCCACGCCCCACACGTCCGCGTCGGTTTACCGGAACGGCCACGAAATCGAATGCTGGCTCACGGACATGGACGGCGTGCTGGTTCATGAAAACCAGGCAATCCCCGGTGCAGCCGAGCTCATCCAGCGCTGGGTGGATACGTCCAAGCGCTTCCTTGTCCTGACCAACAATTCCATCTTCACCCCGCGCGACCTCGCAGCCCGCCTCCGCGCCTCCGGCCTGGAAGTTCCGGAGGAGAATATCTGGACCTCGGCGCTTGCCACAGCCCAGTTCCTCAAGGACCAGGTCCAGTCCTCTGATTCCGGCAACCGCGCCTACACCATCGGCGAGGCCGGCCTCACCACCGCATTGCACGAAGCCGGATTCATCCTCACGGACACGGAACCTGACTTCGTGGTGCTCGGCGAAACCCGCACCTACTCTTTCGAGGCGATCACCATGGCCGTCCGCCACATCCTGGCAGGCGCCCGTTTCATCGCGACCAACCCTGATGCCACCGGCCCTTCCAAGGACGGCCCCATGCCGGCAACCGGCGCAATCGCGGCAATGATCACCAAGGCAACGGGCCGCGAGCCGTACATCGTGGGCAAGCCAAACCCCATGATGTTCCGCTCCGCCATGAACCAGATCGACGCCCACTCGGAGACCACGGCCATGATTGGCGACCGCATGGACACCGATATCGTGGCAGGGATGGAAGCCGGGCTCCACACGGTCCTGGTGCTCAGCGGTATCACCCAACGCGAGGAAATCGTGTCCTTCCCGTTCCGACCCAACCAGATCCTGAACTCCGTGGCCGACCTCAAGAGCCAGATCTAGAGCCAAAGGAGTCCTGTCATGGCTGTGCTCAACCTCCGTCCTCTGGCCGGCGGCCGGATACTGAGGGGGAGCCAGCCGTTTGGCCTGGATGCTGCCGCGACATCGGGGTTCCTGGCGGAGCATGGCATCCAGGCCATCATGGACTTGCGCAGCGAGCTCGAGCGGTCCTTGGTTCCGTGGCTGGTTCCGGACGGTTCCTCTCCTTCGAACGCGACCAGGCCCGACGGCGGTGGCGGGAGTACCGCCGTCGCTGCACCCGCCGTCGAGCTCATCCATAATCCCCTGGATCCGAACGCAGTGGCGGGGTCGCTGCAGGCAGTGGAAACTCCGGAGGACCTGGGAGATCTGTATTTGGGCTGGATCCGCGTCCGGCCCGAGTGGGTTGCCGATGCCCTGGTTCCCGTCGCGGAAGGCAAGCGCACGCTGGTTCATTGTTCGCTGGGCAAGGACCGGACCGGAGTGGTGTCGGCGATTGCACTCATGGCCGCGGGCGAATCGGACGAGGCCGTGGTGAAGGATTACACGGCCACCACGGGCAACCTTCCAAACCTGCTGCAGGTCATGGCCGAGACGTGGCGGCTCCACGTGCCGTCCACGCCGGCGCAGTACTTCAGCCCTGACCTGATGATCCTGCAAAGCCCGGAAGCCGCGATCCGGCATTTCCTGGTCGGCTTCGCACGGGAGTTCGGGGACGCCCGCGGCTTCCTGCGGGAGGCAGGCCTCACCGCCGTCGAGGTTGAAGCGCTGCGAGGTTGAAGCGCTGCGGGGTTGAGTCAGCGAGGGCCGCAGCTTCCTGACCCTCTTTGACGCCGCAGCCACCCAAAAACAACCCATTTGGGCTGATTTCTGCCCCGAATCCAGCCAAACAGGGTCAGGAACCCACGCAAATCCCAGCAAGAAGACCTATGCCGGCCGGATAACCCGTCCATTTGGCTCCTGGTACGCCGGCTCGTCAGGCGCAGGCGGCAACGGTTCCAGCTCATTTTGGACCCGCTCCAACAGGGGCCGGTAAATGTCGGCACTCCATTGCGGGCTGGCATGCGCTGGCCGGGCACCCTCTGTGCTGAGCACCGGGAGCTTCATGTTCGCCGCGAAGACCTTGCTCCACCCAGCGCGTGCGGACTCGTAGTTGACCGTGTTGTCCTTGGAGTTGCCGAGGAATGCCATTTTGGCCGAGCCGATTTTGCCGGCGAGACGCAGGCCATCGAAGTGGTAAATGTACGCCGACTCCGTCTGGATCAGGACGCTGGATGGGGCGATCGGCGAGAGCTGCTCCAGGCTTTGGTCCAGGATCTGCCGCCAGGTGCGTTCGTCCTTGTGCGCCACCCTCTCCCCCAGTTCATATCCGCCGCGCAGGACTGACGGGATGCGGAAGCCGTTCTCATAGAGGAACACCACGCCGTCGAACCAGCTCTGATCCAGCACATCCGAGCGGCTGAAGGGACTGGAATCCAGGACGATCAGCTGGGTCTCCACACCATGCAGCTCCAGCAGACGGGCGGCGACTTGCGTGGCGAGCATCCCACCGAAGCTGTGGCCGTAGAAATACAGCTTCTCCAGCCCCAGCTCGCGCACGTGGAGAATGAGTTCGCGGACGATCTCATCAACGTCCAGGCCAAGGTTGGAATACCCGATGGCGGCAAGGCGGCCGCGCTGGTGAAGGGCAGGGCGCAGTGAGTTCAGGATCCACTGCGCCTCTTCCCAGCTGGTTTTGTACCCGGGGAAAAGGATCCAACTGGACTTGGGAAAGTAGAGATCCGAGTATGAGTCCGGGACGCGGAGGATCTTGGTGGCCCGCCGCTCGGCCTGCACGCGCCGGGTAAACAGCATGTCTCCGGCCAGCGCCAGCGAAACCCCTGCAGTGATGAGGAAGTTGCGGCGCGATGTCCGCTTTATCCGCGAAACGTGGGGCAGGATCCGTGCCCAGTCAGCCGGATCGGCAGCATCAACTGATCCGGATCCGGGCATGGCAGAGCTCTGGCCCGGGAGGTTTTCGTTCACCTCCGGCGGAGCCTGGAGCTTCCCTACTTGAACGTCCACGCAGCTAGCATAGGCTTCGCGGGCACTGCCTTACAGCCCCGTAGTTTGTGCACAGTTGTTGCCCCTAAAATACGCTTTTAGGGGCATCGCCTGTACACAAACTCCCTAGTTAAGGCCCAGCTCGTCCTTGCCGAAGGCAAAGAGGTACGGCACGCCGGTTTCGGCTTCGATCTTCTCTTTGGCGCCGGTGTCACGGTCCACGATGACGGCGACGGCAACCACATTGCCGCCGGCCTTGCGGACACCCTCGACGGCGGTCAGTGCGGACCCGCCGGTGGTGGACGTGTCCTCGAGGACAACCACATTGCGGCCCTCAACCGAGGGACCTTCCACCTGGCGGCCCATGCCGTACGACTTCTGGGCCTTGCGGACAACGAAAGCGTCCACGGCGCGCCCGGCGTCGGCGGCGGCGTGCATGACAGCGGTACCTACGGGGTCGGCACCCATGGTGAGTCCGCCAGCGCACTCAACCGGGATCCCGGCGTCGTCGATCATTGCCAACATGACCTGGCCCACCAGCTTGGAGGCCTCGTGGTGCAGGGTGATGCGGCGGAGGTCGATGTAGTAGTCAGCTTCCTTGCCGCTGGAGAGGATCACCTTTCCGCGGACCACCGCCAACTCTTTGATGAGTTCAAGAAGGCGGGCACGGGCGGTTGCAGTGTCTGCTGCGGGGGTACTGGTGGAAGTCATGGCTTCTAGTTTAGTGGCGACGGAGCTGAACGAAGCGCAGGGGCAGCAGTAGTGGAGCGGACAACCAGCCGGGGATTTACGATCTGCTCCTCGTTGCCTGCTTCGCTTTCCAACTGCTGGAGCACTGCGGACATGCAACGGCGGCCGAGTTCTTCAAAGTCCTGCTTGATGGTGGTCAGTGGCGGCAGGAAGAACGCAGCTTCAGGCTGATCGTCATAACCCACCACGCTGATGTCTTCCGGGACCCGCAACCCTGCTTCCTGGAGGGCGCGAAGGACTCCCACAGCCATTTGGTCGTTCGCGACAAAGACGGCGGTGACGGTGGGCTGATCGTCGAGTTTGCGCTGTTCAATGAGCGCCAGGCCTGCTTCGTATCCCGAGGCGGCATCCCATCCCCCTTGGAGAAGAACGTGGGCCTCCAAGCCGGCGTTGCCGAGTGCCTCCTGCCATCCCTTGATGCGCTCAGCCGCGTCAATCCAGTGGGGCGGACCGGAAATGTGTCCGATGTGGCGGTGTCCGAGCCCGATGAGATGTTCCACAGCCAACCGAGCTCCCAAACGCTGGTTCAGTGAAGCACCCGTCAGTTGGTTCCCGGTTCCTGCGCCCACGGCCACCATGGGAAACGGTACGGCGACGTCACGGAGGGCAGCCAGAACATCCGGATGCGGAACAAGGATAACCACCCCCTCCACTGACTGGTTGCGAAAATGGGCGACGGCGTCGTTGATGCTGTCGGCGGTCACTTCGCGGAGGTTGGCGATGCTGACGAAATAGCCTGCTTCCCGGCCCGCCTGTTCGACTCCCAGCAAGGTATTGGCGGGTCCGTACTGGCCGGTTTCGCAGGCCAGCACGCCTATGGTCCGGGACCGCCGCGTCACCAAGCTGCGAGCAGCCGTGTTGCGCCGGTATCCAAGGCTGGCGATGGCCGATTCCACGCGTTCCTTGGTCTTCCCGCTCACGTTGGGGTGGTTATTCAGGACACGGGAAACGGTCTGGTGCGAGACCCCGGCCAACTTGGCTACATCCCCCATGACGGGTGGCCTGCTCGGTGTTGCCCCGGGAGACATCCGCACCTCACTTTATGGATTCGTATGGCAGGATTGGCCCGCATCCGGCTCCTCACTCTGAGCAGGACAGCTCAGCTCGGAGCAGGATGCGGGCCAATCCCAAGGACTTTTGCTACTTGGCGTCTACCCGCACAGGTTCAGTCGTGGCAGGCTTCGTAGCTTCGGTTGCCGGAGGCGTGGTCTTCCACTTGAAGCGGCGGCTGATTGAGGATCCTCCACCAGCACCGGTCCGGTTCTTGTTGAAGATGTCGAAGCCGACCGCAAGGAGGAGAACCAGGCCCTTGATCAGCTGCTGGTAATCGGTTCCCAGGCCAAGGATGGACATACCGTTGTTCAGGACGCCCATGATGAGGCCACCGATCATCGCTCCCGCAACGGTACCGATGCCGCCTTGGACGGCCGCGCCACCGATGAAGGCGGCAGCAATGGAGTCCAGTTCAAAGCCGGTACCGCCAGCAGGCTGGGCAGAGTTCAGTCGTGCCGTGAACACCAGGCCGGCCAATGCGGCGAGGACGCCCATGTTGACGAACAGCCGGAAGGTTACCTTCTTGGTCTTGATGCCGGAGAGCTCTGCTGCATGCAGATTGCCACCAATGGCGTAGGTGTGGCGCCCGAAGATGCTGTTGTTCATCAATGCCGAGTACAGGATCACGAGGACTGCCAGCACGATCAGCACAATCGGCGTTCCACGGTAGCTGGCCAGCAGGAACGTGATGATGAGCATCAGCACGGCAATGAAGCCGTTCTTGACGGCAAACCATGCCATCGGCTCGTTCTCAAGGTTGAACTTGCGCCGGACCCGACGTTCCTTGATGGCTTGGAAGAGGATGGCTGCCGTGCCGCCAACGCCCAGGATGACTGTCAGCCATTCCAGTACGGATGTGCCGCCGGAGATATCGGGGAGGAAGCCTCCACCGAGCGCCCGCAACTCGTTGGGGAACGGGGTGATCTGCTGGTTCTTCAGGGTGATGAGCGTCAGGCCGCGGAAGATGAGCATGCCGGCCAGGGTGACGATGAAGGCGGGAATGCCCACATAGGCAATCCAGTAACCCTGCCAGGCACCCACCAAGGCACCTACCAGAAGGCAAGCCGGGATGGCCAGCCACCACGCCCAGCCCCAGTGCACGATCATCACACCGGCAACGGCACCGATGAACCCGGCGATTGATCCGACGGAGAGGTCGATGTGGCCGGCGATGATGACCATCACCATGCCAATGGCAAGGATCAGGATGTAGCTGTTCTGGACCACCAGGTTGCTGACGTTCTGCGGTTCAAGCAGGATGCCGTTGGTCAGGACCTGGAAGAGGATAACGATCAGGATCAGGGCGACGAAGATGCCAACCTGGCGGAGGCGGCTTGTGAGGAAGCCAAGGGATTCTCGTAGGGCGGACATGTTGGCTATTCCTTCTCTTGAGTCATGAAGTGCATGAGGGTTTCCTGGGTGGCCTCGGCGATGGGAACCTCGCCGGTGATGTGCCCTGCGGACAGCGTGTAGATCCTGTCGCAAATGCCCAGGAGCTCAGGCAGCTCCGAGGAGATCACGATTACGGCTTTCCCAGCGGCTGCGAGTTCGTTGATGATCGTGTAGATCTCGAACTTGGCGCCGACGTCGATGCCCCGGGTTGGTTCGTCCAGGATCAGCACGTCCGGATCCGAGAACATCCACTTGCTCAGCACGACTTTTTGCTGGTTACCGCCGGAGAGCTTGCCAGTGATGGCTGCCACGGACGGCGCCTTGATGTTCATGCTCTTCCGGTAGTGGTTGGCAACGGTGGTTTCTTTGTTGCCATCAACCCACCCGCGTTTGGCCAGCTTGCTCAGCGCTGCCATGGAGATGTTCCGTTTGATGTCCTCGATCAGGTTCAGGCCATAGTGCTTGCGGTCCTCGGTGGCGTAGGCAATGCCATGATCGATCGCGTCGGAAACGGTGGAAGTGTTGATCTCTTCGCCGTACTTGTAGACCTTGCCCGAAACGGCGCGTCCGTACGTCCGGCCGAACACGCTCATGGCCAACTCGGTGCGGCCCGCGCCCATAAGGCCGGCCAAGCCCACCACTTCGCCCTTGCGGACATTCAGGTTGGCATTGTGCACCACGGTGCGGCTGTGGTCCTGGGGATGCTGAACGGTCCAGTCTTCAATACGGAGGACTTCCTCGCCGATGTTCGGGGTCCGGTCCGGATAGAGGCTTTCAAGGTCACGTCCCACCATGCCGCGGATGATGCGTTCCTGGGTGATCTGGCCCTGGTCCAGCCGCAGGGTCTCAATGGACTTGCCATCGCGGATGATCGTGACGGCGTCAGCCACCTTGCGGATCTCGTTGAGTTTGTGGCTGATGATGATGCTGGTGACGCCCTGGCCTTTGAGGTGCAGGATGAGGTCCAGCAGGTGGTCCGAGTCTTCATCGTTCAGCGCAGCGGTTGGCTCGTCCAGGATGAGGAGCTTCACCTCTTTGGAGAGTGCCTTGGCAATCTCCACCAGCTGCTGCTTGCCAACACTGATGTGCTGGATGGGTGTGACGGGGTTTTCGCTCAGACCTACACGGGCAAGCAGCTTGGCGGCTTCGAGGTTGGTTTTCCGCCAATCCACCCAGCCGTTGTTTGCCAGCTCGTTGCCGAGGTAAATGTTCTCAGCGATGGAAAGGTACGGGCTAAGGGCCAGCTCCTGGTGGATGATCACGATCCCGCGCTTCTCGCTGTCCGAGATGCTGTTGAACTCGCAGGGTTCGTTCTCAAAAAGAATGTCGCCGTCAAAGGAGTTGTGCGGGTACACCCCGGACAACACCTTCATCAGGGTGGATTTCCCGGCGCCGTTCTCTCCACAGATGGCGTGGACTTCGCCGCGGTTTACATCCAGGGTGACGTCCTGAAGGGCCTTGACCCCGGGGAAGGTCTTGGTTATTCCTCGCATTTGAAGAATGGGTACGTTCATCGTCAATTCCCACTGACTGGTTGGAAACTTTGCCTGGCCGGGGATTCGGCCGGCTCATGGTGGGTTGTGGCCCCGCCCCGCTTTGGAAGCGGGACCACAACCCGAAGGAAATGCTTACTTGACGTCGGATTCCTTGTAGTAGCCCGAGTCGATGAGTTCCTTCTTGTAGTTGTCCTTGGTGATGATGACGGACTTCAGGAGGAAGGCCGGAACAACCTTGACCTTGTTGTTGTAGGTCTTGGTGTCGTTGGTTTCCGGCTCGTTGCCCTTGAGCACGGCGTCAACCATCTTCACGGCCTGCGCGCCGAGCTGGCGGGTGTCCTTGAAGATCGTGGAGTACTGCTCGCCGGCGATGATGGACTTCACGGAGCCCTTCTCGGCGTCCTGGCCGGTAACTACCGGCAGCTTTCCGGTGGAGTAGCCACCAGTGCTGGTCAGGGCCGAGATGATGCCGATGGAGAGGCCGTCATACGGGGAGAGCACGCCGTCCAGCTTGGTGCCGGAGCTGTAAGCCGAGGTCAGGATGTCTTCCATGCGCTTCTGGGCAACGGGTGCCTGCCAGCGCAGGATGGCTGCCTGCTCGAACTTGGTCTGGCCGCTGGGAACCTTCAGGGTGCCTGCATCCAGGTAGGGCTTGAGGGTGTCCATGGCGCCAGTCCAGAAGAAGTTGGCGTTGTTGTCATCCGGGCTTCCGGCGAAGAGCTCCACGTTGAACGGGCCCTTGCCATCAACCTTCTTGCCACTTGCGTCCACCAGGCCAAGGCCGGTGAGCAGTGACGTAGCCTGCTGGACTCCCACGGTGTAGTTGTCGAAGGTGGTGTAGTAATCAACGTTCGGTGTTCCGTTGATGAGGCGGTCGTAGGCGATGACCTTGACGTTCTGTTCCTTGGCCTTCGCCAGGACGTCGGTCAGCGTGGTGCCATCAATTGCTGCGATGATCAGGGCCTTGGCGCCCTTGGTCAGCATGTTCTCAATCTGGGAGACCTGCGTAGGGATGTCATCGTTGGCGAACTGAAGGTCAGTCTTGTAACCAAGGTCCTTCAAGGACTTCTCAACGTTGGCGCCATCGGCAATCCAACGCTCGGACGTCTGCGTCGGCATCGAAATGCCGACCAGCGAATCGCTGGGCTTGGCGGTGCTGCTGGATTCTGCAGCTCCTCCACGGCTACCGCAGCCCGTGGCTCCCACGGTCAAGGTAAGGACAACCGCTACGGCGCCCAGGAGTTTCTTTAATCTCACGATGCTCTCCTTCCGCGGCAGCATTGCCGCGAACTCTGATGCAGCCGGAGCATCTGTGCGTCCGGCACGGTGAAGCTGGGTAGGCCTGTGCGCTGGGGGCGGCACAGGCTACTTCAAGGTGATACGACTGCCATTGTGAACGCTAACAATACCGTCGGTCAAGTGGATTGGATCACAAAATGATTGCAGGTAGGAACCTCATCCGGAAGTCTTGATTTACAACGTTGTTAGCGTTCACACTTTCCCATTTCATGCTTTCGGGACCAAAAGGAAGAGCCCGGCACCGCCTTGTGGGCAGTGCCGGGCTTCCATGGCATCGGACTAGGACCGGGCTCCTTCGAGGGCTGCGACTACCCCGTTCACGATCTTCTCCACGGGTTGATCGATGTCCACTACCAAGCCGGCCTCATCGGTTTGCAACGGCTCAAGCGTTGCGAGTTGCGAATCCAGCAGCGAGGCTGGCATGAAGTGTCCCGGACGTGCTTTCATGCGTTCATCCAACAACTCCCACGTCCCGTGCAGGTGCACGAACACCACGGACGGATCGCCGCTGCGGATGATGTCCCGGTAGGCGCGCTTGAGCGCGCTGCAGGCAATCACAAGAGCAGAGTTCGACGCCGTGAATCGCCTCCCGATTTCGGCCAGCCAAGGTGCGCGGTCCTCATCGTTCAGCGGAGTACCCGAGGCCATTTTGTCGATGTTCGATTGTGGGTGCAGCGTGTCACCGTCGAGGAATTCGGCTCCGAGCCGCTCAGCGATGGCTGCGCCGACAGTGCTTTTGCCGCAGCCGGCCACGCCCATCACCACAATGTGCGGATGGGCGCCTCGTGCCGCAGAACCGGATTTACCAGTCATGGACCGTGCCGTCCACGAGCCGGTTGTACGGCAGGTATGCCTGCTGGTACGGGAAGGCGGCAGCTGCTTCTTCGTTGAATTCCACGCCGATGCCGGGCTCGTCTCCGGGGTGCAGGTAGCCGTCCTTGAACGTCATGGACTGCTGGAAGACCTCGTTGGTCTTGTCCGAGTGCTGCATGTATTCCTGGATGCCGTAATTGTGGATGGCCAAGCCAACGTGCAACTGGGCAGCGAAGCCCACCGGGGAGATGTCCGTAGGTCCGTGGAAGCCGGACTTGATCTGGTACTGCGCGGCGAAGTCCATGACCTTCTTCAACGGCGAGATGCCGCCAAAGTGGGTAGAGGCCGCGCGGACGTAGTCGATCAACTGTTCCTTGATGAGCGTCTGGTAGTCCCACACAGTGTTGAAGATTTCGCCGATGGCCAGCGGCGTGGTGGTGTGCTGGCGGACCAGGCGCAGCCCTTCCTGGTTCTCGGCCGGTGTGCAGTCCTCCAACCAGAACAGGTCATAGGGCTCCAGTGCCTTGCCAAGCTTGGCTGCCTGAATGGGTGTCATGCGATGGTGGCCGTCGTGCAGCAGCGGAATTTCCGGGCCGAACTCATTGCGCACGGCCTCGAAAACAGTGGGCAAATGGCGCAGGTATGCCCGGGTGTCCCAGTCCTCCTCCAGCGGGAAATTGCCACGGCCGGCAGGCTCGTAATCGTAGCGTTCACCGGAGGCCTGGGCTTGCGCTGCCACACCATACACAGCCTTGATGCCTGGGACCGCGGTCTGGATCCGGATGGACTTGTAACCCAGCTCCAGGTGCTCGCGAACGGAGTCGAACAACGAGGGGATGTCCGAACCCGAGGCATGCCCGTAGGCACGCAGCCCGTTACGGGAAGCGCCACCGAGCAACTGGTAGACGGGCATCCCGGCCACCTTGCCCTTGATGTCCCACAACGCCATGTCCACGGCAGCAATCGCGGCCATGGTCACCGGCCCACGGCGCCAGTAGGAGCTGCGGTACAGGAACTGCCAGGTGTCCTCGATCCGGTGCGGATCCTTTCCGATCAACAGCTGCGCCACATGCTCTTTGAGGTAGGCTGCGACGGCGAGTTCCCGGCCGTTGAGCGTCGCGTCGCCGATGCCCGTTACACCGTCCTCCGTGGTGATGCGCAGGGTGACGAAGTTCCGGGAGGGGCTGGTCACGAAGACTTCAGCGGCAATGATTTTCATGGTCGAGGGATCCTTTCGATGGATATTAAGCGTGGGAGATGGTGGCGGCCAGAGGGTCCTGGAGCCGGTGAATCTGTGCAACGAGAGCAGGATGCGTGGCGAGCTCAGGGCTGACAAGTGCCAGCAGCGCTGCAGTGCGGTGTTCGCCGTCGAGCGTTTTGGCTTCCTTGATCCCAGAGGCGAGCGGGTCCTGGAAGTCATCTGTGGAGGACAAGTATGCGATCCAGGCTGCGATCATCCGCGCGGCCCCATCTCCCGATCGTCCGGCAGCACGTTCGGCGTCAAGGACCGGCAAAGCCCGCATGCGAAGCTTGGTGGTCCCGTCCATGGCAATCTGGGAAAGATGGTGGGCGATCCGGGCATTTCCGAAACGTTCCAACAGCGCCCGGCGATATTTCGGAATCCCCAGCGCATCACCGGGAAGGTGCCGCGCCGCTTCATTCCAGAATGCCTCTACGGCATCCTTGCACACGGGGTCGGACAGTGCCTCAGCCACTGTTGAGTGGCTCCTGAGCTGTCCGGCATAGGCCAGGATCGAGTGGGCACCGTTCAGCAACCAGAGCTTCCGGTTCTCGTAGGGCTCAATGTCCTCCACGAAGACTGCTCCAGCGTCTTCCCAGCGAGGCCGGCCAGCCGGAAAGCCGCCACTGAGGATCCAGTTATGGAAGGGCTCAGTAACCACGGCAGCTTGGTCCCGATAACCGCACTGTTCGCCGACTACGGCAACATCTTCCCCCGTGGTCCGCGGTGTGATGCGGTCAACTGAGGTACTGACAAAGCTGACGTTGGATTCGATCCATGCCGCAAGGGCCTCATCCTTCGCACGAGCCAGGGCGCCAACAGCCTGCCGGGCTACGGTTCCGTTATGGGCGAGATTGTCGCAGCTCACGACGGCGAGTGGTCCCATCCCAGCGTCCCGGCGGGCGGCGAGGGCGGTCACCAAGCGGGCCAACGGCGTCGAGTTGTGATCCATGTCGGAACCAACCGCTGCGTATGCGGCCTCAGTGATGGTAAGAGTGACAACGGCAGTGTCCGGTCCCGCCACCAACTCCGCCAAGCGTCCGACGTCGGCCCCGTCCACCGCCTCCGCGATGCTCCCGATGATCTCGAACGAGTCGCCGGTGCCTGACCGCTCCACCACGGTGAACAGGCCGTCCTGTTCCGCCAGAACTGCTGCGGCATCGGGGCGGCGACCACTGAAGGCCGCGATCCCCCATTCCGCAGAATCGCCGGCATGCTGCGTGTACCAGGCCTGGTGCGAGCGGTGGAACGCGCCAAGGCCCAGATGCACCATGCGGACCGGCGGTTTGGGCACGGGCCTCACGGTACGGTTGAGCCGCGGGAGTTCCGCGGACCGGTTCTGCTCGACACTCACAGTTTGAACACCCTTCGTGGTGAGGAATCGACGACGTCGACAATCAGCTCGTGCGCGCGATCCTCGCTGATGCGGTGCTCGGCAACGAGCCGCGCCAGGAAGGAAGCTTCGATCCGGCGTGAGGCATCATGCCTGGCGGGGATGGAGCAGAACGCGCGGGTGTCATCAATGAATCCCGAAGACCTTGAGAAGCCGGCGGTCTCCGTAACTGCCGACCGGAAACGGAGCATGGCATCCGGCGCGTCCAGGAACCACCACGGAGCACCGATGTAAACGGATGGGTAGAAGCCGGCAAGCGGTGCGAGTTCGCGGGAGAAGACCGTCTCGTCCAAGGTAAACAGCACCAGATGGAAGTCCTTCGCTGTCCCGAAGTCCTGCAGCAGCGGCCGGATGGCCTCCGTGTAGTTCGTCGCGACGGGGATATCGTGGCCGGTGTCGGCGCCGAACGCCTCGAATGTGGGCTGATGGTGGTTTCGGAAGGAACCTGGATGGATTGTCATGACGAGGCCGTCCTCCACGGACATCCTCGCCATCTGGTACATCATGTGCGCTTCGAAAACGTCGCGATCCGCTGCCGTTGCCTGGCCGGACCGGGCTCGTTCGAACAGCCGTTCGGCCTCTGCACCATCCAGTTTGAGGGTGGCCGGGGTGCGGACGCCGTGGTCCGCTGAGACGGCGCCATGCTCCACAAAATAGCGACGGCGGTTTTCCAGAGCGGCGAGGTATCCGCGGTAGCCGGTGCCGCCGTCGGACGCTGTTTCAATGAGCCGCTCAACGTTGGCTCCCCACGACGGATGGGCGATATTCAGGTACGCATCCGGGCGGAACGTTGGCAGGACCCGTCCATGGAATGAAGGATCAGCCGCAAGCGCACGGTGACTTGCGAGGTTGTCCAGGGGGTCGTCGGTGGTGGCAAGTACTTCGATATTGAACTCTTTGAAGAGCTCGCGGGGTCGGAATCCCGGCTCGGCGAGCTTTGCCGAGATGGCATCGAAGGTGGCATCGGCCGTGTCAGCACTCAAATCGCCCGGCAGCGCAAAGACTGTCTCGAACTGGGTCCGCAGCCAGTATCCGGAAGCCGTGCCGTCAAAAAGAGGCCAGGATTCGCAGAAAAGCCGCCAGACTTCCCGCGCCCCGGCGCCCGGCTGGAGCTGTTCCAACGGTACGCCGGAAGCGTGGATGAGCCGGGTGACGTAGTGGTCCGGAGTAACAAGCAATGCGGCCGGATCCGGGAACGGGGTGTTGTGCTCGATCACTGCGGCATCAACGTGTCCGTGCGGGGAGATGATGGGCAGGTCCTGGACCCGGGCCAGCAACGTGCGGGCTATCGCACGAGTTCCGGGGTCCGCTGGCAACAGCCGGTCCGGATGGGTGGCAAGCGACTCGGTCATGGGTCAGCCTTTCGAGAGGGAGCCTGCGGGAAGGCTTGCGTTGACGGACAATCCTGCGAGTTCGGCGGTGCGGCGGAGGAAGTCCAGGTTGCCCGCTGTGCGCTCGGCCAGTGGAAGGTCGGTGGAGAAGTCCTCCACAGTCACCCACGCGTCATAGCCCACCTCGGCCAAGGCCTTGAAGTAGGCCAGGACGCTCCCCTGCCCCTCGGTGAGTGGAGCCCACTCGTTCACCCACACCGCCGCCCCGGCCTCGTCACGCTCATCAGTGCGGACCCAACGGGCATTCTTCACATGGACGTGTGCCAGGTATGGGCCCAGCAATTCCAGTGCCGGCAGCGGAGATTCCCAGCCTTCGATCAACAGGTTGCCGAGGTCATGGATGACCCCCACATGATTCGGATCAAGGCCCTCAAGGAGCCTGCGCGCCGATGACGCCGAGGCTGTCACCGTGCCGTGGTGCAACTCGACGAGCGCTTTGACACCGTGGTGCGCAGCCCTCCCGGCAACCCATTCATAGTGCTCACGCGTCGCGTCGAAAAGCTCCGGGTAGGACAACCCGCTCGGCTCCTGCCCGCCCATGGTTGAGTTGCCCAGCGGCAGCACATTGACCCTGACTTGGCGGGCGCCCAAGGCGGCTGTCGCCGCGAGAACCCTTTCGACGCCGTCGTGATCGTCGCATCGTGCGTAGCCGCCCAAGCCGGAGTACTCGAGTCCGGCCTCGGAGGTGAGCCGCGCGATCTCCCGGAGCGAGTCCTCAAGGCCAGTCATGGGCCAGGTTGCTCTGTTTCCAGCCCAGAAACCGGGTTCCGGGGCGTCGGCCTGGTCTGTGACACGCCATTCGATGCCGTGCCAGCCCTGGGCCGACAGTTCTGTCACGGCTTGCTGCGGAGTCCAATCCGGCGTCGAGGCCGTGAAGACGGAGAATTTCATGCCGTAACCTCCTCGAAGTGACCGTTGCCGGTGCGCACTTCAACGTCGTTGTATTTGCCAGCCATCACATCGGCGATCAGGACCGGGCGGCCGAGGGTTGCCGAGACGTACAGCGCACGGACAGTGGCCAGGGCAGTGACGGCGTCCTGGACAGTGACTCCTGCGGGACGGCCCTCGTGGATGGCCTCCACAACATCGCGATACTGGCGAATATGGCCGGCGGGGTAGACCGTGGGGTCCAAGTTCGTCTGCTGTGGGGGTTCAGGGAATTTGGCCAACTCCTCTTCGGCCTGGTTGCCGGCGCCACGAAGGCCCATCGGTCCGCTTTCCGTCTCTGCATCCGAGCCAGCGGCGTGGAAGTACTCGAGGTTGTCGTTGTCGATCACGGCGGAACCCTTGCTTCCCATGACCTGCAGCCGGACTGTCAGGCCCGGGTAGGCAGCCGTTGTTGCGTGCAGGACGGCGAGCGCGCCGGACTCGAAGGTGAGGGTTGCGACGGCTGTGTCCTCCACTTCCAGATCCGTGTGCGCCAGGAGCGCGGTCTTGGCGCTGATTTCCACGGGCCGTCCAAGGAACCACAGGAGCAGGTCCACGGTGTGGACGCCCTGGTTCATCACGGCACCCCCGCCGTCCATGGCCCAGGTGCCACGCCAGGCACCGGAATCGTAATAGCCCTGGCTGCGATACCAGCTAACGGAAGCAATGGCGGAGGTCAGCCGGCCAAAGCGACCTGCCCGTCGGGCCTGGTCCACCACAACGCTCGCGGGGTCAAAGCGGTGTTGGCTGATGACGCTCGCCACGAGTCCTTTGGCTTCGGCAGCCTTGGCAGCGGCAATAATCTCGTCGGCCCGGTCCAGGTTCACGTCGAGCGGCTTTTCGATGACAACGTGCTTGCCAACTTCGAGGACTTCCAGCGCCTGCTGGATGTGAAGCCCACTCGGGGTAGCGATGATGACGAGATCGACGTCGGCTCCCGCGAACGCTTCGCCCAGAGTCCGGAACATGGCTGGTTTGGTGGACCCGCCGTCCTCGATCTCTTGGGCCAGTGCATCTGCGGCTTCCGGGATTTCATCCACCAGTGCCGTAACGCGAAGCTCGGGCAATTCTCCGACTGCTGCTGCGTGTGTGCGGCCAATGGTGCCGCAGCCGGCGATGGCGACATTGATAACCGGTTTCTTTGTTTCTGTGCTCACTTGGTTTCCACTCCTGCTTCATTCACGACTTTTGCAAACGCCCGCGCGGCCATCCCGAAAGCTGTGGGACCAGAGAAGCCGCCCAGTCCGTGGGCGCCTGCCAAGTGCGGTTCGAGGCTCGCGAATCCCACGAAGCCATCGGATTTCAACGCCTCAACGGTCCGCAACACATCGCCGTCGCCCTCTCCCGCAGGAACCACCACGCCGTCGGCGAACCGCGCGTCCTTGACCTGCAGGTACTCCAGGTGGGGACGGAGCTTGGCGTAGCCCTCGTCAAAGGGTTTAACGCCCACCTGCACGAAGTTGGCCGGATCCCATGCCACCTTCAAGGCCGGCGAGGCAACAGATTCGATGATGTCCAGGACCCGGTCCGGGGTGTCCCCGAAAATGTCCTTCTCGTTTTCATGAAGCAGGACAACGCCGGCTTCTTCGGCCACGTCAGCAAGGGCACGCATCCGCTCGATGACGTCCTCACGGATGCTGTCCACTGCCACGTCCTCGCCGTAGTAGAAGGAGAAGATCCGGATGTAACGGGCACCGAGGACGTGCGCTGCGTTGACCGCCCGCCGGAGTCGCTCCACCTCGTGTTCCACAGGCAGCGTGACATCCACTTTGCCGATGGGCGAGGCGATGGCCGAGACTCCCATGCCCGCTGAATCCAGAAGTTTTTTGAGCTTGCCAAGTTGCTCGGCATTGAGGTCCACGATGTTGGTACCCCACGCGCTGCGGACCTCTATGTGGTTGGCGCCCAAGGCTTGAAGTACCGCGATCTGCAGCACGGGGTCGTCGTCGATTTCGTCACCGAAGCCCGAAAGCGTCCATTCGACTGTTGCTGAACCGGTCATTGCTATTTGACTCCTCCGGCGGTAAGTCCGCCCACTAGGTAACGCTGGAAAATCAGGTACAGGATCACCACTGGTGCTGCGCAGACGAGCGAAGCTGCCATCATCTGGCCGTACAACGGGATTGCTCCGCCTTCCTGGGAAGCTCCGAAGATCTGCAGTGCGACGGCGGCTGTCTGGCTATCGGGGCGGGTCATGACCGAGGCGAACAGGACATCGTTCCATCCGAGCAGGAAGGCGAAGATGCCCGAGACCACGATTCCGGGCCAGCTGAGGGGAAGGATGATGCGGACCAGGACGCCAAGGTTACTGGCGCCGTCGATCCTTGCAGCCTCTTCCAGTTCGCGCGGCAAGCCACGCAGGTAGGTGACCATCACCCAGGTTGAGAACGGCATGGCGAAGGTGAGGTAGGTAATGAACAGGCCCCACTGGGTGCCGATGACCTGGACGCCGAGGTAGCTGGCCGCTGACGAGAAGAGAACGAACACCGGCAGGACCATGAGCGTGCCGGGCACGGACTGCAGCGCCAACAGGCCACGGAGGATGCTGAGCCGCCCACGGAACTGATACCTGACCAGCACGTAGGCGATGGAAACGGACATCCCCGCGGACACCACGGCCGTGGCTCCGGCCACGAGGACGCTGTTGGTCAGGCCCTTGGCCAGCCCGACGCTGGACCAGATCTTGGTGTAGTTCTCCACGGAAAACGTGGACGGCCAGAACTCGCCATTGGCCACGCCGATATCCGAGTTGACCGAAGCCAGGAAAATGTAGGCGACAGGGATGAGGACGATCGCACACAGAACGGTGAGGATAATCGCCAGCATGGGCACGGGCAGGAGACGGGTTACTTCATGTTGCCGTTTTGAGCCGGGCCGGAACGTGGTTGTCGACGTGCCGCGGCTGGCCGTGCCGCGGACGGAGGTGGTTGATGCGCTCACTTCTTGCCTCCAGGCGTCTCGGCGTCGTCCAGCTTGACGGCGCGCAGGTAGATGAACAACGGAATGGCTATCAGCACCAGGGAAACAAACGCCATGGCGGCGCTGAGGCCGAAGCGGAAGCTCTGGAAGCTGGTCACGTACGTGAGGATCGGAAGGACCTCGACGTCGGCGGGAGCCGGAACACCGAACAGCACGAACGGAAGCGTGAAATTGTTGATGTGGTGCAGCATGCCGATCAGGAACGCCAGCGCGAGGGGTCCCTTGAGGTACGGAAAGATGACGTAGCGCAGCTTGTTCCACCACAACGCACCATCCAGGGCAGAGGCCTCATGGACTTCATGGTCCACGGACTGCAAGCCCGAAAGTGCCAGGAGATAGATGAACGGCCACGAAGCCCAGATCTGGACCAGGATCAGTGTCCAATAGGTCTGCGGCCCGTTAAGCCAAAGCCCGGCATCCACCCCGAACGTTCCCAAGGCGGAGTCCACCACGCCATTGGGCTGGAACATTGTGCGCCACACAGTGGCGACCACGAACGACGGCAGCACGTAAGGGATCAGGAAGATCGATCGGATCACCGCGCGGCCCTTGAACGAGTTCTGGGTTGCCACCGCCGCGGCAATACCCAGCGGCAGCGTGACAATCATGGCGATCAGCGAGTAGCTGACGCTCAACCACACCGAGTGAAGCAGCGGCGAGTCGGTCAAGGCCTCCACAAAATTCCCGACGCCGATAAACGGTGCGCTGACCCACTTGCGGAGCGAATACTGGTCCAGGTTGAGGGCGGACATGTAGATGCCAAGGAACAGCGGCAGGACAATGATGATGAACATCAGGAGCCCGCCGGGGATCAACATCCACAAGGGGCGGTTGCGCTCGCTCAAACCCTTCCTGCGGACGGGTTTCTTCCCGCGTCCAACTGGCTGGATAATACCCGTGCCGGCGTTCGGTGACGTGCCGCCGTCGGACGCTTGGGCTGTTGTGCCCGTCCGGGCCAGCTGCCCTTCGGCAGCCGGGCCCGTCGCGGCCTTCATTTCCCTGAAGGAATCAGTGGACATGGGAGATCCTGCCTAGGACTTCGCAGCCCGGTCGAGGGATGCTTGTCCCTTTGCCTGGGCATCCTTGAGCCGCTGCTCCAAGGCTGCGTCGTCCACAGCGCCCTTGGCCAGCTCCGGAATGGACTGAACCGTGACGTTCAGGAGGCCCAGCTGGATGTCGCCCCAGGCGCCGGTGAAGGGGGTCGCCTTCGACTTGCCCGCGGCATCGGCAATCGGCTGGAGCTTCGGGTCTGCCAGCGATGCCAATGCGTCAGCGTTCGCCGGGAGGTCCCCGAAGATCTTCTGGTAGTTCAACTGCTCATCCTTTGACGTAATGAGCTCGACGTATGCGAACGCCAGGTCCTTCTGCTGTGAGTAGTCCGCCACCACCACGTTGTCGCCGGAGAGGATGCTGGCCGCTTTGTCGCCGTCGCCCTTGGGAGAAGTTTCACCCGGTGCTGTAGTGGGCATGATGGAGTACGCGTATTTGCCTGCGACAGCGGACTTGTCCAGGGTGGGGATTGAACTCGACGTCGTCATCATCAGGTAGCCGGCCTTGCCCGAGGCGAACGCAGCTACAGCGTTGCTGTTGCTCCAGCCAATCGCAGCCGGATCCACTACTTTGTCTTTGGTCAGCCAGCCGAAGTAGGTCTCGTAGGCTTTCTTGACGGTGGGATCGTCCATCTTCAGCTTGTCGCCATCCACCAAGGGGTTTCCGGCCTGGACGGACATCGCCCAAATGAACTTCCACGGGTCGAAGTTGTCCTTGTAGCCGGTGGCGAGGCCGAAGGTGCCCGTGCCGGCGTTGGTCATCTTCTTGGCTTGCTCGGCGAGTTCGTCCCACGTGGTGGCCGGCTTATCAATGCCTGCAGCCGCGAGGATGTCCTTGTTGTACGCCATGACGAAGGGACGGCTGACGAAGGGAATGCCCGCCCGGTGCTCAGGGTCCGGGCCGGAGATGCCCAGTGCAGCCTGGTTGAAACGGTCTTTGCCGCCTACCTTCTTCCAGTCATCGTCGGAGAGAGTCACGAAGGCTTTGGTTGCGTATGCGGTGGGCGTGAAGGTGGTGCCCAGGCTGTAGACGTCAGGGCCCTGGCCGGAAACCACGGACGTTTGGATCCGGGTCAGTTCGTCATTGGCGGATGCGAACGTCTCAAATTCAACATCGGCGCCCGTCTTTGCCTTGAACTTGGCCGCAATGTCCTTGAACCATGCCTTCTGCTGCTCGGGGTACTGGCTACTGACGGCGACCAGGACGCTCAGTTTCTTGCCGGTCCCATCCACGGCACCTCCGGAGCTTTCGGAACTGCTGCTGCTTCCCCCGCAGGCCGTCAAAGCCAGCGCAGCCGTAGCGATGACGGCGGCCAGCTTCGCTGATGGTGCAAACCTCATTGTTTCCTCCTTGGATACCAAGCCCGCAGGTGTGGTGTCGTGCGTCACAGGGGCTTCGTTGACGAGTCTAGGGAGTTGGCAATCAATGCGGCAAGCGTTTGCCAAAAGTTGCCAAAAGTGCTGCAATTGCCACATGGCAGATGCAAAAGCCCGTGCGACGGCGGCACCTCCCACCATCCGTGACGTTGCGGAACTAGCGGGAGTCGCAACCTCAACCGTGTCCCGGGCATTGTCCAATCCGGGCAGGGTGAACCGCGTGACCCGCGAGCGCGTTGAGCAAGCGGCAGCCTCGCTGAATTACGTGCCCAGCTCCCAAGCGCGAGGGCTCAGTTCCGGGCGGACCAACGCCATCGCCCTCCTGGTGCCCGACGTCACCAACCCCTTCTACTTCGACATCATCCGGGGCACCCAGAACCAGCTAAAAGCCGCCGGCTATACCCAGCTACTCGTGGACACGGAAGAGTCCGCTGAGATGGAAGCCGATACCCTGCGCAAAATGCAGCGGACGGCAGACGGTTTCATCCTGGCTGCCTCCCGCCTCACGGATGCGCAAATACTCGAAGCAGCCTCCACACAGGCCATCGTCACGATCAACAGGTCCTCGGCCAACGCCCCCACAGTGATGATCGACACGCCCGGCGCCGTGGTTCAGGCCCTGGAACACCTCACCTCACTGGGACATTCCAAGATCTGCTACGTCGGCGGACCGGCGTCGTCATGGTCCAACGCCAAGCGCTGGAAGACGTTCGAAGAGGAAAGCCGTGAACGGGGACTGACCACCTCCCACGTCGGCCCCTTCACTCCCAAGACGACATCAGGCGCGGCAGCTGCCGACGCTGCGGCTCGCACAGGCGCCACCGCCTGCATCGTCTTCAACGACCTCCTGGCCATCGGCATGCTGCAGCGGCTTCGCGAGCGGGGCATCCGCGTCCCTGAGGATATGAGCATCGTGGGCTGCGACGATATCTTCGGCGCGGACTTCTGCAACCCGCCCCTGACCACGATTGCCTCGCCCATTGAGCAGGCCGGACGCGTGGCAGTCTCCATGCTGCTCGCCCAATTGGATCCGCTGCACGCCGGTTCCACCCGTCGCCTGGCAGTCATGCCCACCCACCTCACAGTCCGAGGCTCCACGGGTCCGGTCCCGGCCTAAGTCCGCGCGTTTTGGGGATCGTTCTCTCACATCCTGCGCGTTCTGGGCGGTTGTTCTCGCACGTCCGGTCGCCTTTTTGGGATCGTTCTCTCACATCCTGCGGGCTTTAAGGGATCCCTCTCTCACGTCCCGCGGCCTTTTTGGGGATCCCTCTCTCACGTCCCGCGGCCCTTTTTGGGGATCCCTCTCTCACGTGCTGCGCGGCGGCGAGATGGCCGCCATGCGCTAAGGCTCGACGTCGGGCGGTGCGGCCGCGAAGATACTTCTGAGAAGGCATGATGGGAGCTTCGCGTCAGACAACGTTCAGGCGAAGATACGATCCGGCTTTCCTCAAGCGAGGCGATGCGACTCGTTTTGTCCCTGGCAGGCCGGTGAAACAGATCGCCGGGGAGCTCGCGGTGAACTCAGCGCCTTCTTTGCCATGAAGCAAAAGTAGAGGACTTCTACCAGTCCATTGAAGCGGAGACAGCCAAACATTCAATGGCGTGGCCATACCGGACGCTGAAGGTCTCCCGACGCCTCGTTCACCCTGTGGCGCAGGGCGGCCAGGAGCAATGGGATCCAGCAAAGGCTGACCCAAGCTGGCTTCGGTCACCGCGATACTCGTCGAAGCTCGGTGGGACGTGAGAGAACAATCGCCAAACACCCGCTGGATGTGAAAGAACGATCCCTAAAAGCCCGCTGGATGTGAAAGAACGATCCCTAAAAGCCCGTTGGATGTGCGAGAGGAACCTGGAGGGCTACTTCCACCACATGTCGAAGATGGTGACCGGCACAGTGCGCTTGTGGCGCGTACGGAGGTACTTCTGCTCAATGATTTCAGCGACGCCGTCGGGAACTTCGCGGCCTTCAAGGTAGTCGTCGATCTGGTCGTACGTGACTCCGAGCTCGTCTTCATCGGTACGGCCCGGCTTGTCGTCCAGCAGGTCAGCCGTGGGAACCTTCTGCCAAAGTCGCGCGGAAGCGCCCAGCTCGGCAAGGAGCTCGCGGTTCTGGCGCTTGTTCAGACCGAACAGCGGCAGGATGTCCGCACCGCCGTCGCCATATTTAGTGAAGAAGCCCGTGACGGACTCGGCGCCGTGGTCTGTGCCGACCACCAAGTAATTGTGTTCGCCGGCGATTGCATACTGGGCAACCATGCGTGCGCGGGCCTTGGTGTTGCCTTTGTGGAAGTCGGAGATTTCAGCGCCGGTGGTTTTCTCGAACTCTTCCTCGAACCCGTCCACTGCGCGGGAGATGTTGAAGGTCCGTTCGGTCTTGGCCTTGACGAAGTCCAAGGCCGCCTGGGCGTCGTCTTCGTCGTGCTGGATACCGTAGGGGAGCCGGACCGCGACGAAGTTCGCGTTGACGCCTTCAGCTTCCAGTTCCTCGACAGCCAGCTGCGCCAATCGGCCGGCAAGAGTGGAGTCAAGTCCCCCGGAAATGCCCAGCACAAAGCCGTTCGTGCCCGTGGCTTTCACGTATTCCTTCAGGAACGTAACCCGTTTGCGGACCTCCTCTTGGGGGTTGATCCGGGGCTGGACGCCCATTTCCTCGATGATCTTGGCCTGGAGTTCGCGCATGTGTCCAACACTAGTCAGCCGCATGACAAAGGCTCAACCATATTGCGCCGCGATTCGATCTGGCTGTGATTCGACCCGGCCGGCGTCGGACCTGAGAGAACGATCGCCAAAAACCCGTTGGACGTGAGAGAAGGATCGCCAAAATCCCGTTGGATGTGAGAGAACGTCAGGCGAGGAAGCCGCGCAGCAGTGAAGCCGTTCCTTCCAGGTGTTCGATGGTGGCCCGTTCGGCGGCGGGGGCGTCGCCGCGCAGAATCGCTTCGGCGATCTCGGTGTGTTGTTCGTTGGCATGCTCCAGGTTGGTGCTGAGCAAGGGAATCCGGTCCAGGAGTTCGTTGAGCCTGGATCGTGTTTCGGCCACCGCGCCCACCAAGCTTGCGGAGCCGGACAATTCGGCGACTGCGATATGGAACCGGGCGTCACGGGGTCGGTAGCCCACAGCGGGGGAAGCGCTCACTTCGGAGAGGCAAACCTGCAGGTGCCTCCGGGCAGCCGCGGACAAGTCCGCTTTGGCGGCCAAAGACGCAGCGGCAGGCTCGATGATGGACCTGAAGAGCAGGACGTCCTCCACCTCGGCGGGGTCGAGCGGCCCTTGGTCCGGCTGGCGCTGGACTGCAGTTGTGGACACGTACGTTCCGCCGTACCGGCCGCGCTGCACTTCCAAATAGCCGGCACTCTGCAACTCCCCCAAGGCATCGCGAAGGGTGGCGCGGGAGACTCCGAGTTGTTCGGCCAGTTCACGCTCGGGCGGCAGTTTTTCGGCGGGAGCGAAGATCCCCAGCTTGATGGTCTGCAGGATGTGTTCGATGGTCTCTTCGAACGCGTTGCCGCCCCTGACTGGGCGCAGCATCGAGAACGACGGGCCAAACGGTGAGTCCGGCACGGCATCTCCTTCCACGGAATGCGGGCTGCGCCAATCAGTGAGGCCATTCACAGGGCGCTGCTGCCTCCATGCTACCCACGCTGACCAATAAAGGTCATCAAAAAAACCATTGGACACGCCCTCAATTGTGATCCAAGTCATCAGGTTTTTCAGAAAACTCTTGACTCATGGCGAATCACGCTCCAGACTTTGAAGCACACTTTGGACTGAAAACAGTCCTTTAGGATCTGAATGATCCCCCGCTCGACTTTTCCCAGAAGCATTCCTCAGACGATAGGAACACGCATGGAAACAGTGCACCAGCCGCCCGGCGGCGAGGATGAGTATTTGAAGCACCGGCGCCTCAAACGGGGTGCCGCCGGATGGGTTCTCCTCGCGGGACTCGGCGTGGCCTACGTGATTTCCGGCGATTTCGCTGGCTGGAACCTGGGCCTGGCACAAGGAGGCTGGGGCGGACTGCTGATCGCTTTCCTGCTCATGGCCGTTATGTACACGTGCATGGTTTTCGGACTCGCTGAACTTTCTTCAACGCTCCCGACGGCGGGGGCTGGCTATGCGTTCGCCCGCCGGGCCCTGGGACCCCTCGGTGGATTCGCGACAGGTATGGCGGTCCTCATCGAATACGCGGTGGCCCCTGCCGCTATTGCCACCTTCATCGGCGGCTATGTGGAGGCGCTTGGCCTCTTTGGCCTCACCAACTCATGGCCGGTCTACCTGGTAACGTACGTCATCTTCATCGGAATCCACATCCGCGGAGTCGGCGAAGCCCTGAAGATCATGTTCGCCATCACCGCAGTGGCCACCATCGCCCTGGCCGCCGCCGTCGTCGGCCTTCTGCCAAAGTTCGATTCCACTCGCTTGTTCGATATTGTCCCCGATGGATCCGCAGGCTCCAGCGCCTTCCTGCCCATGGGCATCAGCGGCATCCTGGCGGCATTGGTCTACGGGATCTGGTTCTTCCTGGCAGTGGAGGGCGTTCCCCTCGCGGCCGAGGAAACGTCCAATCCCAAGCGGGACATGCCCCGGGGAATCATTGTGGCCGTCATTATCCTGGTCATCTTCGGCGCACTCATGCTGGTCCTGGTCCCGGGTGCAGCCGGCTCGCAAGCCATGAGCGAATCCGACAACCCCCTTCCTGAAGCACTACGGATTGCATACGGCGGCAACACTTTCCTGGCCGACTTCATCAATTACGCCGGCCTGGCCGGATTGGTGGCCAGCTTCTTCTCCATCATTTACGCCTACTCACGGCAGCTGTTCGCCCTGTCCCGGGCCGGATACCTGCCCCGCTGGCTCTCCTTGACCGGCGCGCGGCGCACCCCTTACTGGGCATTGATCGTCCCGGGCACGGTGGGCTTCCTGCTGGCTGCCCTGACGCGGGATGGTGCCTTGCTCATCAACATCGCAGTCTTCGGCGCGACGGTTTCCTACGTCCTGCTGAACCTCTCGCACATCGTCCTTCGCAAGAAGGAACCCAACCTGGAACGCGGCTACAGGACGCCGGGCGGAATCGTCACGACGTCGATTGCCCTGGTCCTGTCCGCCGTGGCAGTCGTGGCGACGTTCGTCGTCGACGTCTTTGCCGCTTCCATCACGGCAGCGATTTTTGCCGCTGCCCTTCTCTACTACTGGCTCTACAGCAGGCACCGGATCGTGGCGGGCGCACCCGAAGAAGAGTTCGCCCAACTCGCCATGGCCGAGGCCGAACTGAAGTAGCAGCCAGCAGAACCTGACATCCACTCACAGAACCACACTGCGGAGACATCATGAATTCCCACATCCAAGAGTCCAGCCGGAACCGGCAGCTCACCGTCGACGAACTGCGCGAATCCGTTGCAAGCGGCGAAATCGATACTGTCATTGTCGCCATCACCGACGCCCTGGGACGCCTCCAAGGCAAGCGCTGCGGTGCACGCTCCTTCCTCGAAGACGTTCTGGACCACGGCGCCGAGGGCTGTAACTACCTCCTCGCCGTGGATGTTGAAATGCAAACCGTGGACGGTTACGCGATGTCGTCCTGGGAAACGGGCTACGGGGACATGGTGATGCTGCCGGACGTTTCCACGCTTCGCCGGGTTCCATGGCTTGAAGGCACAGCCATTGTGCAGTGCGATGTCCTGTGGACGGACCGGACGCCGGTGGCAGCATCACCACGGCAGATCCTGAAAGCCCAGATCGAGCGACTCGAAAAGCTGGGCTACCGGGCCCACGCAGGGACCGAGCTGGAGTTCCTGATGTTTGATGACTCCTACAACCAGGCCTGGCAGAAGAACTACACGGGCCTCGCGCCGTCGACCCAGTACAACGTGGACTACTCGCTCCTTGCCACAGCCCGGTTGGAACCAGTGATCCGCTCCATCCGCAACAACATGGAAGGCGCCGGCTTGGTGGTCGAGTCGTCCAAGGGCGAATGCAACCTCGGGCAGCAGGAAATCACGTTCCGCTTCGATGAGGCCCTCGCCGCCTGCGATAAACACACGTTTTACAAGAACGGCGCCAAGGAAATCGCCGACCAGCACGGCAAGAGCATCACGTTCATGTCCAAGTTCAACGAGCGTGAAGGCAACTCCTGCCACATCCACTTCAGCCTCACCGACCTGGACGGCAACCCCGTGCTGGCGGGCGACGGCGAACACGGCTTCAGTCCCCTGATGGAACGGTTCGTGGCCGGTCAACTCGCGGCGCTGCGCGAACTGGCCTATTTCCTGGCACCGAACATCAATTCCTACAAACGTTTCGTAGAGGGCAGCTTCGCGCCCACAGCGATCGCCTGGGGTTTGGATAACCGCAGCTGCGCACTCCGCGTGGTGGGCCACGGCCGGGGCCTCCGCACTGAGAACCGCGTGGGCGGCGGCGACGTGAACCCCTACCTCGCAGTGGCTGCGATGATCGCCGCTGTCATCCATGGCATCGAGAACGATCTCAAGTTGCCGGCAATCACCAAGGGCAACGCCTACGAATCTGACGCGGAACGGCTGCCCACTACCTTGCGGGACGCGCGGGACCTCCTGGCCGAGAGCAGCATTGCGCGCAAGGCTTTCGGTGACGACGTTGTGGACCACTACGTCCACGCCGCCAACGTGGAGCTCACCGCCTACGACAGCGCCATCACAGATTGGGAGCGGGTCCGTGGCTTCGAACGGCTCTGAAACTTACGGGCAACCGTACAAGCCCAGAATCGCGCTCACCAGTTACCTCCAGGACGCCTCCTGGGGAGTGTGGAATACGACGGCGGCGATTCTCCCCGGATCGTACGTGGAGGCAGTGGTCGCAGCCGGAGCAACACCGATCCTGCTGCCTCCGCTGGGCACCGACGAATCCGTGCTGGACCTGGTGGACGGCCTGATTGTGGTGGGAGGTCCCGACGTCGATCCTTCCCTGTACGGCCAGGCACCGCATCCCACCACCAAGTCCCAACCACTGCGGGACAAGCATGACTCAGCGCTCATCCGTGCCGCGCTTGAAAGAGAGCTTCCGCTGTTCGCGATTTGCCGGGGAGCGCAGCTTCTCAACGTGGTTTTGGGCGGAACGCTGATCCAGCACATCCCGGATGTCATTCCTGGCAGCAACAGTCAGCCAGCACCCGGTGTCTATGGTGAGGCGGCATTCGACACAACGCCGGGCAGCCTCATTCACCACCTCCTGGGTGCTTCCGCCACTTCGCCGTGTTACCACCACCAGGCCCTGGACGTCGTGCCCGAAACCCTGCGCGTGACAGCCCGCTCGGCCGATGGCCTGGTGCAGGCCATCGAAACCACCGGGGACGGCTGGGTTCTTGGCGTCCAGTTCCATCCGGAACACAACCCCAATGATCTCCGGCTGTTCCGCGGCTTTGTGGAGGCTGCCGCCGGCTACCGCTCAGACCAGACCGCAACCATGAAAGCGATGTCCCCCGCATGACAGCAACAGTGTTTGATGTGATCAATCCGGCCACCGAGGAGGTCATCCAGACCGTTCCGCTCGCTGGCGTGGCGGAAACGGATGCCGCCATTGCCAAGGCAGCCGCCGCCTACGAGACGTGGCGGGCGGTGGCCCCCGCGGACCGGGCGTTGCTGCTGCGACGGTTCGCTGCCGCCGTCGACAATGATCTGGAGAACCTCGCGCAACTGGAGGTGCGCAACGCGGGCCACACCGTTGGCAATGCGCGATGGGAAGCGGGCAACGTCCGCGACGTCCTCAATTACTACTCCGCCGCGCCGGAACGTCATTTCGGCCGCCAAATTCCTGTGGCAGGCGGCGTCAACATGACCTTCCACGAGCCGCTGGGCGTTGTTGGCATCATTGTTCCCTGGAACTTCCCGATGCCCATTGCAGGATGGGGATTCGCGCCCGCACTGGCCGCAGGCAATACTGTGGTGCTCAAACCGGCGGAGGTGACACCGCTGACTGCCATCCGCCTAGGTGAACTGGCTCTTGAAGCGGGGCTTCCTGAGGGCGTCTTCCAAGTGATTCCGGGCAAGGGTTCCGTGGTCGGCCAGCGGTTCGTCACGCATCCGGCGGTCAGGAAGGTGGTGTTCACCGGCTCAACCGGGGTGGGCAAGCAGATCATGGCAGGCTGCGCGGACCAGGTGAAGCGGGTGACGCTGGAGCTGGGAGGCAAGAGCGCCAACATCATTTTCGACGACGCCGATCTTGAGATGGCTGCGGCCGCCGCTCCGGGTGGCGCCTTCGACAACGCGGGCCAGGACTGCTGCGCACGTTCCAGGATCCTCGTGCAGCGCAGCGTCTACGAGCGCTTCCTGGAACTGTTGGAACCAGAGGTCCTCGGCATGCGTGTCGGAGACCCCGCAAATCCATCCACCACCATGGGCCCGCTGATCTCGGCCCAGCAGTTGGACACGGTTTCGGCTTTCGTGCCCGACGGCGCCCCGGTCGCCTTCCAGGGGAAGGCGCCGGAAGGACCGGGCTTCTGGTTCCCTCCCACGGTGCTCACACCGGATCTGAAGGCACCGTCCTTCACCGACGAAATCTTCGGCCCGGTTGTTGCAGTGGTCCCATTCGATGACGAAGCAGATGCTATCCGGATCGCCAACAACACCGAGTACGGATTGTCCGGCTCCATTTGGACGTCCAAAGTGGACCGGGCACTGCGCGTTGCCCGGGGAGTCGAATCGGGCAACCTCTCCGTGAACTCCCATTCGTCCGTCCGGTACTCCACCCCGTTCGGCGGCTTCAAGCAGTCCGGCCTTGGCCGCGAGCTCGGCCCAGACGCCCTTGACGCCTTCAGCGAGGTCAAGAACGTCTTCATTTCCACCCAGTCATCCTGATCTTTTTCCACTTTTTCAAAGGAGAGCACCAATGCAAGCAGTAGTTTCCAACCGTCTCGCCGGCCGCAGCGCAGTCATCACGGGCGGTGCCAGTGGCATCGGTCTGGCCACAGCGCGTCGGATGGCAGCCGAGGGCGCCAACGTCGTGATCGCCGACATCGAACCGACCTCCGGGATTGCGGCAGCCAGCGAAGTAGGTGGCCTGTTCGTCAAAGTAGACGTGACCAGTGAAGAAGAAGTCCGCAACCTCTACGCCCAGACCAAGGAGACGTACGGCAGCGTGGACATCGCCTTCAACAACGCGGGCATCTCTCCCGCCGACGACGCTTCGATCCTGGACACCGGAATCGACGCCTGGCGCAGGGTGCAGGAAGTGAACCTGACCTCCGTCTACTACTGCTGCAAGTACGCCATTCCTTACATGCAGGAGCAGGGCAAGGGATCCATCATCAACACGGCATCGTTCGTGGCTGTCATGGGAGCCGCAACATCCCAGATTTCCTACAGCGCCTCAAAGGGTGGCGTCCTGTCCATGAGCCGGGAACTCGGCGTCGAGTTTGCCCGGCAGGGCATTCGCATCAACGCCCTCTGCCCGGGACCGGTGAACACTCCCCTGCTGAAGGAACTCTTCGCCAAGGATCCCGAGAAGGCAGCACGGCGGTTGGTGCATGTTCCTCTGGGACGTTTCGCGGAACCGGAAGAACTGGCCGCAGCCGTCGCTTTCCTTGCGAGTGACGACGCTTCCTTCATCACGGCCTCCACTTTCCTGGTGGATGGCGGCATCTCGGGCGCTTACGTCACTCCCCTCTCGTAGCATCTCTCCTGCTGCCCCTGCCCGCTTTGGGCGGGGGCAGCTTTCGCGTTTAAGACTCTTGACGTCGCGATAGTTACCGATATATCGTTAACTATCGCCGACGCTCCTTCGGCGAACACTTATCCCGAAAGGACGATGCTGTTATGAAAGGCATCCACGAACACGACAACACCTTCCCGGAGCATGGCTCCGGACTCCCCGAACACGGCCAGGGAAGAGGCCGCTTCAATCGGGGCAAGGGCCGCCGCGGCCCGCATGGACACGGCGGACCCGGCTTTGGGCCCGGCGGTTTCGGACCTGGTTTCGGACCCGGGGGCTTCGGCCCGGGCGGTTTCGGCCCAAGGGGCTTTGGTCCCGGTGGCGGGCGGCGGGCAAACCGCGGCGACGTCAGGGCAGCCATCCTGTCTTTGCTGGCCGAGTCGCCATCCAACGGCTATGGGCTCATCAGGACGATTGCAGAAAAGACGTCCGGAACATGGCGGCCCAGCCCCGGATCTGTTTACCCCACGCTCCAGCAGCTGGTTGATGAAGAGCTCATCACAGCTGTGGGCGAGGGACGTCGGACAGAATTCACGTTGACGGACGATGGCCGCGCCTACGTTGCCGAGCACGAGGAAGAGCTCGCCAATGCCTGGAACGCCGAGGCCGATGGAAACATGCAGGAGTTCCACCAAAGCATCGGGAAACTCATGGGGGTCGTCCACCAGTTCCGTGCCGCGGCAACCGACGAACAACGGAGGGCAGCAATCGAGAAGCTCGATGAAACCCGCCGCGCGCTGTACCTGATCCTGGCCGACTGATTCCTCCGATCCACCCCCTTGACCTTGACGTAACGTCAACCATTACTGTCAAAGGACAAGCCAGGAACGAGAGGGCCAGGACGGAGGACACATGGACTGGTCGATCCAGGAAATCGCCAAGATGGCAGGGACCACCAGCCGCACGCTGCGTCACTACGACGACATTGGGCTGCTCAAGCCAAGCCGGACCGGCCATAACGGCTACCGCTATTACGACGGTCCGGCCTTGGTGCAGCTCCAGCGGATCCTCCTGCTCAGGGAGCTTGGACTGGGTTTGCCTGCAATTGCTGACGTGCTTGCCCGGGAGACCGACACCGTCAAGGCGTTGAGCGGCCACCTGGAATGGCTTGGGCAAGAGCAGGACCGCCTGGCGCGACAGATGGCGTCGGTGCGGCAAACCATTGACACATTGAAAGGGGATGGAAAGTACATGGCACAGGACATGTTTGATGGCTTCGACCACACGCAGTACAAGGACGAGGTAGAGCAGCGCTGGGGCAAGGACGCTTATGCCACAAGTGACGCCTGGTGGCGCGGCATGAGCGCCGAAGAAAAGCAGCAATGGAAGGATCGCTCCCGGAAACTGGGGAGTGACTGGATCTCCGCCGCCACGTCCGGAATCGCACCCGACAGCGCTGAAGCACAGGAACTGGCAAGGCGCCACGTCGAATGGCTGCGCGGAATCCCCGGCACACCGTCCGCCACTCCCGGTGGAGACGTGAAGGGCTACGTCACAGGCCTCGGCGAAATGTACGTTGCGGACCCTCGATTTGCCGCCAATTACGGCGGAGAGTCCGGAGCAACGTTCGTTCGGGATGCCCTCCGGGTTTACGCGGAGGAGAACCTCTAGGGAGCCAGGATGCGCCGATCCGGGTTTGGCAATAGTCTGGCCGAATGGGTACAAGCACCGTAAAGTCCAGCGAACAGGTCGATAGGCAGACACGCATTCTCGAAGCGGCCTTGGAACTGCTGTCCCGCCATGGCATTTCGGGCATCAATATGCGGGCCGTGGCGCGTGAAGCCGGCGTCGCACTGGGGCTCGTGAACTACTACTACGAAGACAAGTCGAGCTTGATCCGTGCGGTGCTGCACCAAATTGAACAGCACGACCTCATGTTGGTGGAGCCGGAGCCGGCCTCAACCCCTGAGGAGCAACTTCGAGAGTCACTTAGGCGCGTTGCAGACCCCGATCTCCTGACCACGCCGTATCTGTCCCTCCGCCTCCACCTCTGGGCCCTCGCCCAGGCTCACGAGGACTTTGCACGGATCAACGCTGCGGCGTTCGACCGGTATCTGGACGGGCTCGCCACACTCATAGGGAATGCCAAACCCGAGCTTTCTGCCGATGAGAGTAAGGAGCGCGCAGCAGACATCGTCGTGGTGCAAAACGGCATGTGGCTCACCACGCTCCTGGGCATCGACAAGGCTGCCATCGAGCGAGGCATTGCCCGCACAGAGCAGATCGCTTTCGCCCCTTCGCGTCACGACGACCGGCAGTGATGAAGCGCGGTCTGGCTGCCATCGCGGTGCTGCTTGGGTTTGCCCTTTCCGGATGCCAGCCTGTTGCCGGGCCGCTCACGGTCGGGTCTCCCTCAGCAGCTGTGCCCAGCCCGTCGTCCTCTGAACTTTCGGGCATCATCCAGGCTGCCGTCGAGGACCGCAACGGCACTGCCCTCGACGTTCCCCCGGAGCCGCATCTCAGCGACGTCCAGTCGACGGCGGCCTACCAGACAAAGCTGGCGAGGGACCTTCCAGTGGTGGCGAGGTCAAAGGCCGGCTTCAAGTCGATGGGTTTCTGGTACACGGACTTTTCGACGACGATCACGGTGGAGTCAATCGAGGTGGCCGGCTCGGAAGCGAGCGTCCGTTTCAAGGAATTCACCGAGCAACACCAGGCCTCGGCAGCGAATGGACCAAGCAACGTCCCGTCCAGCTACTCGCTGCCTCAAACGGCGATGTTCCGGGCAACCGCGGATGGCTGGCAGCTCGACAGCATCACGCCGTCGGTACATGGGGGCGGCTTGCCGATGTCCGTCGTCGAGTAGCGGGAACGCGGATGGATGCTCTGTAGCGGCGCGGGGCCGCGATTAGTACCAGTACCGTCTTCCGGCAAGAGGGCGTCCGATTGCACCGAGCACCAAAAGGATGAGGCCGATAACAGCCACAATCCACCCAATAGTTATCAGGATTCCAATGTTGAAAATATAACCAAGGATTAGTAGAACAACTCCGAGTATGAGCACCTTAGTCCTTACCTTTCCAAATATTCGGACAAACCCTAAGTTGCAAGAGAGTTGCTTGCTCTCGTCCCATTCGTACCACACTGGGTTATCGAGTGGAACAGGAACTTTCAACGGATGTTCGTCCCAGCACCGTCCTTTTTTGGCGCGGCATACACGCACCGCCAGGTTCACCTTCACCTCCCGTCCGATGCTGGCAAACAGCGCCCGCGCCGACCGGCAGGTGAACGGCTTGGCGGACGCTCACTCCTCATCGATCGCCTATGGGCAGAACAGCGACAGGATGCTCATATGCTGGCCCGACGTGGTCGCCATGAGCTCGATGAAGATGCCGGTTAGACCCGGAACATAGTTGACCCTGGGCGTGGCTATAGAAGCGGACCTGCATGTCCGGCGACCAGTAGCGTTCTGTCCTCTTCCTGGATCCAGACTTGGGTCATGGGCATGCGATTTTGCCTCCGGCCGGCCGCCGTGGATACATCGTCAGAAGCGATGCACGTCAGGACAGCGGTCGTAAAGAAGATCGTGATCGCGGGCTGTTCGAGGCTTTGCGAGTGCCAATTGTTCTGACCGCCGATGTTTGATCGAACGTATGTATCGCGGTCGAACCGCTCGCCTTGATGCGAGATCCAGCAAAACTTGGGGTGCAGCAGACGAATCAAAGATTCTCCGTCACGTCGCGCAAGGGCGTCGGCCCTTTCTACAGCAGCTTTGAGCACCTCGTCCTGAGTCAGCATTCACTCAGTGTGTCAGTCAATGGCCGGCGTTGGGAATTGACAGTTGCCGGCAACGGACGCCGTCAAAGTGGCTAGGATCGCGCTGTTCCGCACCGGACAGACGAAAATAAAGGGCCTTACCTGTCAAAGAATTAGTCCAGAATCTATTCTGAATATGGGTGTATTCATGGCCCGACTGGCCACCGGCACGTCCCGGGAGCCCATCCCGATCCGGGGGCCGTCTCTATAAGGAGGCGTCGATGTCAACTCCCGATCTGCCGACTCGCGGGCCAGCAAGACCCGGTCCGTATATTGCGGCCGGAATCCTGCTAGCCATCTCCGTTCTGGTTCCCTTGTTCGTCCCGGCGTACGCAATTGATAAGCCCCGGCTGTTCGGTATGCCATTCTTCTACTGGTACCAAATGCTCTGGGTCCCGATCACTGCGGGCTTGATAGGCATCTCCTACCGGCTCGTTACGAAGGAGGATCAGCGCCGCCGCACTGTCGCGCGCAGCGCACGCGCCGAGGAGCAGGAACCATGAACGCGCTCGCCGTACCGGTAGAGACCACAGGCGATCGTCCCGTCAACGGCATCGCGCTCGCCATCGTCGTCGCTCTCTTCATCCTCGTGGCGGTTTTGGGTTTCTTCGCTGCACGGTGGCGTGCGGACAGAGAGACCGGCCTGCACAGCCTCGATGAGTGGGGGCTGGGTGGCCGCGGTTTTGGAACGTGGGTGACGTGGTTCCTCCTCGGTGGCGACCTCTACACGGCGTACACGTTCGTGGCAGTCCCGGCGGCCATGTGGGCCACGGGAGCAGTGAGCGGCTTCTTCGCGGTGCCGTATACGATCGTGCTTTACCCGATCGTGTTCCTGCTGATGAGCCGGCTGTGGTCGGTCTCGCACCGGCATGGGTTCGTCACCCCGGCGGACTTCGTTGGCGGTCGCTATGGCAGCAGGGCGTTGACCGTTGCCGTGGCACTTACTGGCATTGTCGCGACCATGCCGTACATCGCGCTGCAATTGGTTGGCATCAAAGCCGTGCTCACGGTCTTAGGCCTTGGCAGCGCGGAGAATGCACTGTTGACAGACTTGCCGTTGATCATTGCTTTCGTGGTCCTGGCCGCCTACACGTACACCTCGGGCCTGCGCGCCCCGGCGCTTATCGCCGTCGTGAAGGATCTTTTGATCTATCTGGCCGTCATCGTCGCGGTGATCTATATGCCGATCAAGTTCGGGGGCTGGGACAACATCTTCGGCGCTGCCCAGACGAAACTCGACGCCGTCAGTCCCGCTACAGGCAAACCGGCTGGCGTCTTTATCCCAGGCGCGGCCAGCTACTCGGCATATTGAACACTAGCGCTTGGCTCGGCCATGGCGCTGTTCATGTACCCGCACTCGGTGACCGGCGTCCTGGCGACCAAGAGCAGGAACACGATCCGCAAGAATGCGGCAGTGCTTCCGTTGTACTCGCTGATGCTGGGATTCCTTGCCCTCCTTGGCTACGCGGCCATCGCGGCGGGCACCAAGCCCGTTGACCTCAACGGTGCCGTCAATCCGCAGCTAGTGGTTCCGCAGTTGTTCCTGGACAACTTCCCCGCGTGGTTTGCGGGGGTCGCCTTGGCCGCCATCGCGATCGGCGCGCTGGTCCCAGCAGCCATCATGTCGATCGCAGCTGCCAACTTGTTTACCCGCAATATCTACCGCGACCTGATAAAGCCCGACGCCGACCCGCGGCAGGAAGCGAAGGTCTCCAAGATCGCCTCGCTCGTGGTGAAGTTCGGGGCACTGATCTTCGTCATCGCAATGGACCAGTCTGCCGCAATCAACATGCAGCTTCTCGGCGGTATCTGGATCCTGCAGACATTCCCGGCGATCGTGGCAGGACTTTACACCCGCTGGTTCCATCGCTGGGCGCTCTTCGCAGGCTGGGTAGCCGGAATCATCTACGGAACCGTTGCGGCTTACAACGTGGTGAATCCGGTGACGAAGGCCAATTTCGGTGGCTCCATCGCTGCCATCCCCGGCACCAACGTGCAGGTCTACATCGCCGTCGTGGCCTTCGCGATCAACCTGATCGTTGCCGTTGTCCTGTCGCTGGTCTTCCGTGCGATGAAGCTCCCCGACGGAAAGGACATCACGCGAAACTCCGACTACGGAGCGGACGAGAACGACCCCAAAGTCGCCAAGGTCCAGCGCGAGTACCCGCTCAGCTAAGGACCGCATAGTGAGACGTTTTTGCTCGAATAGTGGACGCGTCCTTTAGCCTGCACTGTATGGATGACAGCCGGATAACCCAAGAGGACCTTCCGCCCTTTGTTGATGCCGCCTGGCTCCACGCGCACCGAAGCAACGTTGTCACCGCTGATGTTCGGTGGTACCTCGACGGCGCCTCGGGCCGTGAAGCGTACGACGGCGGCCACCTTCCGGATGCGGTGTTCGTGGACCTGGATTCATGGCTGTCTGGGAGTTCGGGACCACAGGGGCTGAACCCGCTCCCCGACCCTGAAGTGTTCGCACAGGGAATGTCCTCTCTGGGAATTGGCGACGACACGACCGTCGTCGCCTATGACGACGCCGGAGGAGTCATCGCCGCGCGGCTCGTGTGGATGCTGCGTGCGCTCGGGCACCGGGCGGCGTTGCTCGACGGCGGGATTGCCGCGTGGACGGGACCGCTGGAGACGAAGCCCGCGACGCCGACACCCGCGACCTTCACGCCCTCTCCGTGGCTGGAGGCGCATCTCACCCAGCTCGAGGACATCACGGCAGGGGTTGCCGGGATCATCGTCGACGCCCGCAATGCCGACCGCTTCGACGGAAGCCTCCAACTGCCCACCGACCCCCAAGCCGGACACATCCCCGGCGCAGTGAACGTCCCGTGCCGTGGAAACCTCGCCCCTGATGGACGCCTGCGCCCGATCGCCGAGGTCCGACGAGCGTTTGCGAAGGTTGGGATCGAAGATGCGAACGCCGTCGTCTCTTACTGTGGATCGGGCGTCACGGCCTGCCACAACCTTCTCGCCCTGGAGCATGCAGGACTCGGCCGCGGCCGTCTCTACGCAGGCGGTTGGTCAGAGTACGGAGCCGAGGCTCGCCGCCGAGCCGAGCTTGGATGACAAAGAACCTAGGCTTCCCGCCTCCATGGGAATCGCTGGTGGTTTGCGTAGCATTGGGGCTCAACGACTATTGGGGGTAGTAGTGAATTTAAGTCCAGCCTTCGGAATCCTCGGGATCCTTTACGCGGTCTTCGTGATCGCGGTGTCCGTCCTGGCCGTGTACGCCCTGGTCCTGACCATCATCTTCTTACGGCTGAGGATCGCTGAGTTGAAGAGGGCAGCACGGGCCGAGGACAGCTAACGCCCGGAACGAGATGTCGTTTCTTCTGTCACAAATCCGAGGGCTGTCCGGTCTTAGTTGGTGACGAGACCGGAGGACTTGCTGCGCCAAAGAAATCCAAGGTGACATACCGGCGCGCGCCTCAAGGAATCTTAACTTCAGATATCCCGAGTGAATGGAATGTAGTGATGAAGCCTCAGGAACTGCTCGTGTCGACGTCGGTGCTCGTCATTGGCACGGGAGGCGCCGGACTCCGCGCGGCCATCGAACTGGCCGAGCTGGGTGTAGATGTGCTCGCTGTCGGCAAAAGGCCCAGAACTGACGCCCACACGTCGCTCGCCGCGGGAGGCATCAACGCCGCTCTCGGCACAATGGATGCGGATGACAGTTGGCAGCAGCACGCCGCCGACACAATCCTGGAGAGCTACGATCTTGCGAACCCTGAGATCGTGGAGATCGTCACCAAGGGGGCCGCGCAGGGTATCAGCGACTTGGAACGCTATGGCATGCCGTTCGCCCGCGAGGAAGATGGACGGATCAGCCAGCGTTTCTTCGGTGCTCATACGTTCCGCCGGACGGCGTTCAGCGGCGACTATACGGGGCTCGAAATTCAGCGCACGCTTGTGAATCGCGCCGCGGAGCTCGACGTACCGATATTGGACGATGTTTACATCACGCGCATCCTCGTCACCGAGGGCAGGGTCTTCGGCGCCTATGGCTTCCGACTCTCCGACGGGACGCACTATCGGATCCATGCCGACGCCGTGGTCCTCGCTGCCGGAGGGCACACCCGCATCTGGCGACGCACGTCCAGCCGGCGGGACGAAAACACTGGTGATTCCTTCCGTCTGGCAGTGCTCGCAGGCGGCCGCATCCGCGACCCCGAGTTGGTCCAGTTCCATCCCTCAGGCATTCTTGAGCCAGAGAATGCTGCAGGAACGCTCATCTCGGAAGCCGCGCGCGGCGAGGGCGGCATCCTCACCAACGCCCTCGGCGAACGATTCATGGCCAAATACGATCCAGAGCGCATGGAGCTCTCCACCAGAGATCGGGTGGCTTTGGCTTGTTATACAGAGATTCAACAGGGCCGCGGCACGCCCAATGGTGGCGTGTGGCTGGACATTTCACATCTGCCGCGGGAGACCATCATGCGTCGCCTGCCGCGTGTTTATCAGACCATGCTCGAATTGCAGATGCTCGACATCACGACGACGCCAATGGAAATCGCACCAACAGCGCATTACTCCATGGGCGGCGTCTGGGTCCGTCCCGACGATCACAGCACGGATGTCGCGGGTCTCTACGCAATCGGGGAGGCCTCAAGCGGCCTCCATGGCGCCAACCGTTTGGGAGGCAACTCGCTGATCGAGCTACTGGTCTTCGGCAGGATCGTCGGCAAAGCCGCCGCTGAGTATTCAGACTCCCTAACTGCACACGTGCGGTCAGCGGAAGCTGTGAATGAAGCTCGAAAAGAGATAGATGACCTGCTCATCGCCAATGGCCGCGAGAACGTCCGCGTACTTCAGCGGGCCATCCGGGACACCATGACCGAGCATGCGGGTGTTGTGCGGAACGAAGAAGGTCTCAAGCAGGGCCTGGCGGAGCTCGACGACATTGAGGCCCGCATCACCGACGTGGGCGTGCATCCCGACATCGCCGGATATCAGGATCTTGCACACGCTTTCGACTTGAAGGCAGCCGCTCTTGCCGCGCGTGCGACGCTCGAAGCTGCCCGTGAACGCCGTGAAACACGCGGCTGTCATAACCGCAGCGACTATCCGGATCTTGATTCGAGCTTGCAGGTGAATCTTGTCTGGTCTCCTGCTCGTGGCATCGAGCACGAAGCCATCGCGCCCGTATCGCACGAGATTGCGAAGCACATGCGTCGACCGGTCACGACCGCTGACAAACTCGTCGAGTGAGTGTGGAGTAAGAATTGGAATACCAATTTACCGCCAGATTCGCCCGCCGTCGTAGGTCACCTGGGCTCAGGCTTCGACGGCCAGCGTCCAACTCTTCGAGCAGTAATATTGGGCGCATGGATGCCGACACGGGGTCAGCGGCCGAATTGGAAACGGCATCGACAATTTTCGCTGACGTCCGTCCTCGATTGTTCGGGATCGCCTATCGCATGCTCGGAAGCGTCAGCGAGGCGGAAGACATCGTCCAGGAGACGTGGGTTCGATGGCAGACATGTGATCGCAGCCTGGTTCGGCATGCGCCGGCCTTCCTGGCGACTACCGCCACCCGTCTTGCCATCAATGTCGGGCAGTCGGCACGTGTCCGTCGTGAGACGTACGTTGGTCCCTGGCTGCCCGAGCCTGTGGACACAAGCGCCGACCCTGAACTGGGTGCCTTGCGTGGTGAAGCGCTCGAATTTGCGGTGTTGCTGATACTGGAAAAGTTATCGCCGACCGAACGTGCAGCGTACGTGCTGCGGCAAGCTTTCGACTACCCGTATGAGCAGATCGCTGAGGTCATCCAACAGACAGAAGGGAATGCCCGCCAGTTGGTCAGCCGCGCGCGCAAACGCCTTGCCGAGGAGAAACGTGCTGAGGTGAGCGTGAGCGAGCAACGGAATCTGCTGGAGGCATTCCTGGCTGCTGCGCGAACCGGCAACCTGGAGGCGTTGGAGGCTCTGTTCGCCGCTGATGTGGTCAGTTACTCCGACGGCGGTGGGAAGGTTCGGGCTTCGAAGTTCCCCGTTGTCGGACGGGAACGCGTCGCCAAGTACTATCAGGCGTTCGCCTCGCGTTTCTGGCTTGGCGTCGACACCCAGGCTTTCATGGCCAACGGCCGGCCCTCCGCACGACTGGCCCGGGACGGGGTGGTGTTTGCGGTAGTGACCCTCACTGCGTCTACCGATGGTATTGATCGGCTGTTGTGGACCATGAATCCCGACAAACTCTCCGGCGTGACCAGCGTCGGGGGCTGACTGTCACAGATTGATCCGGTACCCGGTCATAGCTGGTGGACGGAATGGCACTACATTCCGCTAAGCCAACATCGGAGGGAAAGATCATCATGAAGATCGTTGTAATTGGCGGCACAGGCCTGATCGGCAAGCAGGTTGTGGAGATCCTCAGCAGTCAGGGCCATGAGGCGAAAGCGGCGTCCCCTTCCACGGGGGTGGATTCCGTGACCGGCCATGGATTGGATGAGGTGATGGTGGGGGCGGACGTGGTTGTCGACTTGACGAACACTTCCGATTTCGACGAGAAGGTAGTCGTTCCCTTCTTCTCCACTTCATCCAGCAATCTTCTCGCTGCCGGGAAACGGGCCGGGGTGCAGCATCATGTGGCACTGTCGGTCGTTGGAACCGACCGTATCAACGTCGGCTACTTCGCCGGAAAAACCGCGCAGGAGAAAGCTGTTAGAGAAGGCGGAGTGCCGTACACGATTCTGCGGGCAACTCAATTCTTCGAGTTCATCCCGATCATCGCCAATGCAGGAATGCGCGACGGGTCGATCTATGCGACAAATTACCTGATGCAGCCGATGGCTGCTGCCGACGTTGCCCGCATTGTGGCGGAGACGGCCGTCTCGCCAGCGATTGACGGCGTCCTGGAAATGGCAGGCCCTGAGCGCGCAGGAATTAATGAATTCGTGGGGCGGGTTCTCGAGGCCCACAATGATCCCCGCCCAGTGGTTGTTGACACCCAAGCCGGCTACTTCGGCATACCGATCGAAGAGACAAGCATCGTTCCCCTGGGTGAGTCCCGCATCGGGGACATCACCCTCAAGGAATGGCTGAACGTGACGTCGTAGCACGGCCCTTCTTTGCTCAGGCTGTCACAGATTGTGTTGGTACCCGGTCATACCTGGTGGACGGATGTCACTGCATCCCTCACGCCACTTATCGGAAGGAAAGATCATGAAGATCGTAGTTATCGGCGGCACTGGCCTGATCGGCTCGAAACTGGTCAGCAAACTCAGCGAACATGGACACGAAGCAGTGGCCGCTTCCCCTGACTCGGGGGTGAACACGCTCACGGGCGAGGGCCTCGCGGATGTCTTGCAGGGAGCCGACACTGTAGTCGATGTGTCGAACTCGCCCTCGTTTGAAGATGCGGCTGTGCTCGATTTCTTTACCACCTCCACCCGCAACCAGCTCGCCGCGGAGAAGGAGGCCGGCGTTGGGCACCATGTCGCGCTGTCGGTCGTGGGCACGGAGCGCCTGCTTGAGAGTGGCTACTTCCGGGCGAAAATCGCTCAGGAAAAGCTCATCAAGGAATCGGGCGTTCCGTATTCGATTGTTCACGCGACGCAGTTTTTCGAGTTCGTCAAGAGCATCGCCCAGGCCGCGACTGACGGAAACACTGTTCGTCTGTCACCCGCCCTGATCCAGCCCATGGCCGCTGAGGACGTGGCCACCGCTGTTGCCCGTACGGCAGTCGGAAGTCCACGAAACGCCACCGTTGAGGTCGCCGGTCCCGAGCAGTTCGGTCTCGATGAGCTCATCCGCAAGGGCCTCAGCTTCCGTGGCGACCCCCGCGAGGTTGTCACTGACCCCAGCGCGCGCTACTTCAATGCCATGCTCCAGGATGGCGAGCTGCTTCCCGGCAGCGAAGCGACCATTTATAACACCCGCTTTGAGGAGTGGTTGAACCAGCAGTAGCCGGACAGTATGCGGGTCTATTGACCGAGTATCTGGGCCGGTCTAGCGTTGCGAATGGCTCGCAGAGCCTGACGCGGGACGCCGGCCCCCGCCGCCCCGGGTTTTGAGCTACACCACCTTAAGGAGAAGTCCATGGCACTGTCCGTTGTTACACACAAAGTGGCTGATTTTGGTGCATGGCATGACGTCTATAAAAGCGTTGCCGATCTTCAGGCCGCGGGCGGCGTTACTCAGGAATCATTCCACCGGAAGGCGGACGACCCCGACACCGTGCTCGTGCTGCATTATTTTGACTCAGTAGAGAAGGCCCAGGCCTTCTTCGCCAATCCCGAACTCCAGGAAGCCATGAAACGCGGTGGCGTGGTCGGAGAGCCACGCATCGAATTCTACGAATAGCCCCTTCGGACGACGACGGCGCCCTTCCGGCAACGGTAGGGCGCCGTTGTTGTCCGCCCCGGAAGGGCAGTGGCAGTGCCTGGTCACCCCGGAACGCGCATCCCGCAATCTTGAACATTTGTTCATACTGACTCTTGAACAGATGTTCAAGATGCACTAATCTGCAAAGTATGACCCAAGCCACATTCTCCGATTCCGCATCCACTCTTTTCATCAACGGCTCGTGGGAGCCGGCTGCGTCCGGCGCGGTCCGTCAAATCCACAACCCGGCCGACGGCGAACTGGTCGCCACAGTGTCCGAGGCTGGCCGCGAAGATGCCGAGCGTGCCATTTCTGCCGCTCGTGCGGCCTTTGACTCGGGCGTCTGGTCTTCAGTCCCCGCACCTGAACGTGGCGCGTTCCTGCTGAAGGTCGCCGCTGAACTGCGCGAACGCCGGGAGAAGTTCGCCCGTGCCGAATCGCTGGACACCGGCAAGCGGATCATCGAAAGCCGTATCGACATTGACGACATCGCTGCCTGCTTCGAATACTTCGGAAGGCTCGCCGGACAGTCGGCGGGCCGCGTGGTCGATGCCGGGGACAACGCCGTCGCCAGCAAAATCGTCTACGAACCCGTTGGCGTCTGCGGCTTGATCACGCCGTGGAACTACCCGCTGCTGCAGGCTGCGTGGAAGATCGCTCCCGCCTTGGCCGCTGGCTGCACCTTCGTCCTCAAGCCCGCCGAACTGACCCCGTCCACGGCAATCCTTGCCATGCAGTTGCTCAAGGACCTTGGCCTGCCGGACGGCGTCGCCAACCTCGTGACAGGCCCTGGCGCCAAAGCGGGCGCACCCCTTTCGGAGCACCCTGACATTGACCTGGTCTCCTTTACGGGCGGCCTGGAAACCGGCAAGCGTATTGCCGCGGCTGCATCCGGCACGGTTAAAAAGGTGGCGCTGGAGCTCGGCGGCAAGAACCCCAACGTCGTGTTTGCTGACGCTGACTTCGACGCCGCCGTCGACAATGCGTTGAACGGCGCCTTTGTGCACTCAGGCCAGGTCTGCTCCGCTGGGGCGCGGCTGGTGGTGGAGGAATCCATCGCCGAGCGCTTCGTCGACGAGCTGGTCCGCAGGGCAGAGGACATCCGCCTCGGCGGCCCGTTCGATGAGTCCGCCGAAACCGGACCGCTGATTTCCGCAGCCCACCGCGAGAAGGTGGATGCCTACGTCCAGCGTGGCGTGGCGGAAGGTGCGCGGTTGCGTTGTGGTGGCGCGGCCCCTGAAGGGGAGAAGTACGACGCCGGTTATTACTACCAGCCGACCATTCTGGACCGCGTCCAACGGGGAATGTCCGTTGTCATCGACGAAGCCTTCGGCCCGGTTGTAACGGTGGAAACCTTCCGCACTGAAGACGAAGCCGTAGCCACCGCGAACGACACCATCTACGGGCTGGCCGGCGCCGTCTGGACCCAGGATGCAGGCAAGGCGCAGCGGGTAGCAGGCCGGCTGCGGCACGGCACCGTTTGGATCAACGACTACCACCCCTACCTTCCACAGGCCGAATGGGGCGGCTTCGGCCAGTCCGGCGTCGGCCGCGAGCTCGGTCCCACCGGACTCGCTGAATACCAGGAAGCCAAGCACATCTACCAGAACACCAACCCGCAGGTAACCGGCTGGTTCGCTGACCGCAGCAAGGAGAAATAGATGCACACCGACAACATCGAGAACCTCAATGACCGAGGGTTCGACTACGTCGTCATCGGCGGCGGCTCTGCCGGAGCCGCTGTAGCCGCCCGACTGAGCGAGGATCCTTCCGTTACCGTGGCGCTGGTTGAAGCTGGTCCGGATGACCGCGGCCTCCCCGAGATCCTGCAGCTTGACCGGTGGATGGAACTGCTGGAGTCGGGCTATGACTGGGACTACCCGGTGGAACCGCAGGAGAACGGCAACTCCTTCATGCGCCACGCCCGCGCCAAAGTCATGGGCGGCTGCTCCAGCCACAACTCCTGCATCGCATTCTGGGCTCCTCGCGAAGACCTGGACGAGTGGGAGTCAAAGTACGGCGCCACCGGTTGGAACGCTGCTGCCGCCTGGCCTCTATACCAGCGGCTGGAAACCAATGAGGACGCGGGCCCGGATGCTCCCCACCATGGCGACTCGGGACCCGTGCACCTGATGAACGTGCCCCCGACGGATCCCACCGGCGTCGCGCTCCTTGACGCCTGCGAGCAGGCCGGCATCCCCCGCGCAAAGTTCAATGACGGCAGCACTGTGATCAACGGCGCCAACTTCTTCCAGATCAACCGCCGCTCGGACGGGACGCGTTCCTCCAGCTCCGTCTCCTACATCCACCCCATCATCGATCGTGAAAACTTCACGCTGCTGACCGGCCTGCGTGCCCGCCAACTGGTGTTCGACGCAGATAAGCGCTGCACCGGCGTCGACGTCGTTGACTCGGCCTTCGGCCGGACCCACCGGCTCACAGCGCATCGCGAGGTCATCCTGTCCACCGGCGCCATCGACTCCCCCAAGCTCCTCATGCTCTCCGGCATCGGCCCGGCCGCGCATCTGGCCGCGCACGGCATCGACGTGGTGGTCGACTCCCCCGGCGTCGGCGAGCACCTGCAGGACCACCCGGAAGGCGTGGTGCAGTTCGAGGCCAAGCAGCCGATGGTCCAGACCTCCACCCAGTGGTGGGAGATTGGCATCTTCACCCCCACCGAAGAGGGTTTGGACCGCCCGGACCTGATGATGCATTACGGCTCTGTCCCGTTCGACATGAACACCCTTCGGTACGGCTACCCCACCACGGAGAATGGCTTCAGCCTCACGCCGAACGTCACCCATGCCCGTTCCCGCGGGACAGTCCGGCTGCGCAGCCGGGACTTCCGCGACAAGCCCATGGTCGACCCCCGCTACTTCACGGATCCGGAGGGCCACGACATGCGCGTCATGGTTGCCGGTATCCGCAAGGCCCGGGAAATCGCCGCGCAGCCGGCCATGGCTGAATGGGCCGGTCGGGAGCTCTCCCCTGGTATCGAGGCACGGACGGACGAGGAACTGCAGGATTACATCCGCAAGACGCACAACACGGTTTACCACCCCGTCGGCACTGTCCGGATGGGTCCCGTGGACGATGACATGTCACCGCTGGATCCCGAGTTGCGGGTCAAGGGCGTTGCAGGCCTGCGCGTTGCCGATGCCTCCGTCATGCCGGAACACGTCACCGTGAACCCCAACATCACCGTCATGATGATTGGCGAGCGGTGCGCGGACCTCATCAAGGCCAGCCGGACGGATGAAACCACGACGGCGGAGGCGGACTTCAGCTTGACCCCCGCCTGAGCAGGTGATTGCCACTGAAAACACTGGTGGAGGGTGCACCCAGCGCCCCCACCGGCGTTTCAGTGCCCACGTTTCCATGCCCACATTTCAGTGCCCGCGAGCGCTGAAGCCGGGCAAGGGCACTTGCATTATTCTTGAACATTTGTTCATAAACAAGTCTTGAACGCCTGTTCAATCTGAACTAACCTCGTCTTATGACCCACGCCACACCTATACGGTTGCGGCTTGGCGGGCATGGCCTGGACTTCGACCACATCGAAGGCCCAGCCAGCCCCGTTACAACAATGGGGGAAACAGCCGTCAGGCACACAGTGGTGCCCGGCCCTTTGATTTCGACTGCGACCAATGGCGGCCGCAGGTCATCACCATTCGGTGCACGTCTGAGTTAGGAGTTCGAATGTCAGAACCCAGCAAATTAGGACCACGCAAGAGCGATGCAAGCGGCATGGACGAGTTTGGCTACGCCCAAACCCTTGACCGCAGCATCGGCAAGTTCGCCAGCTTCGCCGCCGGCGTCAGTTACATCTCCATCCTCACCGGCGTTTTTCAACTCTTTTACTTCGGCTTTTCCACGGCCGGGCCCGCCTACGCGTGGTCATGGCCCATCGTCTTCGTCGGCCAGCTGATGGTGGCCCTGTGCTTTGCGGAACTGGCCGGCCGCTACCCGGTGGCGGGATCGGTCTACAACTGGGCCAAACGGCTCTCAAGCGGAACGTGGGCCTGGCTGGCAGGCTGGTTGCTCCTCATTTCCTCGATCATGGCTCTGGGTTCCGTTGCCTTGGCCCTTCAAATCACGTTGCCGCAGATCTGGAGTGGCTTCCAACTGGTGGGCGATGGAGCAGGCCCTTACGACTTCGCCGTCAACGGCGTCATCCTTGCCAGCATCATGATCGGCATTTCCACGCTCATCAACGCTTTCGGCGTGAAACTCATGACCATGATCAACAGCGTGGGCGTGTTCGTGGAACTGGTTGCGGCCGTCCTGCTGATCGCGGCGCTGATATGGCATTCCGTCCGCGGACCGGAAGTCCTCCTGGATACTGCCGGATTTGGCGAAGGACATCCTCTGGGCTTCTTCGGGGTGTTCATGATTGCCGCCATGGCCTCCGGCTACGTCATGTACGGATTCGACACAGCAAGCTCCCTGGGCGAAGAAACCAAGGACCCCAAGCGCACGGCCCCCAAGGCCATTCTGCGTGCCGTTACGGCGTCCTTCCTTTTGGGAGGACTCCTCCTCCTGGGCGGCATCCTGGCCGCACCCGATCTTTCCGATCCCAAGCTCGGAGCTGCCGATGGCGGACTCCAGTACATCGTGCTTTCCGTGCTGGGCGGCCCCTTCGGCAAGGCATTCCTGGTTTGCATCGTCGTGGCCGTAGTGGTCTGCACCCTGGCCGTACACGCAGCAGCTATCCGGATGATGTTCGCCATGGCCAGGGACAACAACCTTCCCTTCAGCCGCCAGCTCAGCAAAGTGCACCCTACCCGCAAAACCCCGACAGTCGCTGCCATCGTTATCGGCGTAGTGGCAGTGATTCCGCTGATCGTCAACATCTCCCAGCCGGCCATCTTCACCATTCTCTCCAGCATCAGCATCGTCCTGATTTACCTCTCCTACCTGCTGGTCACGGTGCCGATGCTGCGGCGCCGCTTCCTGAAGAAGTGGCCCCTGAAGGACGACGGGTCAGAACCAGGATTCAGTCTCGGCAAATGGGGACTGCCCGTGAACATCCTGGCAGTGCTTTGGGGCGGCGCGATGACGCTGAACCTGATTTGGCCACGGCCGGAGATTTACAACTCTGTGCCGCCCTTCGAGTGGTATCTGCAATGGGGCGGCGTCATGTTCGTTGCTGCGGTGATTATCGGCGGAACACTTCTCTACCGCCTCCGTATCAGGCACCGGACGGGAGTCCTGGCCGAGCACGCAGCCGCGGCCCCCTCCCCCGAACCAGCCTCCCCGGAGCCGGCATCGACGGAGCCTGCCTCCCCGGAGCCCGTCCAGGTCCTAACCCAAAGTTCATAGCAGTTTCCAACAAGAGGGCATCTCTTCGCCAGCGTTCCACCGGCGAAGAGATGCCCTCTTTGTCGTCTTAGACGAACGCCGACTTTCCCGTTACCGCCCTGGCCACGATCATGGAGTTGATCTCGTAGCTGCCTTCGTAGGTGTACAGGATCTCGGCGTCGCCGAAGAGCTTGCCCATCTCGTAATCCGTGGTGATGCCGTTTCCGCCCATCAGCGATCGGCCCATAGCCACGGACGAGCGCGCCAAGCGCGTTGTGGTTGCTTTGCACATCGCGGCCTGCACCATTTCCAGCTTCCCGGCCTGCTGGATGCGTGCCAGTTCCACCATCAAGGACAGCGAGGCATTGGCATTGCCCAGGATGTCCGCAAGTTGCTGCTGGATGAGCTGGAACCTGGCCAATTCCTTGCCGAACTGCTTGCGTTCCAGCGCGTAGGAGCGGGCGATATCGAAGGCCGCAAGCTGGATGCCTGCAGCTTGCCAACCAACCCAGGCCCGCGAATCCCGCAACAGGTCATTGGCCCGCGAGAACGCCGTGGCACCGGGCAGCATGTTTTCCACAGGAATCCGGACGTCGTCCAGCGTGATGTCCGCATTCTGCATGATGCGGAGGCCGATCTTGTTGGTGATCTTGGTGGCCGAGTAACCTGCCCGGTCCGTCTCCACAATGAAGCCCTTGATCTGGTGATCAGACACATCACGGGCCCACACCAGGGCGAAGTCGGCAATCGTGCCGGCCCCAATCCAGCGCTTGGCGCCGTTGATGACCCATTCGCCGCCGTCGCGTCGCGCCGTCGTCGAGAGTCCTCCGGCGATGTCCGAGCCATGGTCCGGTTCCGTGAGCGCGAAGGCGCCCAACTGGGTGAAGGCCTCCAGCCCGGGCAGCCACTTCCGTTTTTGTTCGGGAGAGCCCAGCTCATGGATCATGCCGACAATGAGCTCGTTGTGGATGCCCACGAGTGCGGAAAGCGACACGTCTGCCCGGGCGATCTCCGTGTACATGAGGCCCTTGAACAGCTTGGAGGAGCCGTCGGTCTGCAGCCCGCCGAGCCCATATTTGGCCATCTCGGCCAAGAGCCCGAACGGGAACTCTTCGCGGTTCCAGTATTCGATGCTGGCAGCGCGGATCCGCGTTTGGAGGAACTCCCGTACCTCCGCGTACCGCGCCCGCTCCCCCGCAGGAAGCAGGTCAACTACATGCATTAGGTCCGCCTCCGGATAAGGAGGGAGGACTTTCTGTTTCGGTTCGCCGCTGGTAACGGTGCCGGCAGCTGCTTTTTCGTCGAGCATTTGACCCCTTCGTCATGTCCAACGCAGGCTCTTCCAAACCCTTGGATGTCCTAGTATATTGCAAGGTGATGTGGACCACTAGGCGGGATGCTCGGCGATGGCGCCGAGACAGTAATCCCCAGCGAAAGGCGGACTATGACAGTCACAGAAGACTTCCGTGCGGCCCGTGACCGGCTGCTGGAACTGCGCGAGGACTACAAGCAGGCGCACGCGGAATTCGAATGGCCACGTTTTGACGAGTTCAACTTCGCCCTGGACTGGTTCGACCAGATCGCTGCGGATCCGGAACGGGGAAACAAGCCGGCACTGGTCATCGTTGAGCAGGACGGCAGTTCCACCCGGCGCACGTTTGCGGACCTTTCGCAGCGGTCCTCCCAACTCGCCAACTGGCTGCGCAGCGAGGGCGTCAAGCGCGGGGACCACATGATCATCATGCTCGGCAACCAAGTGGAGCTCTGGGAGCTCATGCTTGCCGGCATCAAGCTGGGCATTGTCATGATCCCCACCACCACCCTCATGGGTGCCCGCGATCTGCAGGACCGGGTAGAACGGGGCGGTGCCAATTGGGTGGCCGTGGGTAGCGCCAACATCGGCAAGTTCACCGGCGTCGAGGGCGATTACACGCTGATCGAGATCGGCGGGGAACACGCCAACGCGGAGGCCAGGCAGTACGCAGATTCCTTCTCCGCTCCGCAGGAGTTCACGCCCGACGCCCCCACCAAAGCCGACGAGACGATGCTGCTGTACTTCACGTCCGGCACCACGTCGCGCGCCAAGCTCGTGGAGCACACCCACACCTCCTACCCCGTGGGCCACCTTTCCACGATGTACTGGATCGGCCTTGAACCCGGCGACGTGCACCTCAACGTCGCCTCCCCCGGTTGGGCCAAGCACGCCTGGTCCAACGTCTTCACACCCTGGATCGCCGAGGCCTGCGTCTTCATCTACAACTACGAACGCTTCAATGCGGCCGCCCTCATGGACCAAATGGGCCGCGAAGGAGTCACGAGTTTCTGTGCACCGCCCACCGTCTGGCGCATGCTCATCCAGGCGGACCTCGCGCAACTGACCTCGCCGCCACACAAGGTAGTGTCCGCCGGCGAACCGCTGAACGCCGAGGTCATCGGCCAGGTGGAGGAAGCGTGGGGCGTCACTATCCGCGACGGTTTCGGCCAGACCGAATCCACCGTCCAGATCGCTAACACGCCGGGACAGCCGGTGAAGATCGGTTCCATGGGCCGGCCGCTGCCCGGGTACGACGTCGTCCTGGTCGATCCACTCACCGGCAAGGAAGCCGACGACGGCGAACTGTGCCTGCGCTTGGACCCTCGCCCCGTGGGGCTCATGAAGAGCTACTTCGGCGACGAAGCGAAAACAGCAGAAGCCTTCCGCGACGGTTACTACCACACCGGCGACATGGCCAGCAGGGACGCCGACGGCGTCATCACGTATGTGGGCCGGGACGACGACGTCTTCAAATCCTCCGACTACCGTTTGTCGCCCTTCGAACTCGAAAGCGTACTGATCGAACACCCCGCAGTGGCGGAGGCCGCCGTCGTGCCTTCTCCGGACCCCGTGAAGCTGTCAGTGCCGAAAGCGTTCGTGGTGCTCGCCGCCGGCTACGAACCCGGACCCGCCGTCGCCGAGGACATCTTGCGATACTGCCGCGAGCACTTGGCGCCCTTCAAGCGCATCCGGCGACTCGAATTCGGCGAACTGCCCAAGACCATTTCAGGCAAGATCAGGCGTGTGGAACTTCGCGGCACAGAAGTGGCACGGCACGGTAGTGGACCGCTGCCGGCAGGTCTCGGCCTGGAGTACACCGAAGAAGAGTTCCCGAATCTGAAAGACTAGCCACCCGAGCAAAGAAGGAGGCCCATGGGCACCCCACTCCCCCGCGACCCCATCGCCGACGCCCAACGCAACTGGGAAAGGCATGGTTGGGGCGATGTTGCCGCGCCCATGGCTGCCATCACCGCGATCATGCGCACCCAGCAGATCCTGCTTGCGCGCATCGAGACGGTCCTCAAACCGTTCGGACTGACGTTCGCACGCTACGAACTCCTCGCGCTGCTGAGTTTCGCCCGCAGCGGCGCACTCCCCATGAACAAGGCGAGTGCGCTCCTGCAGGTGCACCCTACCTCGGTAACCAACGCCGTCGACCGTCTGGAAAAGGCCGGCCTGGTGGCACGTTCCCCGCACCCAACCGACGGACGGACCACCCTGATCGAACTCACCGCCGAAGGCCGCACCCTGGCGAAGAAGGCGACGGCGGCTCTTAACTCCGAGGTCTTCGGCAACTCGGGCTTCGGAGCCGACGACGTCGATCACCTCATCCGCGTCCTGGGCACCTTCCGCAGGGATGCCGGAGATTTCACGGAGGAGTGACTCACGGCGCTTGCGAGCGTATCCTAAAGTTCCATTGCCGCAGTTGGGGGTGGAGCCATGGCCAAGGACCCGGGACAACGCCTAAGAGGACAACGCCGCAGCGTACTTCTGCGCCCTTTCCTCTTGGCCGCGCTGGGGTCAACTTCGTGGATGATATGGCTGGCCGGACCTTCCTCAGCAGCGACGGACATTCTTCCGCTTCCTGGCGGTACAACGGCGCTCACGCAGAGTTCGGAGACGTCCCTCACGCCTGTGGCTGACACCGTGGACTCAGTGGTTTCCACTCTGGACCCGCTGCCGGAGGTTCCGGCGGTTCCCGCAGTTCCAACTGTTCCCGCCGTGCCAACTGTTCCCTCAGTTCCCGCTCTTCCGTCTGTGACTGTCCCGGAGGCTCCCCTCGACGTCGTGGTGCCCGAGGTACAGGGGCTACTTCCAGTGGAGGATGTCCCGGGCCTCCTGCCCGAAGTACCTGACATTCTTCCAGTGCCCGCGCTGCCTGGCTTGCCCGATGTGCCGGGGTTGCCCGGCCCCCTACCGGACCCGCTTCCTCCGCTGCCAGGCCCCCTACCGGACCCGCTGCCGAATCAGTCGCCAACCCCGCTCGACGTCGCTCCGCCTGCGGTGCCGACCCTCCGGGAAGCCACTACCTCCCCGGCAGGCGCTCCCACGCTGCCGCTCGCCGTCGTACTCCAGTCCACGCAAGCCGGAGCTCCTCTGCTCGGAGGCATCAGCCTCCCCCTGCCGTTGTCCATGCATGATCCAGTGGGCATTCCGCCCGCCGTGATGCCCGGTCCAGTGAATCCCGTTCCGGACCCGCCGCTTCATCCAGCCTTGACGCCAAGTGCTGCGGGCTCATCAGGAGCCCGCGGCTCAAGCGCTTCCGCCCCCGGGGCGTCGGACATTCCGGAGGTCCTCTCACCATTGCCGCCGCCTCGAGCTGGACCTGTCGTGGACCCCCAGCGAAGCGCAGCACCACAACCTTCGTACGATCCAGGGTCCCGACCTGACTAATGCGGTGGCTCCTGCTTTGGCAGGCACCACCACCTGCGACAACCGACGCAGGCATATCCATTAGTCAGGAGGCACTCATGCTTCGCAAGATCCAGGTCCCCGTCCGCACCCACGCAAAGGCATCCGCCAGCCGGGACATCGGCTTTTGGCCCGACTTCGTCGGCAACTGGCCGGACCCGATGCGCGCGGAAAGGAGCGGGAGACTCTGCTGAACGGGCCACATAGCCCAAGGAACAGCGACGCCGGCCGGGTAGTCAGTCTGACTGCCCGGCCGGCGTCGTACTGTCCGAAGTCGCCACCGGCTGCTAGGGTGCGTTGCTGACACTTCAGGAGGAAACACGTGGGCTTTGCCGAAGAACTCAAGCACGAGTGCATCAATGATTGGGACGCAGCCGTCAATCATCCGTTCGTGGATCAGTTGCTCAGCGGGAGCCTTTCCGATGACGACCTGCGGCGCTACCTTGTGCAGGATTACCAGTTCTGCGACGCCTTCACAGCGCTCCTCGGACAAGCAGTGGCTTCAGCTCCGTCGCTGCCTTCCCGGCTGGTGTTCGCGCGGGTACTGGGCGCATTCGCCTCGGACGAGAACTCGTACTTCCAGGATTGTTTCAACGAACTGGACGTTCCGGAGGCTGACAGGAGCGCACCCGCACTTGGAATCGTGACCCGCGACTTCGACGCCCTCATGCGCAGCGCCTTGGCTACCCGCTCCTACCCGGACGTCCTGGCCGTCCTCCTTGTTGCCGAATGGCTGTACGGGGACTGGGCCGCGCGAGCCGGGGATCCTGCCTCATGGCCGGCCGCACCGAAACATTCGGAGTGGATCCGCCTGCACAACAATCCCGAGTACAACGCCTGGGTGACCTGGCTATGCGACGAGTTCAACGCCGTCGAACCTGTATCCCCGGAAGACCGCAGCCGTGTCGCAAAGACGTTCGCCGTAGCCGTCCGGTTGGAACGGGCGTTCTTCGATGCGGCCCTGGTCCCGTCAGACGTCGTCCCGTCAGACGTCGCTCCGTCAGACGTCCTGGCTTAGGGGTAGATCCGCAGTAAGGGGCGCCTCCTCAGCCTGCTCCGGGCATGGCTCAGGAAACTCCCCGAGTTGTGTCCAGTGCCACTCATCCAAACAGTCATCGTTATCGCAGAACCGAGCCGTCATCATGTCCCCACCTCGTTGCCTGGCTATCCCTTCTTTAAGAGGGGGCAACTACCGGGTAGTGACGGAGAAAGCGTTAGTGAATAGCGGAAGTGAACGCGAAGATGAGGGCTGAGGCCAAGGACAGCAGGCCGATGCCATAGCCAACAACAAGTGCACCAATCGCGAAGGGCCGTCCGCGTTCTCCACGTTGCTGGATCTGGTTGAGGGCCACGTGACCTGCGCCCACAACGAAAATTGCGATGACGGCCATCCCCGCGAAGAACAGACCAACGAGGGCCAGCACTGCCATCGCTGCTGCGACGATGGCCTGGCGGTTGATCGGTTGGACGGATGCTTCCGTTTGGCCGGTTTGAACGATCTCCGTTGACATGTTCTCTCCCCATTTGTCGGTGCCAACGAGTCTATCCTCGTGCATCCCAAAACTACGTTGCGGGGCCTGCTTTGCGCGCTACGCGTCGCGTCATGGGCGCAAAGCGGGCCTCACAACGAAGGATGGGGCCAATCAACTACCGGTGCTTGAACTCGGGCTGCCGCTTCTCGCTGAACGCGGCCATGCCTTCCTTCTGGTCCTCAGTGGCGAACAGTGAGTGGAACACCCGCCGTTCGAAGAGCACTCCCTGTGCCAGGCCCATTTCAAACGCGGCATTGACGGCTTCCTTGGCCACCATGGCTGCGGGCTTGGACTTGGAAGCGATGACTTCGGCGGCTTTCACGGCCTCGTCAATGACTTCAGCTGCGGGGACAATCCTGGAGACAAGGCCTGAGCGTTCAGCTTCCTCGGCGTCCATGAATCGGCCCGTGAGGACCATGTCCATCGCCTTGGCCTTACCCACGGCACGGGTGAGCCGCTGGGAGCCGCCCATTCCGGGGATGACACCCAAGTTGATCTCCGGTTGGCCGAACTTGGCGTTGTCCCCGGCAATGATGAAGTCCGCCATCATCGCCAATTCGCAGCCCCCGCCCAAGGCAAAGCCGGAGACCGCGGCAATGACGGGGATGCGGAGTCGCGTGAGGTCCTCCCAACGGCGGAACCAATCGGCCGCATACATTTCCATGTAGCTCTTGGAGGACATCTCCTTGATGTCGGCCCCCGCCGCGAACGCCTTGGCGGATCCCGTGATGACCACGGCGCCGATATCAGGATCGGTGTCCATTGCGGTGACTGCATCCACAAGTTCGTTCATGAGTGCCGTGTTCAGCGCGTTCAGCGCCTGCGGCCGGTTCAAGGTCACCAACCCAACGCGGCCCCGGCGTTCCACCAGGATGTTCCCGTACTGCTCCGTCATGCTCTCCCTCTCCGCCAAAATCGTCATAAGTTCAGTTCCAACCTCTCACGCAGACTTGTCGCGTATGTCCGTGATGATGCCTGAGAAGTCACGTCCGGCACCCTCGCCAGCGGCGTAGGCATCGTAGATCCGGGATGCCAACGGCCCCATTTCTCCTGCAACTCCAGTGCTTTCCAACGCATTTACGGCCAGCCTCAAGTCCTTGGCCATCAGTGCCCCCGCAAAACCGGGCTGGTAGTCGCGGTTGGCCGGGCTGGTGGGGACGGGACCGGGAACAGGACAGTTGGTGGTGAGGGCCCAACACTGACCGGAAGCGTTGGAAGCGACATCAAACAGTGCCTGGTGCGTGAGTCCAAGTTTCTCGCCGAGCACGAAGGCCTCTGCGACAGCAATCATGGACACACCCAGGATCATGTTGTTGCAGACCTTGGCTGCTTGCCCTGCACCGTGATCGCCACAGTGCACGATCCTCTTGCCCATGAGTTCCAGGATGGGCTGGACGGTCTCAAAATCTTCCGGCAAGGCGCCCACCATAAAAGTCAGGGTGCCGGCCTCGGCACCCACAACGCCCCCGGAAACCGGCGCATCCACGGAACGGTGGCCCGCTTCCAAGGCAATGACAGCGGCCTCCCGGGCCTCGTCAACATTGATCGTGGAGCAATCCAGGAACAAGGTATCCGGCGCGGCAACTGACAACAGTCCGGGCCCGTCAACACCGCGGTACGCGTCCAGCACGTGCTTGCCGCTGGGCAACATGGTCAACACCACGGCGGCACCATCCACGGCTTCCTGTGCGGTGGACGCCATGGGAATCCCGTGGGCCTTGGCTGCCTCGACGGCCGCCGGCACAGGGTCATAGCCGATCACCTCGTGCCCGGCTTTGATCAGATTGGCGGCCATGGGCCCGCCCATATGGCCGAGTCCGAGGAAAGCGATGAGTCCCGTTGCCGATGCTGCGTTCTCTGTCATATCGTCTCCTTCAACTGGTTAACTGCGAGCCCCAACTCCCGCTCACCGAGCGGCGCAAAGTAGGCCTCGACGTCGGACTCGCGCACCTCGGACAACGTGGGCGGTTTCCACTGAGGGTTCCGGTCCTTGTCCACTACCTGTGCCCGGATCCCCTCCCGAAAATCGGGCCCGGCCAGGCAGCGCAATCCCACCCGGTACTCCTGGTCCAGTGCTTCCTCCAGCGACATTCCCCGCACGCGTCGCAGGGATGCCAAAGTGACCTTCACAGATGTGGGCGACTTCGTCTCAATGGTGTCGGCCGCGGAAGCTGCCTCCGGCGACGAATCCCCCAGCGAGCGCAAACTCCGTACGATCTCCTCCGGGTCGTCCTGCGCGTAGGCGGCATTGATCCACTCCTGCTGGGCGGCCAGGGGCGAGTCCGGCGCGGCTTGGGCAAAGCGCCCGACGGCGTCCTCCGCCGTCGAGCTTTCCAGCGCCTCCGCCAAAGCAGGGAGGCTTTCGGACGGCACGAAGTGGTCCGCGAGCCCAAGGAACAAGGCGTCCGCCCCGGTGAGGTGGGCGCCGGTCAGGGCCGCGTGGGTTCCTGTCTCCCCGGGCGAGCGGGACAGCAAAAGGGTGCCGCCGACGTCGGGCACGAACCCAATGGTGGTCTCAGGCATGCCTGTGCGCGTCCGCTCAGTGACGATGCGCACCGAGCCGTGCGCCGAAACCCCGACGCCGCCGCCCAGCACCAACCCGTCCATGAAGGCGACATAGGGCTTGGGGTAACGGGCAATGAGCGAGTTCAGCCGGTACTCGTCGGCCCAGAACTCCGCCGTTTCCGTTCCGCCCTGCAACATGTCCTTATAGATGGCCACAATGTCTCCGCCGGCGCACAGCCCACGGTCGCCAGCGCCGTGCACCAGGACGGTTGCCACGGCGTCGTCATCAGCCCAGGCAGCCAACTGCTGGAGCATGGCTTTCACCATTCCCGCGCTGAGGGCGTTGACTGCCTGGGGCCGGTTGAGCGTCACGATGCCAAGGTGGCCGCGGCGCTGGAAAAGAACTTCTTCTGTGTCCAAAGCCCCCATCAGCTGCCTGCCGGCATGATGAAGCTGGCGCCCTGGCGAATGCCGGAGGGCCACCGCGACGTCACGGTTTTGGTCTTGGTGTAGAAGCGGAAGGCGTCGGCGCCGTGCTGGTTCAGGTCGCCGAAGCCGGAGGCCTTCCAGCCGCCGAACGTGTAATAAGCGATCGGCACTGGGATGGGCACGTTGATGCCCACCATGCCTACCTCTACTCGGCTGGCGAAGTCGCGGGCGGAGTCGCCGTCGCGGGTGAAAATTGCGACGCCGTTGCCAAACTCGTGCTCGCTGCAGAGCCTGAGCGCCTCGTCATAGTCAGCCGCGCGCAGCACGCTGAGAACCGGGCCGAAGATCTCTTCCTTGTAGATCTTCATGTCCTTGGTGACATTGTCGAAGAGCGTGGGGCCAACCCAGAAGCCGCCGTCATAGCCTTCAACGGTGAGCCCGCGACCATCGGTGACCAGGGTTGCACCTTCGTCCACGCCGGACTGGATGTAACCTTCGATCCGTTCCTTCGCCGAGGCAGCAACCACTGGCCCAAAGTCAGCGTCCTTGTCCAGGCTGTGGCCCACCTTCAGGTCCTTCACACGTTCGGTCAGCTTGGCCACCAACGCGTCCGCGGTTTCCTGGCCGACGGGAACTGCAACCGAGATCGCCATGCACCGTTCGCCGGCGGAGCCGTAGCCGGCACCAATCAGGGCGTCGGCAGCCATGTCCAGATCGGCGTCGGGCATGATCACCATGTGGTTCTTCGCCCCGCCGAAGCACTGGGCACGCTTCCCGTGTGCCGCCGCCGTGGCGTAGATGTATTGGGCGATCGGTGTGGATCCAACGAAGCCAATGGCTTTGACGCGCGGATCCTCAAGCAAGGCGTCGACGGCTTCTTTGTCACCGTTGATCACGTTGAAGACGCCATTGGGAACACCGGCTTCGCTGTACAACTCGGCGAGCCGCAGCGGAACGGAGGGATCCCGTTCCGAGGGCTTAAGGATGAAGGCATTGCCGGCTGCGAGCGCGGGGCCCGACTTCCAGAGGGGGATCATGGCTGGGAAGTTGAACGGCGTAATACCGGCAACCACGCCCAGCGGTTGGCGCAGTGAGTGCACGTCAATGCCCTGCCCCGCGTTGTCCGAGAACTCACCCTTGAGCAGGTGTGGCGCCCCTGCGGAGAATTCGACTACCTCGATGCCGCGCTGGATGTCTCCCTTGGCATCGGCAAGCGTTTTGCCGTGCTCGGAGGACAGGAGCTGGGCGAGCTCGTCCATGTTCTCGTTGACCAGATCCACGAACTTCAGCAGGATGCGTCCCCGGCGCTGCGGGTTCATGGCCGCCCATTCGAGCTGGCCCTTCTCGGCATTTGCGATCGCGTTGCGGACCTCGTCCGCGTTGGCCAGCGGAAGCCGCGCCTGCACTTCGCCCGTGCAGGGATCGTAGACATCGCTGAACCGACCGGACGTGCCGTCGATCCTCTGGCCGTCTACGTAGTGTGAAAGCTCGCGCACCATGGTGGAATGCTCCTTTGCATCGTTGAATGACTGCCGTGCGGCTGGCTCCAGTAATCGGCCGGAACGCCTCAGCGACTGTGGTCCAAGTCATCTCTGAACCGAATATACTCGGACTTCCTACTAATTTCCAGAGGACGTTTTTCCTGCCCTGTTCATCAGCGGGCAGTAGCTAGTGCACCTCTTTGAGTCCCTTGTAGGCCTCCAGGGCATCCTGCCGGGTGGTCTTGAGATCCACGATTTCCTCCGGATAATCCGGCGTGCCGAACTCCTGGATCCAGCGGGCTATGTACTTGCCCTGGGGATCGAATTTGAGGCGTTGGGCTTGGGGATTGAAGATCCTGAAGAACGGCGAAGCGTCCGCCCCTGAGCCCGCCACCCACTGCCAGTTGGCAGGGTTGGACGCCGGGTCAGCGTCCACAAGGGTGTCCCAGAACCACTGCTCGCCGAGTTGCCAATGGATGCCGAGGTTTTTCACCAGGAAGCTCGCCGCGACCATCCTCACCCGGTTGTGCATCCACCCTGTTTGCCAGAGTTGCCGCTGCCCGGCGTCCACCATGGGGAAACCGGTGCGGCCCCGCTGCCAGGCGCGGAGCTCCCCGGCTGCAGACTCGTGACCGTCTCTATCGGGCCAAGCCCACGGGAAGCGGTCAAACTCCTTGCGCAGGTTCGCTGTGGCGAGTTCCGGGTTGTGGAAGTACTGGTGCCAACAGAATTCGCGCCAGCCGAGCTCGGAAGCGAAAATACTTGTGCTTTCCGATCTGTTGGAAGCCAGCGCATGCCATACCTCAAAGGGGCTGAGCTCACCCCACCGCAGATAAGGCGAGAGGCAACTGCTGCCATCGATATCCGGGCGATTTCGGCCTTCGCTGTAATTGGTGAGTCCATCCGCCACGAATTGCTTGAGCCGTTGGTGTCCGGCAGCCGATCCGGGCGTCCACGCCTCCCGCAACCCTGCGGACCAGTCCGGGGTGGTGGGCAGCAGGTGCCATGACTCCAGCGAATCGTACGCAGGGAGTTCGCCAGCGTAGCTTCGCCCTTCGTCCGGCACAGCCAACGGGTCCCGGAAGTCCTGCGCTGAGACGGTCCGCCAGAAAGGGGTGAAAACCTTGTACTGCCCGCCCGTCTTGGTGGTGACTTCCCACGGCTCATGAAGCAGGGACGCCTGAAAACTCTCCACATGCATGCCGGCCTCACGAGCCCACGTCTTGATCCCGGCGTCGACCGTCCGCTCCGCAGGGCCGTAACGGCGGTTCCAGAACAGCGCGCCGGCGCCGATCGTCGTCGTGATCTCCTGAACCATCGGGGCGGCCGGTCCCCAACGCAGCAGCAGCGGTATTCCGAGCGCCGCGAGATCGTCCCGCAGTGCCGCCAGCGAGTAGTGCAGCCACCACCGCGCGGCACCGCCGTGGGGGCGGATACCGGGCGATTCTTCGTCCAGGACGTAGAGGGCCACCGCCGCGCCATCATCGACGGCGGCACGCAAGGCAGGGTTGTCCCTGACCCTCAGGTCGTCGCGGAACCAGACGATGGACGGCTTCAAATTACTACTCTCTTTCGAGTCTGTGTATACAGCTGATGCCCCGAGGAAGGCATCCTAAGGGCATCAGCTGTACAACAATTCCGGAACTCAGGGGGTTACCTCAAGGAAGGAACCGAGTCCTCATCTATTTGGGTCAACGCAGGGACCGTGGTGTCGGTTTCCGTCCAGACGGGGACACTGTTCAACACGTAGTCCCTGGCTGCGGGGCCCACCATGTTCAGGCCGGGGTAGAGACGCTGGCCATGATCTTTCCTGGCGCGCAATCCTTCAAGTTCAAGGGCGGTCCTAAAAGCGGAATCAGGAATGGGCACTTTGCGTCCGAGGACGCACCAACTGATGTAGAGGCCGTAGAGGGTGTCAAAATCCAGACCCTCCTCGGTGTCGTCATCAAACACCACACAGTCACTCAGAAAACTACTGATTTGGGTGTCGGTCATTGCGGGGCCTCCGGTGGCGGAAGAAAAAACGGGCCGCCGGGCTGCATCAGCGAATGTCCTGTTCACCCACTATAGTCCTCCTGAGGTTCGCCTGTACCGGAAAGTAGGTTAACTCTGCATTGCATTCGCTGCGGCGACAGCGTCAATCGAACCTTTGCGCCTCTGGTGCCCACCGCCGCATCGGCGTAGCTTCGGATACGTCCACACATACGGGCTGCCTCGGCATCCAGGCGAGCCGTGCAACGGTTTGTGTGGGGCATCGTTCCGCCCTGATTGGAGGCACAGACGTGGCTGGATGGAACGCCGATACTGCCGCCGGGCCCCTTGGTTCCGGTACGGTCACGCTGGTGGAAGGCTCATCATTCTGCATTTCTGCTGCCAACGGAGACATCCGCCCGGAGCTACCCCAGGGTGTCTTCCATCTGGACACCCGGATCCTGTCCAAATGGGAATTGACGGTCAACGGACAACCACTTGAGCCACTGGCGGCGGAGACCAAGGAACCTTACCGTGCGCTCTTTGCCTGCCGGGTGCCGCGTTCCGATGGATATGCGGACAGTCCGCTGCTGGTGGAGCGCCTGCGCGAGGTAGGAGCCGGAATCCTGGAGAAGATTACGGTCCGGAACTACTCCACCAACGCGGCGGATTGCCGAATCCTGCTGACGGTCGAGTCTGACTTCGCGGACCTTTTTGAGGTAAAGGAGGCCAGGATTACCCGTCATTGGACTGAAACCCGGCTTCCTGAGGGCAATTCCCTGGAAATTCGCGGCAAGTGGGAGGGTTTCCGAAAAAGCGTCGTGATCCAGGCCGAAGGTGCGGGTGCGGGAGCAAAGGCTTTGGGCTTCACCGCTAAAATTCCGCCTTTTGGGAGCTGGAGTACCCGCGTGAGCGTGGTGCCCACCGTTGATGGAGCCGGGACGCCGGTGCCGTTCGCCCATCCAAGCCAGGGTGAGCTCTCCCCCAGCGATAGGCGCAGGCAGGAGTGGGTGGCCAGGATCCCTGCATTGCAGATCAGCAACCACTCCATCGAAAGCACGCTCCGCCGCAGCTATGAGGACCTGGGCGCCCTCCGGATCCAGGACCCGGAACATCCGGACAGGGTAGTGGTTGCTGCCGGCGCGCCGTGGTTCATGACGTTGTTTGGCCGTGACTCGCTGTGGGCTTCGGAAATGGCCCTGCCGGTGGACCCGTCACTGGCCCTGGGCACGCTGCGAACGTTGGCCGATCGCCAGGGAACAGTGGTGGATCCGATCAGCGAGGAAGAACCGGGCAAGATCCTGCATGAGGTGAGGCTCGACGTCTCCAGCGGCCTCGCTCTCGGCAGAAAGTCCGCGTACTACGGCAGCGTTGATGCAACCCCACTCTTCGTGGTTGTCCTGGGATCGGTCAGCCGCTGGGGATTCTCCAAGGACACTATCTCCGCCCTCCTGCCCAACGCTGACCGCGCCCTTGAGTGGATCCGCGATTACGGCGACCGGGACGGCGATGGTTTTGTGGAGTACGCGCGGCCCAACGAGCACGGGCTCATCAACCAAGGATGGAAGGATTCCTGGGACGGCATCAACTTTGCCGATGGCACCCTTGCTGAACCTCCCTTGGCGCTGTGCGAAGTCCAGGCGTACGTGCACGGCGCCTATACGTCGCGGGCGTGGATGGCGTACGACGCCGGCGACCTCACCTTGGCTGCAGAGCTTCAGGAACGCGCGGATCGCCTCAAGCAGAAGTTCAACGAAGAGTTTTGGCTTCCGGACAAGGGCTATTATGCCGTCGCGTTGGACCGCGACAAGCGGCCTGTGGACGCATGCGCCTCAAACATGGGCCACTCCATGTGGTTTGGCTTGATGGATGAGGACAAGGCCCCCTCTGTCGTGGAGCACCTGATGTCCCCGGAAATGTTCAGTGGATGGGGAATCCGGACGTTGGCCAGCAACATGGGCGCCTACAACCCGGCCAGCTACCACAACGGCTCAGTCTGGCCGCACGACAATGCGTTGATCGTCCAAGGGCTGCTGCGGTACGGATTTGTGGAAGAAGCACAACGGATTGCCACAGCCTTGCTGGAAGCCGCCCAGTATTCAGGTGGCCGGCTCCCGGAACTCTTCTGCGGCTTCGACCGGAAACAGTTCAGCGAACCCGTTCCTTACCCAACCGCCTGCTCACCCCAGGCATGGGCTGCCACAACGCCCATTCAACTGGTCATGGGCCTCATGCGCTACGACGCCCACATTTCGTTGGGCGGCGTCTGGCTGGACCCCGTTTTGCCGCCGTCCTTCGGAGACCTCCACATCGGCAACGCCCCCATGGGAAGTGGCCGCATCACCATCGACATTGTCGGCTCGAAGCCCACGGTCCAAGGCCTCCCGGAGGGGTTGACGTTCCGCCATGCGCAGCGGCCTTGGCTCACGGAGCTGCTGGAACAGGCGCACCTTCGGAGCCCGGAAACCTGACGTCCGAAAAAGTGAGGCACACAAAGCGAGGCGCCCGGAAAGTACCTTTGAAAGGGTACTTTCCGGGCGGCTGCATCAAGCGGGTTGCGTGAGGTGGTAACAGGCCTTACTGGATGGCGGCTTTGAGTTCCTTGGCAGCCAGTTCCGGGTCAAGGGCACTGTAGATGGCGCTGCCGGCCACGGCTACGTCGGCACCGGCCAGCTGCACTGCCTGGATGGTGGAGAGGTTGACGCCGCCTGCAACCGAGAACGGTACACGGGCTTCTTCACCGGCGTTAAGGAGTCCGCGAAGGTCGAAGCCAGGCTGGGCTTGCTCGTCCAGGCCAGCGTGGAACTCGATGAACTTGGCGCCCAGAGCGCGGGCTTCCTTTGCACGGGTGACCTTGTCAGCAACGCCGATCAGGTCAACCACGATGCCCTTGTTGCGGGTCTGGGCTGCCTTGACGGCACCTGCAATGGTGGAGTCATCTGCCGTTCCGAGCACTGAGACGAGGTCGGCACCGGCCTTGAAGGCGATGTCGGCTTCGAGTTCTCCAGCATCCATGGTCTTCATGTCGGCGAAGACGATCTTGGTGGGGTGTGCTTCCTTGATCGCCGTTACTGCGGAGAGGCCCTCTGCCTTGATCAGCGGCGTGCCCAGCTCGATGATGTCAACGTGCTCGGCTACTTTGCCGGCCAGTTCCAGGGCTGCCTCGATGGTGAGGAGGTCCAGTGCGACTTGAAGTTTCATAGTGTTCTTACTTTCTTGTGGGTTGTGTTGGTGAGTTGGAGTCGGCCCCAGCCAGCTAGCTCAACTGAGCAGCTAACTCAGGCCTATTCAAGGTTGGCGTGACGCAGCCAGAGCTGTTCAGCGGGTTCGTCGGCGGCGTCCCAGAGGGTCTGGAAAACCGACTCCGTGGCGAGGAACAGCGCCTGCTCAAAGAGGCTGCCGGAGTACTGGCGCGAAATGTTTGAACCGTGGTCCGTCTTTTGGGCCGCCGGGATAATCACCAACGCGTCTGCCAGCCCCGCCAAGGGTGAGGAGGCATTGGTGGTGATCGCAGCAACCTGTGCGCCTGCTTCAAGTGCGGTTTGGGCAGCTTTGACCACACCGGACGTCGTACCTGAACCGGACGCGACCACCAGGAGGTCTCCGGAACTGATGGCTGGCGTGGTGGTGTCACCGGCGACGTGGACGGTCAGGCCCAGGTGCATCAGCCTCATGGCCGCCATCCTGAGGACCAGGCCGCTGCGTCCGGCTCCTGCAAGGAACACACGGCCGGCCCCCTTGATCCTGTCGGCAAGACGGGCCAACTGAGCGTAGTCAATGCCGGAAGTAGTGTCAGCGACTTCGCCGAGGATCAGGGATACATTGCCGGCTACGTCCGCGCTCGTGGCAGTTGCTGTTTCTGCGGTGACGTTCACATTCACTCCTTCGTGGATAGGTGGTCAAGCCTTTCGGGCCTATAGACAAGTCTTCCGGGCAGTTCGGGTAGGCGGAACGCCGAAAACGAGCAGTTCATACCACCCTTTTGGGTAGTTAACGTTGGCGCGCTGGCTCACGTTACGGCTAGGCTGCATCCATGACCCAGCTGACCGATAGCAAACGCCGCCCGGATACCGGGACCCTTCCGTGGCAGCTTCTGGACGCAGTCGCAGATATCGCGCAGGCACCCCTGATGCGTATTGCAGAGAGCCTGCGTACTGCCCTTGCACCCTTCATCAAGTCCAGCGCCCTGGTGATCTTTACCGAGGACTGCACGGGCCGGCCGCAAAAGAAGGCGGGCGAGGAAAGCATTGTCAGCAGGGTTTCCATCCCGGAACTGGACCGTGTACGGGCCGCGATTCCGGATGAGGGCCCATGGCGAGGCACGGCTGTTGTAGCGGGAAAAGAGCGGGCGGTACTGGCCTTGGGCTATACACCGAGCAACGCCCTCCTGGTCCTGACGGATCCTGCAGAAGGCCAGGCAGAAGATGCGGAGCGTGTCCTCTCCTACCTTTGGCGGCTCACAGCGGCCCGTATCCAGGAGAAGGTCTCCGACGCGCCGCCGTCGTACCTTCTGGAGTCCCGCGCCGCATCAGCGGAGCGGATCCGCGTAACTGCCGAGCTGGTGGATCAGCACTCCACCACCTTGGAAACTGTGCTCGCGGCCTTGAGATCCAACTCCATGGACGACCACGCAGCCAGGACGGCCGTGACCGACATGACCGTCAAGGCGCTCATCAGCCTGCGAACCCTCAACGACCGCACCAGCGATCTTGTGGAGGAACCGGTCAGCACGGCGTTCGAAAGGCTTCGCGAGGACCTCCGGCCGCTGATGCACTTCAGCAACATCGATATCCAGTTCATTGAACCGCCTGCGAACGGCAGGGCTCTGCCGGGCGAAGTAGCCCACGCCGCCCGCGCCGTGGTTCGAGGCCTGGTCCTGGCCATCGCCGAGCAACCCGACGTGCATCGTGTCCGGGCACAGTGGGACTGCGATGGCGAGAACCTGCTCATCAATGTCCGTGACGATGGCAGGGGCGAGCTATCCCCCGAGGCTCCCAACATCGAACGCTTGCGCCAACGCGTGCAAGCCGTTAACGGCAGGATGAGCCTGGACGTCATGCAGGGCTGGGGAGCCGACATCTCGGTTGTGCTGCCGCTGGATCCGCCGTCAGCGCCGGCGGGGGATGTCGCGGCATGGGGCCTTGCGGCAAGGGAGCTGGAAGTCCTTCAATTACTGGCGGCAGGCCAACGTAACCGGGCCATCGCAGCTGAACTCAACGTCAGCGAAAATACTGTGAAATTTCATATCCGGAACCTCTTCCGGAAGCTCGACGTCCGGTCCCGCACTGAGGCCATCGCTTTGGCGCACAGTGCGGGACTCCGGTAGTCGGCTGCTTAGTCCTGCTTTAGAAGGGCCAGCGTCTCGCGCTCGGCTCCGATGGTGGTGTTGTCCCCATGCCCGGTGCGCACCACAGTGTGGGCGGGCAGGGTCAGGAGCCGTTCCCTGATGGATGCCAGGATGGTGGGGTAATCGCTGTAGGACCGCCCGGTTGCTCCCGGACCACCGTTGAACAAGGTGTCTCCGGTGAAGACCGTGTCCTGCTCTTCAAGCAGGAAGCAGGTGGAACCGGGTGAGTGGCCCGGCGTGTGGATGGCCCGCAATTCAGCTCCCGCAACGGTGAAAACATCGCCGTCGCTGAGGTACTTGTCCGGCGTGGTGTCCGGATAGACCTGTTCCCACAACACCAGGTCCTCGGGATGCAGGTAGATAGGCGCTTCAACGGCGTCAGCAACCTCCCGCACGGCCCCAATGTGATCGTTGTGGGCGTGGGTCAGCAGGATGGCCAGGACTTTGCGGCCCTGCACCTGCTCGATGATGGCCTGGGCATCGTGCGGGGCATCGATGATGACGCATTCCTGGTCATCCCCAACAATCCAGACGTTGTTGTCCACGTCCCACGTGCCGCCGTCGAGCGAAAACGTTCCGGAGGTGACCCGGTTCTGTACGGTGACGGCCATCAGAGCGCCACCGCCGGCTCGATTTCCACTACGGAGCGAAGGACTTTGCCCTCCTGCATCCGGGCGAAGGCTTCCTCCACCTGGTCGATCGTGATGCGTTCTGTCACGAAGGCGTCCAGGTTCAGGTTGCCTTGCTTGTAGTGCTCCACCAGCATCGGGAAGTCGCGGGAAGGCAGGCAGTCGCCGTACCAGGAGGACTTCAAGGAACCGCCGCGGCCGAAGACATCCAGCAGCGGCAACTCGAGGGTGGCGGTGGGCGAAGGAACACCAACCAGGACAACGCGGCCTGCGAGGTCGCGGGCATAGAAAGCCTGCTTGTAAGTTTCGGGACGTCCGACGGCGTCAATCACCAGGTCTGCGCCGTTGCCTCCCGTCAGGGCCCGGATGGCTTCTACCGGATCCTCAAGGCTGGAGTTCACTCCGTGGGTGGCTCCCAGGGACTTGGCCATGTCCACCTTGTTGGCATCGATGTCCACGGCAATGATGGTGGTGGCGCCGGCCAGCTTGGCGCCGGCGATCGCGGCAATACCGACGCCGCCGCACCCGATGACGGCGACGGATTCGCCACGCTTGACCTCACCGGTATTGATGGCCGCGCCGATGCCGGCCATCACGCCGCATCCCAGCAGACCTACTGCGGCGGGATCCACCGAATCATCCACCTTGGTGCATTGGCCCGCGGCAACGAGGGTCTTCTCGGCGAAGGCGCCGATTCCCAGTGCCGGCGAAAGCTCAGTGCCGTCCTCCAGCGTCATTTTCTGGGTGGCGTTGTGGGTGTTGAAGCAATACTGCGGCTGGCCCTTGGCGCAGGCACGACATTGACCGCACACCGCCCTCCAGTTCAGGATGACCCTGTCGCCTGGGGCGACTTCCGTGACATCCGGGCCCACCGCGCTGACCACGCCGGTGGCCTCGTGGCCAAGAAGGAACGGGAAATCGTCCGAGATGCCACCCTGCTGGTAGTGCAGATCGGTGTGGCACACACCGCAGGTGAGGAGATCCACCAACGCCTCACCCGGCCCTGGATCCGGTACAAGGATGGTCTCCAAGGTAACCGGAGCGTTCTTTTCCTTGGCGATGACAGCTTTTACTTTGTGAACCACGATCGGTTCCTTTCTCAGGTCGCAAAACGGAACGGTGGGCGTCCTACGAAACTTACCAGCCGCGCTCTGAGAGGCGGTGGGGCTGGGGGATTTCGTCGACGTTGATGCCGACCATGGCTTCGCCCAGGCCGCGGGAGACCTTGGCGATGACGTCGGGATCATCGTAGTAGGCGGTCGCCTTCACGACGGCGGCAGCGCGCTCTGCGGGGTTGCCGGACTTGAAGATGCCCGAGCCAACAAAGACGCCGTCGGCACCGAGCTGCATCATCATCGCAGCATCAGCCGGGGTCGCGATGCCGCCGGCGGTGAACAGCACCACCGGGAGCTTGCCCGTCGCGGCGACTTCCTTGACCAGCTCGTACGGGGCCTGCAGTTCCTTGGCCGCGACATACAGCTCGTCCTCGGGGAGGGCTGCGAGCTTGGCGATCTCGGAACGGATCTTGCGCATGTGGCCGGTGGCGTTGGAAACGTCACCGGTGCCGGCTTCGCCCTTGGAACGGATCATCGCCGCGCCTTCGTTGATGCGGCGCAGGGCCTCACCGAGGTTGGTGGCGCCACAGACGAAGGGAACGGTGAAGTTCCACTTGTCGATGTGGTTCACGTAGTCGGCCGGGGTCAGGAC